>CAOJZZ010000005.1 GCA_948466315.1 uncultured Mycoplasmatota bacterium | reverse complement strand
TCAAATAACAAAAAAACTAGACGGTACTTCTAGTTAATATTTATTACTCTCGAATAAAAAGTTCGAGTTTCCTATCAATCTGGTGCCGATTAAGGGACTTGAACCTTCGACCTACTCATTACGAATGAGTTGCTCTACCAACTGAGCTAAATCGGCAAAATTAATGATACTATTATAATATCATAAAAATGAGTAATGGTAAAATGAAAGATTTTGTTTTATCTTAGAAAATAAGAATGTTACAATCGTTATTGTAGTAAGAGTAAAAAATATATTAATTTAATAACTAGCATATAGCACTTTGTTAATAAAAATTAGTTAGTCGTGATAAGTATAAATACTTCTTTTTTAGAAATAAGTATAATAAAGAGAGGAGGAATTTATGCTAAAGGGAATTGATATTTCTAGATGGCAAAGTGGTATTAATTTGGCTGCTGTTGATGTTGATTTTGTAATTATGAAGGCTACAGAAGGCGTTGGATATACTGATAGTAGTTGTAATAGCTTTTATCAAACTGCTAAAAGTTTGGGAAGAAAGTTAGGAGTTTATCATTTTGCTAGACCAGATTTAGGAAATAGTGCAGAGGCAGAGGCTGATTATTTTTTACAGGAAACTAAAGGGTATCAAAAAGAGGCTATTTTGATTCTTGATTGGGAAAGTGGTAATTTAGGTAATATTTCATGGGCTAAGGCTTGGTTGGATCGGGTTTATAACAAAACTGGGGTTAGACCTGTTATTTATATGTCAGCTAGTGTAATGAGAGCGTATGATTGGAGTGTAGTAGTTAATGCTAATTATGGTTTATGGGTAGCTAATTATGGTGTTAATAATGGATTGGCGAATGACGATGTCTTTAATTCTTATCCATTAAAATATTGGTCGTTTTATGCGTTATGGCAATATACTTCTGTGGGTCGTTTGAATGGATATAGTGGTAATCTTGATTTGAATTATTTTAGTGGTAATAGTATGGCTTGGGATAGATATGCTACAGGTAATTCAGATGTTCTACCAGATGTGCCAGATTTACCTAAGTCAATAGATGAATTAGCAAATGAAGTAATTGCTGGTTTATATGGTAATGGGCAGGAACGTAAAGATGCTTTAGGGGATAGGTATAATGAAGTACAAGCTCTTGTTAATGAAAAGTTAGGAATTAAAGAGTCTGATACTTTTGTTTATGTAGTAAAAAGAGGAGATACTTTGAGTGGTATAGCAGAAAGATTTGGAACTAGTTATCAAGTGATTGCTCGAGATAATGGAATTTCTAATCCTAATTTGATTTATGCAGGTCAGAAATTGATAATTAATAAAAAATTAGGATAGATGATTTTATGATATATTTAGAATTATATAATATTTTTGTTGTAGTAGCTGATTGTAAAAATATTACAAGAACTAGTAATCTGTTGCATATTTCTCAACCAGCTGTATCAAAACATATCAAAAAATTAGAAGAACAATTACAGGTTAAGTTGATTGATTGGTCAAATTATGGAATAGGGTTAACAGAAGAAGGTAATTTTATATATAATAAAATAGAGAAACAGGTTCATGAACTAGATGGTTTTTATGATAAATATAAAAAGGTTAAGAGTATAAATATGGGAATACATAATACTATGTTAGATAAAATATTTGGAAATAAAATGATTAATTATTATGCGGTTAAGAAAGTATAAAAGTTAATATTATTAATTTAGATATTTTAGAAATGCTTGCAAAGTTTGAAAAATAAGAAATTGATATAGTTGTTTCTAAAAGGGTACCATATTATGAAAATGAGATGATAGAGTTTATAAAAATTGGAGAGTTGCATGATATTTTTATAGTTTCTAGTAAGTCATTATTAAAGGGAACAAAATTAAGTATAGATGAACTTAAAAATAAGACTATATATTTGCCTAGAAAATGTTCAGTAACGGTTTATAATTTTTATAATTGTTTGATGCTTAGAGATAATGATTTTAAATTAATAAGTAATATTTCCTATTCTTCAATGATAGAAATTATAAAGAATACTGAAAGCATTGGCGTTGTTACTTCAGAGTATGTTTTATCTGAAGTGGCAAGTGGTGGGATTTTAGAATTAGATACAGGAATTGAACTTGCTCCAATAGAATATGGTATTTATTTAAATAAAAATAATAATTTTTGGGGGTTGGGAGAATTAATAAAATTAATATCAAGTAAGGCGTGATTTGTATTTTAGTTATAACTGTAAGTTATATCTATATAACTATAATGTATTTTCTAAAACGTAAAAATAGTTTTATAATGTATTTGTAAACAAGAGTATTTATAAGGGGATTTTATGGAAAATACTTAATGATTATGAGAATTTATATGTAGGGCTTCCTGTTGGGGATAGGGATGTTGTTTGTCTTAAGTGTGGTAATGGTAAATTAGTTGGTGTTATAGTAACAAAGGATGCTGATTATGATGATTGATGTTAATTAATTTATATGTATAATGACGTTTAGATTGATTAATTCAATCCTTTTTAGGTGTCTTTCCTTATTAAGAACACTAAAAAAGTTAGTTGATTTCATTTGAAAATATTTATAAAAATATGTATTTTTTTAACAGGTTATATTAAATAATAATGGTTTATTAGAAAAAATTGATGGGGACTCTTTAAAAATTGTGTTAAAGTTTGGATGAGGTTTTCTTTTTTTGATAGTGTGAGGAGAATAATAAATGGATATAATGAACGATTTGGTGTTATTTTTGGTATAGTTTGATTTTTTGAGTATAATCAGGATAGAGTAGTTTAGTAAATTGGATTTTATGTATTTAAAATGATGATATAGAAAATAAATTAATAATAAAGATGTGTAATAGTAGGATTTGTTATATAATAGAACTTAGTTAGTGGAGGTAGTATGGAATATTTAGATATTTATGATTGTAGTGGTAATTATTTGGGTAGTGAGGAAAGAAGTATTGTACATCGAGATGCTTTATGGCATAATACTGTTCATTGTTGGTTATATGATAAATTAGGAAATGTTTATTTTCAAATTAGAAAAGATGAGGCGACTTTGTATACAACTGCTTCTGGTCATGTTTTGGCTGGAGAATCAATTAAGAGTGGGTTTGGAAGAGAAGTTTTAGAAGAGATTGGTGTTGATGTTGATTATGATGTGGCTGAGTTTGTAACAGTTAATAGATATGTTTTAGATAAAAAGAAAAAAGATGGAAATATGTTTCATGATAGAGCTTTTGCTAATGTATATGTTTGTTTATATGAAGGGAAGGATACAGATTTTTTTTATGATATCTCAGAACTTGATGGTTTAGTTAAAGTAAATGCGAAAGATACTTATGATTTATTTAAACGGGGATATGGTAGTATTAGAGGTCTGGTAATTAGAAAGAATAGTACTATGAATATTATGGTAGAGAAAGATATAGAGTTTTCGGATTTTTTGGTCAATGAAGGAGAAACAGCATTAACTAAATATGGTGATGTTTTAATGAAAATTATGGAGTTATTAGAGTTATAATTTATAAAAATAGGAGTGGTATTTTGAATATTTATCAGACTTTAAATCAAATAACAGAATATATTGAGGAGCATTTAGAGGAAAAAATACTTTATAATGATCTAGCAAAGATTATGGGTGTTAATGCTTCTACAATGAAGAAGGTGTTTGTTTTATTGACAAATTTATCTGTTTCTGAGTACATACGTAAAAGAAGATTGTCTCAGGCTGGTTTTGATTTCTATAGTAAGAAGACGAAGGTTATTGATGTTGCTATTAAGTATCAGTATGAAAGTGCAACTTCTTTTTCTAGAGCATTTACTTCTTTTCATGGAATTAAGCCTAGTAAAGTTGATAAGAATAGTCAGTTAAAACATTTTCCTAGAATTAGTTTTAATGAAGAAATTTTAATGTTTAAAGATATTGAATATTCTATTGTTACTTTAGACGAATTAGTATTATATGGGAAGGGTATTTCTGTTAATAATGATAATATAGGGATGATTGCTCCTAAATTTTTTAATGATATGGAAAATAAATATTTAGATTTATATGGTAATATTGATTATGGAATGGTTACTTATTCGGATTCTAATAGATTAAAATGTGATGGTTATTATATTTTGTATACAAAGCTGATTGATTGTTTTTCTAAGTTTGTTATACCTGCTAGTCAGTGGTTGGTTTTTCATGTTGATTCAAAAAAAGCATGTGATATTCAGAGGGTTTCCAAGCAATTTTATTATGAATTTTTGCCTAGTTGTAAATATAAATTAAGACACATTCCAGAGTTAGAATATTATCATGATGGCATTACTGATTTTTTAGTTCCAATTTGTTAAACTGATTTAATTGATTAGAGAAAAGTCAGTTTTCTTTAGAATGATGTTAGTATACTAATTTTGAGGTAGTTATTATGGGGTAATGTCGGAGGTTTATTTTACAGAAAATTTTGTAACAAAGGATGAGTGGGATCAACTGGTTACTACTATTTCTAGTTATAATGGAATATTTAGAAATTGGAAAATTTTTGTGTTAATTTCAAAAAATAAAATACGATATTTTATATATACTAAGTGTTTTTTACCGCCTACTATTAATAATTTATCTTCTTTTGTTTTTAAAAAAATCAATTATAAAAAAATTCCTAGAATTAGTTATTCATTGCCACTTACTTTTCATACTGAAAAAAATATTATTGATTTATTAGAATTTTGTGTAGTAAAAAGAAAGGGAAAATTAAAATGTATTGAATTTGATTTTTTTAGTTTTTCTAGACAAAAAGTAAAATGGCATATTGATTTGTATTTTTCTATAGGTGGAAAAATAATAAGACGTTCTTTATTGTTTGCAGTTCCGAGTTTCGTTTTGTCAGTTGATTTTTCTAAAAATGTAAGATATTTATATAAAAGTGTCTCAAAGTATTTGGATATTGGCAAAAATCTGTCTATTTTTTCTAGTGATTTATTAAATTCATTATTAAAAATTGATACATTTCCTTATTTACAGGGGGACTTTTATTTAAAACAAAATGCATATCAATTTGATAAACATTCTATTATTATAGGTTCTAGTGGTTCTGGAAAATCTAAGTTTATTAGTTCATTTATTTATAATCTTTATAAAAATTGTGATTTAGTTAGTAAATATAAGGTTGTTGTAATTGATCCACATGCTTCAATGGAGAAAGATATTGGTGGGATTGGTAAGGTGATTGATTTTAAAAGTGGAGGGGATAGTATTGATTTATTTATTAATAAAAAAGAAGATTCTGTTTCTTCTTGTGAATTATTATTGGAACTTTTGAAATCATTACTTGTTGATTTATATAACTCTAAATTAGAAAGAGTATTGCGTCATAGCATTTATTTATTATTAATGGATGAAGATTTTACTTTTTCTTCTTTAAGAAAATTACTTTTAGATGTTACTTTTCGTACTGATTTAATAAATAAATTAAAAGATGTATTGCCATCTAGTGTAGTTTTGTTTTTTCTTAATGATTTTGTTGAGTTAAAAAATCGTTCTTATACAGAAGCTATATCTCCTATTATTTCTTTTATTGATGAGATGGAGATGTTGCCTGTTTTTAATAATCAAATTAGTAATAGTAATTTACAAGAGGCAATTGATGATAATTTTTTAACTTTATTTTCATTAGATAGAGTAAAACTTGGAGAAAAGGTTACTAGAATGATAGCAGGGCTTTTGATGCAGCAATTATTTACTTTAGTTCAGGGAGATTCTTTTTCTTCACACATTTTGTTTATAGTTGATGAAGTGGCAACTGTAGAAAATCCAATTTTAGTTCGTTTTTTGGCTGAGTCTAGAAAGTATAATGTGTCTTTAATTATAGTAGAACAGTATTTTAATCAAATTTCATCCTTTTTAAAAGATTCTATATTTGCTAATGTAGTTAATTATTATATATTTCGTGTTTCTTTAGGAGATGCTAGTATATTAGTAGATAATTTAAAAATGAAGATTGCTTTTTCTGACTCTTTAGAAAAAAGGGTTAAATTATTAACTGAATTAAAAAATAGGGAATGTGTTGTGAGAATTTCTGTTAAGGGAGTTTTATTGTCTGCAATGAAGGGAACTACATTAGATTTTAAAAGGTTCCCTAGAGTGGAAGAGGTTTTTAATAGGGATATTTTTAATAAAGAAGAGAAAAATTCGGCAAAGTTTGAATTTAAGTTAGGTAATGTTTCTTTGCGGAAAATTTTAGAAGTTAATTCTTCAAGCAGAGAGGAGTGGTAATATTGAAGGGGGAACAAGCGTTAGAAATTATCCAAAAAATTTTTAGTAATGTTTTTTCTTGTGATAATCCTTATTCTTTAGGGGAGATATTAGAAAAGATGGCATTTGATGTAAAGTTACCTAAAAAAGTATTTGATTCTACTACTAACGAGATGACTTGGGCTGATTCTATTCATTTTTCTTCTTTTATTACACAAAGTAATATGGAAAAAAAAGATTATGATACTGGTTGGATGTTACCAAAGGTAAAAGTAGATAGTTTAGATCAAGTAATTAGTATTTGGCAAAGTATTAATTTTACCACTACAGAAAGAGTTAGTAACTCTTCTAATGTTTCTTTAAGTGATACTATTTATGGGTGCTGTAATGTATATCATTGTACTAATTGTAGTAGTTCTAAAAATATTATTTATTGTGATTCTTGTTCAGAAGTTGAGTTTTTATTAGCTTCTCAAAGAAGTACTTTATCATCTTTTTGTATTAGAGTGGATGATTCAATTAATTGTAGTAATTCTTATAATGTTATTTGGTCTAATAAAGTTAGTAATTCTTTTTTTATACAAGATTGTTTTGATTTATATGAGTGTATTTTTTGTTCACATATAGCTAATAAAAAATATTGTATTGCTAATATGCAATTTGAAAAAGAAGAGTATTTTCAAATAAAACGGGCTATTATTAATTGGATACTTGGTTCTTGATAGTTAAAGTGATATTGTAATAGGAAAAATCGGGAATTTATTCAAAAATAAATGCTTTTAAAAAAATGTTATATTCTTAATTTAATGTTAAGAATAATTGTATTAATAATTATTTTATAAATGCTGAATTTTAAGTTGTTCGATTTTTTATAAGATATGTTTTTTCTTATTATATAGTATTTTTTTGTATACAGTATAAAATTATAAATTAATTAAGAAAACTCTCTAAGTACTTGTAAATAAAGGAAAAAGTGAGTCTTTTTCTATGGAAAACCATAGGTTAATTTAGAAGCAAATAACATAAAAAACTCAGGAAAATATTCTTCAAAATTATTAGATAAATGCTTTCTTATGTTTTTTACAAGTTCTTTTATGTGATTTCATTATACTATGAAACTGTTTTTGATGGTGAAAAATTGTGCAAATCCTTTTATTTACTTGCTTCAGATCACTTTCTTTACTTAATCTATAATTTTATCCTGTTTGGTATAAAATATTTGTTTTTTTCTTTTATTCTATGTGGTATAATTTCTGTAATGATAGGAGGTTTTTAAATGTCTTTGAGAGAAAAAGTATTACTAGGAGAAGTTTATAATCCTAATTATGATGAGGAAATTATTGCTCTTAGGGAGAAAACACAAGATTTATGTTTTTTGTATAATAATATTAAACCTTCTAATACTAAAAAAAGAAAAGAAGTTTTAAAAAGTATTCTTGGCTCATGTGGAGATAAGTTTCTTATTGAACAGCCTTTTAGGTGTGATTATGGGGAAAATATAGAAATTGGTGAAAGATTTTATGCTAATTATGGTCTTACTATTTTAGATGGAAATAGGGTTACTTTTGGTGATGATGTTTTTATAGGACCTAATTGTAGTTTTTATACAGCTTGTCATCCAATTGATTTTAAGAGGAGAAATCAGGGATTAGAGTGGGCTCTTCCTATTAGTGTTGGTAATAATGTTTGGTTTGGCGGTAATGTAGTAGTTTTACCAGGTGTTAAAATAGGAGATAACGTAGTAGTAGGTGCTTCTAGTGTGGTGGTATCTGATATTGAAAGTAATGTTTTAGTTGTGGGTAATCCTGCTAGAGTTGTAAAAAAACTTAATGAAAATGGTGAGATAGATGAATAAATGGTATCTTTTAACTAAAAAACAAATTTTTGAAAATGTTTTGACAAGTGATGAGGGACTTAGTACAAAGGAGAGTCTTTCAAGATTAGAAGCTAATGGTAAAAATTTATTGCCAAAATCAAAACAAGATAGTGTTTTTAAAATATTTTTTAATGAATTAATTGATCCTATTGTATTATTGCTAGTGGTAGCTGCCGTTTCTTCTTTTTTGGTTTCAGAAATTATTGATGGTGTAGCTATAATTTTTATAATTTTAATTGATTTGATAATGGGAACATATCAAGAAAATAAGGCTAATAATACAGCTGCTAGTTTATCTAAGTTGGTTGCTTTACAAACTAGAGTACTTAGAGATAATAAAAAGATTATGATTGATTCTTCAGATTTGGTTGTTGGTGATATAGTTTACTTAGAATCAGGGGATAAAATATCTGCTGATTTAAGGATAATTGATTCATATAATTTTACTGTTGATGAGTCTATTTTGACTGGTGAAAGTATGGCAGTTGCTAAAAATAAAGATGTTTTGAAAAATGAGAATTTGCCCATTAGCGAACAAAGTAATATGTTATTTGCTGGGACTAATGTAGTTACAGGGAGATGTGTGGCTGTTGTTGTCTTGACAGGTATTGCTACTGAGATTGGGAAAATTGCTGAGGGTATTAATAATACTAAAGAGGAAAAGTCTCCTTTAACTATCAGAATAGAAGAGTTATCTAAAAAGATTAGTTTTTTAGTAGTTATTGTTGCTTTTATTATTACTATTTTATTACTTATTAAGGGAGAATCAATGAATCAGATTTTTTTATCAGTAGTAGCTTTAGCTGTTTCTGCTATGCCAGAGGGGTTACCTCTTGCTCTTACTATGGCTTTAACTATTGCTTCTAATAATATGGCAAAAGAGAAGGTGGTTGCTAAAAAGCTACATTCAATTGAGTCTTTGGGTAGTTGTACAGTTATTGCTTCTGATAAGACGGGAACACTTACTGTTAATGAGCAAATGGCTAAAAAAATAGTATTGCCTAATGGGAATATTTATGAAGTATTAGGAGTAGGTTATGATTTTTCTGGGACTGTTATAGGAGAGGATATTTCTTATGCTTCTGAGTTGGCTTTTTGTGGAGTTATTAATAATGAAGCTAGTATTAATAAGGATTCTCATTTAGGGGATTCAATTGATGTTGCTTTTTTGGTATTAGGCAAGAAATTAAAGGTTGATATTTCAAAAGCTAAAGTATTAGAAAAAATTCCTTATGAATCAGAGAATAAGTATTCAGCTGTTTTCTATGAAGATGAAGCTAAGGTTTGTTGTACTGTAAAGGGTTCTTTGGAGAAAGTAATATCTTTTTGTAAAAGTAGTAATTTAGTTAGTAAGTTTGATATTAAAAAGTTAGAAAAACAGAATGAGGAGTTGGCGGCTTCTGGTTATCGAGTGATTGCTCTTGCTATGGGAGAAGTAAGAAAAAAGTCAACTTATACAGAAAAAGATATCAAGAATTTAAAATTTATGGGAATGGTAGGTTTTATTGATCCGATTAGAAAGGAAGTTGTTTCTTCTATTGAGAAATGTAGAAGGGCTGGTATTAAAGTATTAATGATTACTGGTGATCATCAGCTAACTGCTTTTAAAATAGCTAAAGATTTGAAACTTACAAATAATTATGCTGAAGTAACTACAGGTGTTTTGGTGGATGAGTATTTAGCTAAGGGGGATGTGGAATTCGATAAATTTGTAAAGAGTCATTTAGTATTTACTAGGATTAGTCCGATGCAAAAGCTTAAGATAGTTGAGTCACTTAAGAGGAGTGGAGAGTTTGTTGCTGTTACAGGGGATGGCGTTAATGATGCCTTAGCATTGCGTAGTGCTAATTTAGGTATTGCTATGGGAAGTGGTACAGATATCGCGCGAGAAGCTTCTAAAATGATTGTTCTTGATGATAATTTTAAATCAATTGTTAGTGGGATTTTACAAGGTAGGGTTGCTTATGCTAATATTCGTAAAATTATTTATTTTTTGATTTCGTGTGGTTTGGCAGAAGTATTATTTTTTATTCTTTCTATTATTTGTAACATGCCAATGCCTTTGGTTGCTATTCAATTATTGTTTCTTAATGTAGTAACTGATGGAATACAGGATTTTGCTTTGTCTTTTGAGAAGGCAGAAGATGATATTATGAGAGAAAAACCAAGAGATCCTAAAGAGTCTTTATTAGATAAGGGGTTATTTGAAGAGATATTAGTTTCAGGTTTGGTAATTGGTTTTTTAGTATTTAGTGTTTGGTTCTATTTAATAAATATTTTACATATGGATGTGATTACTGCTCGTGGATATGTAATGATTTTTATGATTTTTATTCAAAATGTTCATGTATTTAATTGTAGAAGTGAGAAAAATTCGTTGTTTTCGGTACCTATTAGAAATAATTTAATGATTCTTCTTGGCGTAATTGGTTCTATCTTTTTAGGGATTTTGGTGATGGAAGTTGACTTTTTATCAAAAATGTTACAGACAGTATCAGTACCTATTCCAGTTTTAGGTGGTTTGTTTCTTTTATCTTTGGTTATTGTTGTTGTAGTTGAATTGTATAAGAAAATAAGGTTTCATAGTTAATAGTTTTGAGGTGTTATAACTTTCTTTTTTTACGGGTTATTTGGTTAGGTTGCGATTAAGGGCAGTCATATGTTATAATAGGTGACAATGAAAGGGAGGATATTTCCTATGCAAAGAAAACTTAAAAGAGCAATTAATCAGGAGCGTATTATTGATCAAATACGTTGTCTTGGTATTGATATGATTGATGCAGCTGGTAGTGGTCATCCTGGTATTGTCTTGGGGGCAGCTCCTATTATTTATACTTTGTATGCTCATCATTTACGTTTTGATCCTAGTCATCCAGATTATTTTAATAGGGATAGATTTGTATTATCCGCTGGACATGGTTCAGCTTTACTTTATGCGACTTTATATATGGCTGGTTTTCCTGTTGATTTAGATGATTTAAAACAATTTAGACAACTTGGTTCTATTACTCCTGGTCATCCTGAGTATGGTGTTACTCCAGGAGTTGATATGAGTACAGGTCCTTTAGGTCAGGGAATAGCCAGTGCTGTTGGTATGGCTATGGCTGAGGCTAGTTTGGAAGCTAGATATACTAAGGGTAAAAAGAAGGTTATTGATTATTATACCTATGTTTTATGTGGTGATGGTGATTTGATGGAGGGGGTTAGCTATGAGGCCTTATCTTTAGCTGGAACCTTAAAATTAAATAAGTTGATTTTACTTTATGATTCTAATGATATTTGTTTAGATGGTAGTGTTTCTCTTACTTTTAGAGAAAATATTGCGATGAGATTTATGGCAATGGGTTTTAATGTACTCACTGTTTCAGAGGGTGAGAGTTATACAGCTATTTCTAAGGCAATTGCGGAGGCTAAGAATAGCTTGGATAAGCCTACTATTATTATTATTAAAACAGTAATTGGTAAATATTCATCTTTACAAGGGACGAATCTGGTTCATGGGGGTGCATTAGATAGAGAGGAAATAACTAAATTAAAGGAGACTTTGAGATTTAGAGATATTCCTTTTAGTACTTCGAAAGATACTAGAGGAGGGTTTAGATATTTAATTGATAGACGATGTCGTGGACTATATGAAGATTTTAATGATTTAATTGAGGGTTTGTCAAAGGAAGAGAAAAAGGAACTTTCTTATTTTATGAATATTGATAAAAAACTTGATTCTGTAGAGTTAGTATATAATCCACCACGTGATGCGATAGAGTCCCCTAGAGTTACTTCGTCTAAGCTGTTAAATTCTTTTGTTTTAAAATATCCATTTATAATGGGAGGAAGTGCTGATTTATTTGCAGCTTGCAAGAATTTTATTTTTGATGGTGGAGTTTTCTCTTCAGACGATTATATGGGTAAGAATATTTATTTTGGCGTTAGAGAGCATGCCATGGGAGCTATTTTAAATGGAATGGCTTTATGTGGTTTTCGTCCTTATGGTTCTACATTTTTAGCTTTTAGTGATTATATGCGTCCCGCTATTAGGATGGCTTGTATGATGAATTTACCTATTACTTATATTTTTACTCATGATTCTATTAGTGTTGGTGAAGATGGACCTACGCATCAGCCAGTAGAGCAATTAGTTAGTTTACGTAGTATGCCTAACCTTTCGGTTTATCGTCCAGCTGATGCTAATGAAGTTATTGGAGTTTATAAAGCAATTCTTAAGAGAAATAGTGGTCCAGCTGCTATTTGTTTATCAAGAAATTCATTGCCAATACTTGATTCTACTAAGATTAGTGAAGTAGAAAAAGGTGGGTATGTTGTTTTTGATACTTTAAAGAGAGCTGATGGAATTGTGATAGCAACAGGTGAGGAAGTTCATTTAGCAATAGATGTAGCCAAAAATCTTAGAGTAAAAGGAATAGAAATTAGAGTCGTTTCTATGCCTAACTTAGGTCTTTTTTTACAACAAAGTGATGAATATATTGAGGAAGTGTTACCTGTTGAGATTAGAAAAATTGTTATTGAGGCTGCATCATCTTTTTCATGGAATCGTTTAGTTTTTAATAGTAAGTATTTGATTACTCTTGATCAGTTTGGCTTGAGTGGTAGAAAAGATGATGTTTATAAAAAATATAGATTTGATGTAAGAAGTTTAGAAAAGAGAATTGAGAAGTTATTAAAGTAGAAAACGACAAAAATAGACTTTTATTTTTGATACACTGAGTTTGGTGATAAAATGAAGGTCTATTTTGTTTTCGAGTTAAAAGAGGAATTTGTTAATTTATATAAAGGTAATGAAAGAGTACTTTATAATATATTGAGGCAAATATATTATTTGGATACAGAAGAAGTAGAGTATGGTTATAATTTATTTGTTCAGTTAACAAAACCTATTAATAAGGTGATTCTTGATAGAAAAATATTTTTAAGGTATCATCAAAATATTCCTTATTCTAAGAGGAAAGATGTACATTATATTAATAATTTGTATAGAAATGAGATTAGTAGATTGGTTGTAAAAAGGAGTTATATTAGATTAGAATTGGAACAGGAAACATCTTCTTTTTTTGATATTTTAAAGGATTTTTCTGATAATTATTTTGTCTGTTGTTTTAAGTATCAGGAGTATTTCTTTTTATCAGATAAATTTTCTGAAGTAGAGACTTTTAATTCTCCAATAATACATATGTGGAATTAAAACTTGTTTTAATAATATTATTTTAGTATACTAATATTAGAGGAGATGATTTGATGTTACATGATATTTTGATGGTTGTTATTGGTCTTTTAATTGGAATTTGTATTGGTTTTTTTGGAGCTAGAATGTTTCTGAAAAAATATTTAAAGAATAATCCTCCTATTAATGAGGATATGATTAAAGCTCTTATGATGCAAATGGGAAGAAAACCTAATCAAAAACAAATTAATCAGATGATGAAGTCTATGGAAAAATATCAATAGTTTTTTTGTTTTTTGATGTAAGAGAGTAGTAAGATGAAAAAGAAATATGATGCTATAGAATATTATAATAATAATGCTAAAATGTATTTTGAACAGACTGTAGATGTTGATATGGGAATAGTTTATGATAAATTTCTTTCGTTAATTCCTGATTGTTGCTATATACTAGATTTTGGTTGTGGTTGTGGTAGAGATAGTAAATACTTTTTAGAACATGGTTATAAGGTTAAAGCGATTGATGGATCTATTGAGATGTGTAAGTTAGCTAGTAATTATATTGGACAAGATGTTTCTTGTCTTAGGTTTGATGAGTTGAAAGATGAAAATATTTATGATGCAATATGGGCTTGTTCTTCTATTTTGCATGTTTCAAAAGAAGAGTTGCCTTATATATTAAAATTAATGATTAGAGCTTTAAAGAAAAATGGAATAATGTATATAACTTTTAAAAAGGGAGAAAATCATGAGATAAAAGATGGTAAATATTATAGCTTTTTTACAAGAGAGGAATTTGAGAAAATATTAGATAAGTTAGAATATAACATTGAAATAATTGATTGTTTTGATAATTGGTCATTTGATAAAAAACGAAATGATTTATTATGGATAAATTTTATTTTATGGTTGAAATATTAAGGGAACATTTATTGTTAGGCAAAGCTTTTAGAGAACAAATTAGTTTTTTTCTTTTCTAATAATATTTATCTTTGTTTAGTTTTTATTAGTTTTGCATGAATTACTACTTTTTCTTTTTCGTTATAGCAAGTAGATAGGGTTAAAATATTATCAGTTTTCTTAGGGGGAGTTTTAAAATTATAAATACTACGATTTGTTATTGTAGTTAAAAAGTTATTAAAAGATGTTTCTTCTTGAAAGTCTGTCTGAATGTAGTCATTAGTAGTTTTAATTTTATAGATACTAAATATTTGCCATAACATATTTTCGTGTTTGGTTGATAAGTTTATTATATGGTTGTTAGTATTCTTATACCATTTATCTTTCAAAGTATTTTTTAAATTGCCAAACATAGAACCATCTTGTCTTCCATGAGCATAAATTATAGTGTTTTTTTCCATATTTTTTATATTATTTCGATAGTCCATAAAGATCCATCCAGCATCATTTTTTTGCTTATTGAAGCTATGATTTAAGTAGTATTTATTATCATTATGTTGAACTACTGGATAATTTATATTGGTATTATTAACTACTATCCAGGCTACTGTTTCTGGATTTTTTTCTATTAAGTTTGAAAAATCGACTTCTAAATAGTTTATTGTAGGAAAATCTTTATAGGGATTAAATGATTTTTCTTTTTCTTTCTCTGAATGTATTTTTGTTATAGGAGTGTTATTTTTAATATCAATTAGTTCTTTATTAGTATTATAATTGTCTTTTGTCCAAAGAAAAATGTAGATGCCACTATAAATGATACTTAGTGAGGATATTATAATTGTAAACTTTAAGAAAAGATGTTTTTTTCTCTTTTCTAGTCTTTTTTTAATTTTTCTTTTTCTCATTGTATACTCCTTAAAAAGTTCCATGTTTTATACATAGAACTTTTTGTTAATTTATTTTCTTTTTTAAAATTATGGAACTACTTACTAAAGTAATACTACCAAGTATTAATGTTAATACATAAAGCTGTATATTATCTAATGTGTTTGGATTCTCTTCGTTTATTTGATTACTTATTTCAGTAACTGTTTCATTTGTAGTATCATTTGATGTATTGTTTTTTCCATATACTACATATTCTAATAAATTGGTTGTTGTAAAAATAATATAACCATCTTTATATGAGACATTGTTAATATCGGTTGTTGTTCCATTTGTATCTAAAGAAACAACCTTATACATATCAAATTTTTGTGTTACAGGAATCTTAATAGTAAAAGTTCCAGTATTTGATGGTACTATATTATTTTTATCATCTACTATTTTAATATCATAAGATGTTATATAGTTGAAGTTAGCGATTGTTAAATCTTGATGATTAGTATTTATTGTTTTCAAACTATTATTTTTGTTTAATGCCTTTGATGTTGTTACTATTATTTTGTTAGTTGCATCGCTAAATTCTTTTTTATTATCTTTCATGTCTTTTAATACATCATATTTGTTAGCATCATTATATAATGCAAGAATAGCAGCTTCTATTTCTTTTTGTTTTGCAGCATCTATGTGTCCGCTAAATGTTTTTTCTCCAATAATAATGTAGGGTGTAACGTTTACTTCTTCTCCCATAAAATCTTGAACTTGTATTCTTAGATTGTTATTTAATTGGTTGTTTTTAACTTCATAACTTATTACTCTAAATTTATCAGCGTGATTAACTAATAAAGTGTTTGCTACAAAATTATAGAAGTTTTTACAATTTAAGCAGCCATCTTGTCTGAAAACATAAATCGTAGCTTTGTCATCTGTTGCTTGGTAATTTGTAAAATCTCCTGTTATGTTTTCTTTAGTTAAAGTTTCTTGTAAAGTCTCAGCTGTATAAATTGTTAAGTCAAGATCCTTTGCTTTAGTTGTTATTGGTAATGTAATTGTTGCTATTAATAGTAATAGTCCTATTAAACATATTTTCTTTTTCATAACTTCTCTCCTTTTGACTTTTTATTTTATTTTATGTGTATTTGTTTGTCAATATATATATTTATTATTTTTAGTTTGTATGTATTGAAAAGATATATTTAAAAATAATCAAATATACTTTTTGAGGTAATGGAAGTTTTATAATTAGTATTTTTTATGTATGATAGTGTATATAAATTTTTATTGTTAAGTATAATTAATTTTATTTTCTTATGTAAAGTATTTTTAATATTAAAAAAATATATAGTAATATTTTTAATGTTATGTTACCATATTTTTAACAAGATAGGGTGATAATATGATAGAAGATAAAAAAAAGAATGATAATATATTAATTATAGTATTAGTTATTGCGATGATGATTATTGTAGGTTTAGTTGGTTATATTTGTTATGATAAGGGGGTTATATTTGCTAGTTATACAAGTAGTGATAAGAAGAATTTGAATAGTAATAATAAGGTAAAGGATGAGAAAAAGGATAGTACAAGTAAGGAAAATAGTTCTTCTGAGAATGAAAAAGAAGGAGAAAATAATGCTAGTTCTTCTGATGGTAAAGCTAAACGATGTAGTGGTACTTATTCTGGAGAGACTAGTGGTACGTTGAGTAATGGTTTATCATATAGTTATAAATATGTTTATACATTGAGTTTAGATGGTACTTATACATCTGTTATTAGTGATTCTGCTAGTACTACAGGAGTATATGTTATAAATGATAATACCATTAGTTTTATTGGGCGTAAGAATAATGTTGGTCCAAGAGAAGAGGATCCTTATTATACTACTTCAGATTATGTTATAGCAGATGATTGTTCTTATATTAGGGTTGTTAGTGATACTGGTAATTTTAATTTAAATAAGCATTAATGATAGATTGAGCTATTTTGAGTAAATATTTTAGTTTAGAAGTAAGACTTTTGAAATATTAATAATTTATTTTGAAAGTCTTTTTAGCTTTTGTAATATTTGATTAAATTTTATTGTTGATTGGGAATTTGCTTGCTATAATAGAGAGCTAAAGAGGTGTTTTATGGCAGGTCAAAGAAAAGATTATTTGAAATGGCGAGAATATTTTATGAGTATTGTAGCTTTATCTTCTTTAAGGAGTAAATATAATAACGAAGGCGCATGTATAGTTGATAAGGATAATAAGATATTATCAGTTGGTTATTCTGATGTTCCTTTTAACATTAAAAGAAATAGTTCTTCTTTTGATATGGATAAGTTTGAAGTTTCTTCACTGGAAAATGCTATTTATACGTTTAGGGGGTCAAGAAGAGAGTTTGAAAAGGGAAGCTTGTATTTATCTTCATTTCCAGATTGTGATCAAAGTAGGCAAATAGCACAGGCTCATTTTGGGAAAGTTATTTATTTGAATAAGACAGTCAATTCAGAGGAATTTGATATTTCTAATATTATTTTAGATAAGGCTGGAGTAAAGATAGAACCTTATTTTGATGATAAATATTCTTTAGATGAATATAAGAATTTTTTGGTAAATTTAAAAGGAGTAATAAAGAAAAATATTGGTAAGATAGATAGTAATGTTTTAGTAAATGAAGAATATTTTATGGGACTTTCTTTATTATCAGCACTTAGGAGCAAAGATCCATCTACTCAAGTAGGTTCTTGTTTAGTTAGTAGTAATGGTTGTGTTTTATCTATTGGATATAATGGAGCTCCATATAATATGAGTGATGATTTTTTACCTTGGCATAGTAATGGTGAGGTAACGGGTGATTTGTTGACTACTAAAGATCCTTATGTGGTTCATTCTGAGATAAATGTTTTTGATGCTTATAAAGGTAGTTCAGATGATTTTATTGGTGGTAGTTTATATCTACTTTATTCACCTTGTGAGAAGTGTTCTAAAAGAATTAGTTTTGAGCAGTTAGATAAGATAATTTATTTAAGAGAGTATACTAAAAATGGAGTTTCTAAAATAAGTAGAAGGTGGTTAAGAGCGGCCTCAATAAATGAAGAGTTGTATAATCCTTTACATAATTATACTAAAGAAGAGTGTTGTGATATTTTAAATGAGACAACAAAAGTAATAAAGAAAAGTCTTTAATTATTAGTCCTTTTGATATTATAAAAAAGATTGTAATTATTTTGTTGAATAGTAAAAAATATGCTTATTTTAAATTAGTTAGGGTGAATTGATTATTTTTAAATTTTCTGTTATAATAGGCGATAATTAAAGGGGGATTTTATGAAATTAATAAAGAATTTAGATGAAGAATTAGAAGAAATATTTATGTGTGAGCTTGATGGTCGAAAAATAATACAAGAAAAATCTTCTTTGGTTTTGCAGGATTATTTTGATACTTCTTCTATATCATGTTGTTTTATTGATTCAACTTTGTCAGAATTAGATAAAATGATGACATTGAAAAATAATTATATTTATACTTCTAGTGATTGTGAACTTTTTTAGAGATATTAGATAGTTATAATTATGATATGTTAAATGATATAAGGTGTGCTGTAAGACGCTTGGGTAATTTGGAAAATCCTAATGTTAATAAAGAAACTGTAAAAATATTACTTAATTCTCCAGTTATACAAGATATTAGTTTTAATGAATTAAATCAGTATACTATAGTAAGTGATACATGTGGAAAATTTTCATTTGATTTGGCTAAAGAGTATTTTAAGAACGATGAATCAGTTTTATATTATATGGAAAATATGTCAATTTTACGTAGGTGTCATGATAATACAAAGCATTTAACATATTTGTTTCCTAAATTTTATGCGGTTACTTCTTTGTGTAAGAATTATTTTGATGTAGATTATTATCATTCTTATACGTATGATAAAGAATCAGATAAGGTTATTGATTTATGTAGTAATTCTATAATGGATAAAGAAGATTATTATAAATTGAATTTACCAGATGAGGTATCTTTTATTTTAAATAGTGATGTTGATAGAGAATATAATTTAATTAATAATTATAAAACTACTCCAACAAGTAGTTATGATTTAGTTCCTTTGATGAAAGTAGCTTTATATAAACAGTATCTTGATAGTATTGGGTATTATGGTGAGCTTGAAAAAGCACCAGTAATTAGTAAAGTTAAGAAGTAATATGTAATTTGTTCTTAATATTTAATCTCTTAGGGTTTAATTATCTTAGGCAGCTTATTGTATTTGTATTAAAAGAGAATTTTAGTAATTCTTTTTCTTTTTGTTCTTCTTTGAAAAATTGTATGATAAAATGTAATTAAATTGTAATGATAATTTTACTAGATAGGAGGACAATTATGAAAAAAATATTAATTTATGGGGATTCTAATGTATGGGGAGATAATTTTTCTACTGGTGTTAGGATTGATGATGATAAACAGTGGCCCATTATTTTACAAAACCAACTAGGTAGTGATTATAAAATTTTACAAGAAGGACTTCCTGGTAGAATTGCTGGTAATCAAGAAGATATTAAAAAATATAAAAATGGTAAGGATACTTTTGTCTCGATATTTAGAACTAATGCTCCTGTTGATACTTTGATTATTTCACTTGGAACGAATGATTTGCAAATAAAATATAATAAATCATTTAGGGAAATAGTAGATGATTTATTATGGTATAGGGAAATTGTTTATGATAGTTATTTAGATGTTGATGATAGAAAGAAGTTTTTTAAAGATGGAAAAATGCCTAATATTATCTATATTTTACCAGTTAATTTTGATTATGAAATAAATGCTAAGGATATATTTAACATAGATAGTGAGAGGAAAAGACAGGATATTATTAGTTTTTTTCATGATAGTGATCAAAAGTTTTTAGTAGTTAATGATATTTCTTTATTAGATGATGGAATTCATTTAAGTGATGAAGGTCATAAAAGAATGGCTGATCTTGTTATGGAGGTTTTGGTTGATGAGTAAGTTAAATGAACTTAAAGAGTTAAGACATAATTTTGATATTCAAATAAATGGGTTAGAGAATTATTCTTTAGATGTTCCTAATTTAATGGTTGCTAATCATAATTGTCTTATGGATGTATTCTTTTTACCAATGGCTTGTCCAGAGGATGTTATTAGTCTTATAAGTCCTAGATTAATTTATAAGAAAGATGAAAAAAGGCAAAAAGTAATAAATAAATATTTGAATAGTATGCCAATTGAGGCTCATGGAGGAAAGAATTATGCTGATTTATGTATTAGGTTTGCGACTGATTTATTATGTAGTGGATATAGTTCTATAATATTTCCAGAAGGTGCTTATGTGGAAGGGGACACAATTTATAGAGGAAGAACGGGGGCAACAAGGATTTTATATAATAGTAGAGAGTTGGGTATTGTTCCTAATTTATTGCCTGTTGCTATTGATGTTGATAAGAGTAAGGTCGACTTAGATAGTTATTCTATAGATGAAGGACGTGTTTCTATTACTTTTTTACCACCTATTGATTATTCTGATTATTATTATCGTTATATATCAAGTGATAAAAAGGGTGAAAGAAATGAGATGTTACATAACCCAATTGATATGAGTTTATCAGCAATTGCCTCAGTATTAAAAAGAAAATATATTAATGAATATATAGAACTTTATCCTAAACAAAATGTTATTTTCGAAAATGGTGAGACTATTCCTACTGATATAGCTCAAGATAATTATTATATATCATTATATACTTTACAACTTGAAAAGAGAAAAGAAAAAATTTTGTTTAAAAGTAGATAAAAAATTATTAAATATATTTTAATGATGTTTATAAATATTTTCATTTGTATAAGAATTTTATATACTTTATTTTGTTAAGTAGTAATTGATTATTTAATGTTATAATTTAATATAAGTGTTGGTGATATAATGAAAGATTTTAGAGAAAAGTTAGCTCTAGTTCCTAATAAACCTGGGAGTTATCAAATGAAGAATGTTGATGGAGTAATTATTTATGTTGGAAAAGCTAAGAATTTGAAAAATCGTTTGAAAAGTTATTTTACAGGGACAGTTACTGGTAAGACAAGACTGTTAGTTGAAGATATTGATGATTTTGAGTATATTGTTACTTCTTCAGAACTTGAATCTTTGATACTTGAAATAACTTTAATTAAAAAATATGATCCTAAATATAATATTTTACTTAAAGATGATAAAACTTATCCTTATATTGAGTTAACAAATGATAAGTATCCAGTATTAAAGATTGTTAGAAATACTAAGAGAAAGAAGAATAAGAGTCATTTATATGGACCTTATCCTAATGCTGGGGCAGCAAGGAAAACAGTTAATATGATTAATCGTATTTATCCTCTTAGAAAGTGTGATAAATTAAAAAAAGAAGTTTGTTTGTATTATCATATTCATGAATGTTTAGGGTATTGTACTAAGGAAGTATCAAAAGAAGAAGTTGATAAGATGACTAAGGAAATTATTTCTTTTTTAAAGGGAGATGCTTCTGTTGTTTCTAAAAGACTTGAAGAAGAGATGTATCGTGCTAGTGAGAATATGAATTATGAGAGAGCTATAGAGCTTAGGGAAATGCTAGATGATATAAAAACGACTTTAAAGAAACAAAAGATTGATTTGAATAGGAATTATAATTTTGATTTGGTAAATTATTATGTAGATAATAATTATTTATCAATTGAGATTTTTTTTATTCGAGAGGGTTTATTGTTTGGTAGACATAATGAAATTATTCAAACTGTTGGTGTTAGTACATCAGAGGATGTTATGGAGTATTTGGTAAAATTTTATGATAAAGGGGCTATTTTACCTAAAGAACTTTATATTCCTTTGGAATTAGATGAAAAATTGATTGAGGATTATTTTAAAATTAAAGTAGTTAAACCTCAAAAAGGTAAACTGAAGAGTTTAGTTGATTTAGCTAGGGAGAATGCTAAGGAACATATGGAAGAGGAGGAAGAGACGTTAAAAAAAGATGATGAGTTGCGTCTTGGTGCTATTTCGGAGCTTGCTAATCTTTTAGGACTTAAGAAAGTATCTAGAATGGAGTCTTTTGATAATTCACATTTGTTTGGTACTTTTTATGTAGGAGGTATGGTTGTTTTTGAAGATTTTTTACCTGTTAGGGATGATTATCGAAAATATAAAATTCAAAGTGATGTTAAAGATGATTTGTCAGCGATGAAGGAAGTTTTATATCGTAGATATTATAAAGTATTAATGGAAAATTTGAGAAGGCCTGATCTTTTAGTAATGGATGGAGGAAAGTTGCAAATTTCTGTTGCGAGAGAGATTCTTGATTCTTTGGGACTTGATATTCCTGTTATTGGCTTAGTTAAAGATAAGAGTCATAAAACTAGTTATATAATGAATGACAGGTATGAAATTTTAACAGTTCCTAAAGAAAGTAATTTATTTTTATTTTTAACTAGAATACAAGAAGAGGTACATAGATATGCGATTAGCTATCATCGAAATATTAAGGCTAAAGGGGCTTTGGCTAGTGTTTTAGACTTAGTACCTGGAGTGGGTGTTGTTAGAAGAAAAGAGCTGTTAAAGAAGTTTGGTTCATTGAAGAAAATGAAGGAGGCTAGTGTTTTAGAACTTTCAACAGTTCTTCCTATGGAGGTTGCCGAGAATTTATTTTCTTATTTAAAGGAAATGTAGTATAATAAAAGAATAAGGAGGCTAATATGAAATTTAATAATAAGGGTTTTTCTTTAGTAGAATTATTAGGAGTTATTGTAATTTTAGGAATATTAATGTCTATGGGTGTTATTGCTTATGGTAGATATTTGGAGAAGGCTAAGAAGAGGGATTATGAAACTATGGAGCAAAGTACATATGCGGCAGCTCAGAATTATTTAATGGATTATGATAGTGTATTTGAGGGGACTCAGACAATTCGTATTATTGATGATTTAGTAGCAGGTAATTATTTAGAACCATTAATGGATCCTGTTACTAAGGAATCAAAACAGTGTGATGGTACAGTAACAGTTACTAGAGCAGCTGGTAGTGGTGGTGGACTGGATGATTTAAAGTATCGAATTAAAATTAATTGTAAAAAGTATAAAGGAGATGTTACTTTTCCTTAGAGGGTAGGATGATGTATTTTGAGTAAAATAAAAGTAATGGATGAAATTTTAGCTAATAAGATTGCGGCTGGTGAAGTGGTTGAGAAGACAATGAATGTTGTCAAAGAATTAGTTGAAAATTCAATTGATGCTAAGAGTAGTGAGATTATTATTTCTTTAGTTGATTCTGGGGTTAAGTCTATTATTGTTAGTGATAATGGTATTGGTATGGATGAGGATGATGCTAAAATGGCATTCTTACGACATGCTACTTCTAAATTAAAGAGTTTGGATGATTTATTTTATATTGAGTCTTTAGGTTTTAGAGGTGAGGCTTTGCCTTCTATTGCTTCGGTTTCTGATGTTATTTTGAAAACATCTGATGGTAATGTTGGAACTTTGATTACCTTATCAGGTGGGACTGATATTAAATGCTCTCGGTGTGATTTACAAGAAGGAACAACAATTACAGTTGCTAATCTTTTTTATAATACTCCAGTTAGACTAAAGTATTTAAAAAATTTATATGTTGAATTAGCCAATATTGTAGATTATGTCAATAAAATGGCTCTTTCATATCCAAATATAAAATTTACGTTAAAAAATAATGATAAGATTTTATTACAAACAGATGGAAATGGTGATTTATTAAAAGTCATTTATTCTATATATGGAGTGGATATTGCTAAAAAGATGATTCCTATTGATGGAGAAAATGATGATTATTATATTAGTGGTTATATTTCCTATCCAGAAATTACTAAAAGTAATAGATCAGCAATTACTACTTTAGTAAATGGAAGGGTAATTCGTAATAATGAATTAAATAAAATTATTGTTGATTGTTATCATACTTATATTCCTAAGGGTAAGTTTCCAATTATTGTGATGAATATTGAGGTTGATCCTATTTTAATTGATATTAATATTCATCCTACGAAAATGGATATTAAATTTTCTAAGATGGATACTTTGAAGAGTTTGGTAGCTTCTTTAATAGAGGAGAGATTGAAGCAGTTAACCTTGATTCCAACAGTAGCAGTACGAGATTTATCTTCTGTTTCGGAAGTGTCTACGCAAATTAAGAAATCTAATATTTCTACTTTTTCAGAAGAGGTAAATGATTTTTCAAATACTAATTATGAGGAGATGGTTCTTGATTTTTCTGTACAAGAGGAGAAGGTTTCATATGATTCATTGAATGATGATACTTCTTTAGTTTCTGAAGAAGAGAAGAAGTATCGAATTAAGGAAATGATTCCACGAGGAATTGTTTATCTTACTTATATTATTGCAGAGAATGAGGATGGAATGTATATTATAGATCAGCATGCTGCTGCGGAAAGAATTAATTATGAAAAAGTTCTTAGTTCATTAAAGGAGAAAGTTTTGTCTGTTGATTTGTTAGTGCCTATTCGTATTGAGCTTACTTTTAATGAGTTATTAGTTTTGCGGGGGCATTTCGAGATGCTTAAAGAATATGGCTTTTTTATAGAAGAATTTGGTCATAATACAGTTATTGTTAGAAGTCATCCTAGTTGGATTAAGGATGATATTGCCTCTGAATGTATTCATAAAGTAATTGATATTGTTGCTCAAAAAGAAGAGTTTGATTTTGATCAATTTGTGTGGCGGATGGCCGCTACTATGGCTTGTAGAATGTCTGTTAAGGCTAATGATTATATTTCTTATGATGATCAAGTATTTTTGTTAAATGAACTCAGGAAATGTGATAATCCTTTTACTTGTCCTCATGGCAGACCTACTATTATTACTTATACTAAGGCTGATCTTGAGAAAATGTTTAAGAGAAGTCTTGACTAATTTAAAAATATTTTCTAATAGGTTAATAATTGTTTATTGATTTTAAAGAAGGTGAAGTTGTGCAAGAGGTTATTGTTATTGTGGGACCAACTGGTGTTGGAAAAACGAAACTTAGTATTGAGTTAGCTTTAAGAATGAATGCTGAGATTATTAATGGTGATTCAGTTAGTGTATATAAGGGACTAGATATAGGTAGTGCTAAGCCTACTATAGAAGAACGTGGTGGTGTAGTTCATCATTTGATTGATATTTGTGAAATAGGTGATTTTTACTCAGTTTTTGATTATCAAAGAGATGTTAGACGTTTGATTAGTGATATTACTAAACGTGGCAAAAGAGTTATTATTGTTGGAGGAACAGGTTTTTATATTAAAGCTGCTTTATATGATTATAATTTTAGTGAGGGAACTACTTATAATGAATATAGTGAACTTAGTAATATAGAGATTTTTAAGAGAATTAAAAATTTTGATAGTGATATTTCTATAGATGTTAATAACAGGAAAAGATTAGTTCGATTTTTAAATAAAATAGAAAATGGTGAAGAAATTTCTAATAATAAGAATGTATTATTATACCCATGTAGGGTTATTGGTCTTACTACTGATAGGGAAATTTTGTATTTACGTATTAATGAACGTGTTGATTTGATGATAAAGAATGGATTACTTGATGAGGTTAGTAATTTTAAGGATAAGTATATGGATTCTAGAATATTAAATAGTGCTATTGGATATAGAGAATTTTATGATTATTTTTATAATAATGCTTCGTTAGAGGAGGTAGTTGAGGCGATTTGTTTACATTCTAGAAGATATGCTAAGAGGCAGTATACTTTTTTTAAACATCAATTTGATGTTAAATGGGTAAATGTTAATTATGATGATTTTTCGAAGACTATTGATGAAGTTTATGATTTTATAAAAAAAGAAGCTTAGTTTTAAGTTTCTTTTAGTTCTTGATAAATTGTTTGATCAAAAATGTGTTGTTCTTTTTCTTTTTCTATTAATTCAGTAGTTCCTATTAGGAAAAAGTTGTGTTCTAAAATATCTGTATTACTTGTTGTTATAGGGTCATCCCAGGTTAAGTCTAGGTGGTGCCAGTTATTATTTATATTTACTGCGTTCCAGACATGGTCTTCACTTGATATTTTATAACTTTTAATATTTAATCGTTCTAAGAATAGTTCCATCGCATCAGTATAACCTCCACAGATACCATAACCTTCTAATAATGGTCCGTATGCTATATCTGATTTGTATTTTATAATGTTATGATCACTACGATCTGAGTCATATTTAGAGTTATTTATAATATAATCATGTACTGCCTTGATTTTGTTTTCTGTGTTGTCATAGGGTTTGATTATTTTTTTGATTATATTATTAATATAATCTTCAATCTCTATTATTTCTTCTTCAGTATAGCTTTTTTCAACAGTAATAGTTACTTGGCCTAGACTATCATATTTTGTTTCAATATGTTTGAATCCATTATAAGGATGAACAAAGTTATTAATATGAGATAATAAAGTTTGATTATTAGCTATTTTTCTAATTTCTTGAATGCAGTTTTTGTAACTTTTTGGACAATAAAAAGTAAAGTTTTCTTGTCCAGAGTTGATGGCCGTATAGAAAATATTTAAGATATCCTGTCTGTTTTTGGGTGAAAAGTTATCAGTTACTTGAACAAAATCAAAATCATAATTACGATAATATCTATTTTTTTCAATAGAGACGACTTTATTATCTTGAGGTTTTAAATATCTATTGTAAATCTTTAAAAAGTCATCTTTTTTGATAATTATTAGTGCTAGTAGTGTTAACCAAATAAGTATTGCAATAAGTTTTTTCATGCCTTTCCTCCATTTTTTATTCTAATTTATCTTACTTTTAATTTTATGTGAATTCAGATGTTTTTTGGATATAAATTTATAATTTTTTAAAAAAATAAAACCAATATTCATTGGTCTATTTAATATTATTGTTCATTTTTGTTAATCTTGATTTCAATCTAGCAGCTTTATTTTTATGAACTAGACCACTAGACATAGCTTTGTCAATTCTTTGAATAGCAATGTTTAATTTGTTACTTGCTTCTTCTTTATTTCCTGTTTTTGCTTCTTTTTCGAATTTTTTAATGGCAGTTCTCATACTAGAAGTTATTAGTGTATTTACTCCTGCTTTTTTTTCGTTAGAACGCATACGTTTTTTAGCACTTTTAATATTTGGCATTTTTTCACCTCACTTTTATAAACACATTTATTTTATCAAAAAAAATGTAAAAAAGCAAATAAATTTTTATATTTTGGGTAATATAATATTAGGTGATTGTATGCATAGTATTGATGTTTCAAAATTTCAGGTTCGTACTGATTTGATTGTTGATTCTAAAATTGATGAAAAGTATCCTAGAGAACATTTTGAAGATGGAAAGATTGTTGTTGACCGAGTTTTTTTTAATGATTCTTCTTCTAAGGCTAAATATATTACTATTTCTTTTGAGGATGTTAGTGATAAAGATAATTATAAGTTAGTAGAAAAACGTTTTATTAAAGAACTTAAACTTTTACTTAGTGATTATAAAATAGAAAAGGAAGATACTATTTTAGTAGTTGGATTAGGAAATAGTAATTCTACACCAGATTCATTGGGACCGAAAGTAGTTGAAAATATTTTGGTTACTAGGTATTTGTTTGCTTTAGGTGAGGTAGAGGATGGCTATCAGAAGGTTGCAGCTTTTAAGCCAGAGGTTACGGGAGTTACAGGAATTGAAACTAAGGAATTAATTGAAAGCTTAGTTAAAACGACTGATGCTAAAATGGTTTTAGTAGTTGATGCTTTGGCTTCATCTGCGATTAGTAGGGTTAATAAGACAATTCAGATTACTGATAGTGGGATACATCCTGGTAGTGGTGTAGGTAATGATAGAAAAGAAGTTAGTAGTAAAACATTAGGAATTCCTGTTATTGCTATAGGGGTACCTACTATTGTTGATGCGGTTACTATAGTAAGTGATACATTTCAATATATGTTGAAACAATTTAGTTTTAAACTTAATAATGCTAATAAGGCATCTTTAAAATTAGTAGATGAAATGCACCAAGATTATCGAGATGAAAAGAGAGAATTATCTTCTTTTGATAAAGAGAAAGTCTTAGGAATGATTGGTGAATTATCAGAGGATGAATTTAAGCAGTTAATATATGAGGTGTTATCTCCTATTCAATCTAATTTAATGGTTACTCCAAAAGAAGTTGACTTTATGATTGATAAGTTAGGTTTACTTATTGGAAATGGAATTAATAAAAGTTTACATGCTTCCTTTAATCCGACAAATTAAGTCTTGATAATTTATTATAGTAGTATTGGTGAGGCATGTGAGGAAAAAGTTTAATGCAAAATCTAAGAAAAATAAGAAGAGTAGAAAACTTTTCTTTTTTAGCATGTTTTTCTGTGGTGTTTTTTTAAGTTTTTATGTTTTAGATCGAAGTAAGATAGCTATTGTTAGTGATAAAGACTTTGTTCAATTGTTATTAGAAAAGAGTAATCCCTTTTACGAAAAAAAGAGTGCTTCAGTAGTAGATAAAATGTTTAACTTTTTTCTTTCTCTTTATAATAAGCCAGATACATTACTTTCTACTAGTCAAGTTAAGTTAGTTAATCCTACTACTAATTCTTCTAATGTTAAAAAGGTAGAAAAACAGGAGGATAAAGAGCCTATAATATATATTTATAATTCACATCAGACTGAGGAGTATGCTCCTAGTAGTTTTTTGGAGTATAGTGTTAATCCGACGGTGATGATGAATGATTATATTTTGGAGGAGGTATTTAATAGTAATTTACTACATACGTTAGTAGAGGAGAGAAAAATAAAAGATGTATTAAATGAGAATGGTTGGAAATATAATGCTAGTTATAAGGCTAGTCGTGTATTAATGGAGGATGCTAAGAAAAAATATCCTTCTTTGAAATATTTTATTGATGTACATAGAGACAGTTTAGTAAAGGATAAGACAACAGTGCAGATAAATGAAAAGAGTTATGCTAAGATGATATTTTTAATTGGTTTGGAAAATGTTAATTATAAAGATAATTTGGATTTTACAACAAAAATTAATGATAAGTTGAATCAGAAGTATCCTGGTCTTTCAAAAGGTATATATAAGAAAGGAGGAGTGGGAGTGAATGGTGTTTATAATCAAGATTTTTCGCCATATACAATTTTAGCTGAGTTTGGTGGTCCAGAGAATACAACTACAGAGGTTTTAAACTCTACCTTGGCTTTTGCGGAGTGTTTTATGGAGGTTGTTAATGAAAGTAAAGGGTAAAAATGTGGTGCGATTTCTTTTGCTAGTGATAGTTATTTTGTTTTTTTCATTGTATTTTTCTATGGCTTCTGGTTATTTTGAGTATAATGAAGGTAAAAAGACTACATTGACAGAAGAAGCAATTGAGAGATTTGAAAAAGATGTAGCTGAGGGTAAGGAAATTTCAGCTGATAATTATTTGGAGAAGGAGGTAAATTATAGTAATCGATTTTCTAAAGTGGGAATGAAGCTTTCTACTTATATAGAAAAAGGATTTAATAAGATGATGAATGCTTTTTTTAGAGAGATTGAAAAGACTGTTAATAGTGGAGGATAGAGGTGTTAATACCTTTATATTTTGTACAAGGCTTAATATTGGTTTACGTCAAGTTAGTATTTGCCTCTTTTCTTATCTTTAGTTCTAATTAATAGTGTGTTATACTATTATTCGTAATAGTAGGGGTAAAAGAGTGTGTTTTCTTACTATAGAATTTTGATAATGAAAAATAATTAGTTTAGGAGTAAGATATGAAAAAGAGAAGATATATATTGTTATTAATGATAATTATGTTAATACTACCTTTGACTGGTTGTGTTAAGTATAATGCTAATATGGATATTAAGAAGGATAAGTCTATGTATTTTTCGATAATTTATGCAGTAGATACTTCTTATTTTGGTAATCAAGAAATACTTGATAGTAAAGGTAAAAAGGAACTTGAAGAGGCAGGCTTTACGATTACAGATTATAAAGATGGTAAAATGAGTGGTTTTACTATTGCTAGAAATATAAAAAATATCGATTTTGTAAGTAGTGAGGATGCTGATGGTTATAGTTTGTCAGGTATTTTAGAAAAGGATGCAGTTAAAGCCAAAATATTCAAGGTAAAAAAAGGTTTTTTGAAAAATACATATGTAGCAGATTTTAAATTTGATGCAGCAGATAGTGGCATGGATAGTAAGTCTTACATTGAGTCGAATACTAATTTGCGTAAAGCACTAGATCCTGATATGTCTTCTGAAATTGATATGAATGAATTGGAAAGTTCTCTTGCTAAAACATTAGATTTATCTTTTAATGTAACTCTTCCTTATTCGGCTATTAGTAGTAATGCTAACTCTAAGAATGATAATAATAGAAGTTTATCTTGGAATTTATCTTCTAGTGAGGCATCTAGTGTTAAGTTTGAGTTTGCTTTATATAATACGACTAACATTTATATGACAGTAGGTGGGGGAATAGCTTTATTAGTTATAGTTTTAATTGCTATTATGAACAATAAAAATAAAAGTGGATCTTTATGTGGAGCAGGTACAAAGAGTAGCATTCCTATTGTAGGCGGACCATCTATTATGAATAGTAGTTCAAATGTTCCTTCTAATATAGCAGTTGTACCTCCAAAGGACTCGGAAACGAATAAATCTTCACAAATAGGTTTTGATTCAACATTGGGTAATGTAAAAGAGCCTTTGAAAGAAGAAAATAAGAATTTAGAAAATGATAAGTTGTCTTTTAATGATGGGGAAAATAAAAGTGAATTGCAAGCAATGTTTAATCCTACTGATGTTTTTTTAGCATCTTCAGATACTATAAATAATACGGTTTTATTAAATGATGAGAAAACTTTTGCTGTTGCTTCAGATGAAAATGGTTTGGGTAATAATTTGGAATTTGGTAGTATTAATAATAAACAAGAAGAGAAGAAAGAGGAACCAGTTACATTATCGCTTAGACCTATAGATAATAATGGTAATGCTATAGTTAATGATAATAATATTATGACTAATAATAATTTGGGTAGTCAAGATAATGTACCAGTAATGCAGGCTATTACAGATAATACTTTAAAAGATGATGGCTTTTCATCCGAAAAGAGTGATGAGAGTCCTATTTCAATAACTGCGTCTAATGATTTAACATCTAGTTCAGCAGAAAATAGCGATACTAATAATTCTAACGATGGTGTTGATGATAATCAGGGTGGATTTGATGCTACTACAAATGACCAAAATGATATACCAGTAATGCAGAGTTTGGTAGAACAAACTTTAGTAAATACTAATGTGTCTTTAGAAAATGAGGATAATAGTATTGCTTCAACGATAGAGCCAAATAATTTTACACTTGGTCCAGTAGAAAATAGTGATACTAAAGATTCTAGTGCTGCTATTAACGATAATCAAAATGATGTACCAATAATGCAAAACTTGGTAGAAGAGTCTTCAACAGATCAAAACATATCTTTAGAAAAAAGTGATGAGAGTCCTATTTCAATAACTGTACCTAATGATTTAGTATCTGGTCCAGTAGAAAATGGTGCTACTAATAATTCTAGTGATGGTGTTAATGATAATCAAAAAGATTTTGATGTTACTGCAAATAATCAGAGTGATGTGTCAATAATACAGAGTATAGCGGATAATACTTTACAATCTAAAGAGACGGGGCAAGATAAAAGTAGTGACATTAATGCTGGTAACCAAGATGATGTTGAAAATTCTATTGATTTAGTAGTTAATCCAGTTACTTCATTTAATGAAATAAATAGTAATATTGCTGTTGAGACTAAGGATATGCCAGTTATACAGGATACAGTTGGAGCTGCTCTTGGTAGTAATACAGATGAAAAAAGTATTTTACAAAATGTGGATATTGGAACTAAGAGTAATGAATCATCAGAACTTAAACAAGATATTTCTAACGAGGCGGTAAGAAATCTTCCAGATATGCTTATTGAGAAAAAAATTTTACCATTAGATTCTCCTGTTATGATTGATGAAGATATAAATTCTTAGAATTTGCTTAAAGTCAAAAATAGTTTCGGTTATTTTTAGAAGCTTTTTTGATAGTTTAATAAATTGTACTAGGCTATTGTTGATGTTCTTATTTGTTTTTATCAAAAAATGTATAAAGTTAAAATTTATTTGCAATAGGCCTTTTTTTTTAAGATGGTTTACGATATAATAGTAATTAGAATAGAATAAGAGGTGAGGATTGATGCTTGAGGATACTGAAGTGGTTGAAAAGTTGCGTGCTGAACTTGAACGTCAAGAAAGGCAACAACAACAAAAAATTGATAAGTTTCAAAGTGCACATGATAAGCAGGTTTATGTTAATACAGTTTTGGATATTTGTTCAAATAATATTGATGATTTAGCAGCTTATGCTACATTATTAGAAGCACCAGAAGATATTTATAAATTTCAGAATTTATTGTCTGAAATTTTAAAGGATGATTCTTATGTAGAACAAGTAATGAAAAGTGCAAGAAATCTTTTTTCGCTTAAGAAAAGGGGTTTAGAAAAAAGAGCTCAAAGACAATGCCAAAGAGCTAGAGAACCATTAGTTAATTTTAGAAGATCTTTAGAAAGATTTAATCAAGATAGGGGTTCTCTTTATAATAGTTTGACACCTATTCAGAATTCCCTAAAACAATTGGAATTAGTTAGGGAGTATAATCGTTATTTTTCAGATATTCATAATGTTCATGAGATAGAGGATGTAGAATCCTTCTTTGAGTTTTTGAATGGCTCTTTGCTTACTGATGCTGAAAAGACAAAGGCACTATTTATGATTTTTGAGGGAAATGTCAAATTTTATGAGGATACTTTATTAGATAGTGGTAGTCAGAAAAAAATATATTCACAAGAGAGATTTATTATAGAAGGACAAGATGAGATTAGACCTTCATATCAATCAGCTACTAGTACAAAATCTTATAAGTTTCAAGATGGAAATAATATTGATGATTATGAATATACTTCATCAATAAGTAATGGTAGTTCGGTGAATGATTATAATGATGTTTCTTTCAATTCTGATATTGATATCAATAATTCTTTAGTTAATAATACAAATTTGTTTAAGAGTGATGATAGTCTGGATGAGGGTAGAGCTAATAATAATATTAGTTTGCCTGATGAGTTAGAAAATGATGATTTTATTGAACCTTTGGAGGGGTCTAATCCTTTTGTAAATAAGAATAAAGGGATTGAACAATCTAATATAGATACTCGTACTTGGGATAATAAAGTTGATGAAATTATGAATATTATCACTTATGATGAAGAAAGATAGGAGGGATTATTGATGTTAGAGCAACAAAATACTTTAATAAATTTATTGAAAGAGCAAGTTGATAAAAATCAGGAGTTTTTGTATGGTCATGATGATCAATTAGATTCTTCTGTCCAAGAAAATGAGGATTTGGTTAATCATTTAGTTAGTGATATAAAGTCTATTGATTCTATTGATTTTCAAAAAATAGAAAAGTTGATTCGTTCTTTTACTTTTGATGATGATGAAACAATTGATACGATGATCAATGAGATGTCTTTAATTAAAGAAATAATTACTATGAATGTTGAGGAAAATACAACAGTAGAATTGGAAAGTGATGAGTTAGAGGCCTTTGATTTATTTCTTAATAAGGTTAATGAAGTTATTAATATTCAAAAAGAAGAAAGGGCTTCTTTACAGAAAAGACGAGATATTGTTCTTAATGTTACTAATAAATATGTAGATTTAATTACTATGTTAACTGATCCTAATAATACTTCTATTATTAAGGATAGTAGTACTTTACATTTGTTGTTTACAAAACGCAAGGTGGAAGAAAAAGTAAAACAAAGAATTTTAGTTGATTTGATGAAATATAATCATGAAATTTTTGAAAGACAACTAAAAAATATAGGAATAGATGAATTTAATTCTTCTGAAGTTTTAATGAAAAATGATGTTTTACAATTATTTGAAAAATATGGTTATCAGTTTTCATTATTAGATATGGCTGTTCAAAATGATATTCTTAAATATGGTCGGTTATCTCGAATGGAAATTATTTTCCAGGCACTTAGTGAGAATAATTTTTCTAAAATTGATGAAGTTTCTAAAGGAAAAATTTTATTTGCTCTTTTGGTTAATTCTAGTAAGGAAATTATTGATAATAATACAAAGCTTGCGTTGGAAAAAGGGTTACAACCAGATGATTTATTACAAATAAGTAACTCATTGATTAAGCAAAGTATATATATGAAAAAAGAAGTAGAAATGTTTTTTAGTTATGTTGGTAGTGATAGTGAACATGATTTAGGCTTTTCTTATGGCGATGATAATCTTTTAAGTTTCATAAAGGGTGCTGCAGATGATTTTTCTAAAAATATAGCTTTGTTAGAAAGTAAAGGATTAATGATTTCAGTTGTTTTTGATAAATGTAAGCAATTATTAGTTCTATCACATGAATTATTAAGAAATAATTTATCTTTATTTGAAAAGTATGGTTTTTCTTTAATGGAGAAAAATGCGGTTGTTAGACCGGCGTTGACAGCTTTGATGGCACTTAATTTTGCTGATATTGCTGACCAATTTATTGAAATTCATCCATTAGGTATTTATTATTTGAGAGATAATCTTAGTAATTTACGTTCGAATGTTAATCCTTTAGATATTTTATTTTATAATATTTATCAAGCTTCTAGGGTACAGGTTGATGCTGATGGTAAGTTGGTTGCTGCTGGTCCTTTTGTAGAAGTAAGTGATTATCATATTGTAAAATTACAATTAAAGGGTGAAATTACGCGTTTTAGTAAAAAATATAAGTATCTTCCTTATTGTGGTATTACTGATTTGAATAAAATGGAAGTAACTAATACAATATGTCCAGTATTTGATAATCAAGTAGAATACGATTCAATTATGAAAAATGTAGTTTCTTTTGAGATAGATGATTCTATTTTTGAACATGATTATATTAAAGCTATTAATAGTTATTCTGATCAAAATGAACCATTAGCTTATAATTTTTCTGGTATTCGTATTTCTAAATTGAAGGTTTTGCGAGTATTTGATACTTTGTTAAAAAATAGAATTGCTCCGTCTATTGATAGTTTTATGTTTGCTGTTACATATCATACTATTATTAATCAAGAGGACTATGATAGATTAGCTATGATTATTAGGGGATGTTTACAAGGAGGAATGGCATAATGGAATTTTTAAAGGAATTGGGTTTTAACGATTTAGTACTTCATCGTATTATTAATAGTAATGATGATTCTGTTATATATAATTTTATTATGGATTGTGATAATGTAAGAGATGTTATTAACTATTTTAGGGAGATTGGAATTGAAGTAATTGATGAATTATTAGTTAGACGATTAGAAGTATTTTCAATTGATATTTCTAAGTTGAAAAAACAATTTGATAAGTATAATGTAGGCGTATTAGTTTCTTTAATTAATGAAGATATTAGTGCAATAAATTTTTTGTAAGATAAATAAAAAATATAAGCTATTTAGTGGGCTTATATTTTTTATGTTATGATTAGTTATAAAATATTTTTTATTATAAGAACAAAAATTTGAGTTTTGGTAAAATTTGAAAAAAAAGAAAAAGTGAAAATGTGTTATACACAGATTCACTTTTTTGATAAAAAATAAGAAAAAAACTTCCAAAGTTTAGTAAAATTTAATTGTTAGAAAATTTTAACTAAACAAAAAATATGGAGGTGATTTCCTTGATTAATTATACTGTGGATTGTTATGAAATGAAAAGAGAAATTTTAAATTTTTCTAAAAAAATGTCAGAAGGATTAAATAAAAAGGTAACTAATTTTATAAGTGACATGAAATATGGATTATCTAAAAGTAAGAGTTGTTTAATATCTGAAATATCAAAATCATTAGATGAAAGAGTAAAACTAAAAAATACTATTGAAAGACTGTATGATAATCTACAATCCTTAGATAAAGAAGAAACTAGGTTAATGAAAGAAAACTATTTAAATGAAGTAAAGAATTATTTTCCTGATGAGGCAATATTCATATTTGATGATAGTGATATATCAAAAAGATATGGAAAAAAGTTTGAAGACCTAGACCAAATAATAGAGGCATCAGATCCAGATAAGAGAGTGGTAAACGGGTATTATATATGTGAAGCAGTAATATTAGGAAAAAATTAGAAACAACCAATTAGTGTATATAGTGAAGGATTTGTAAGTAAGAATCAATATATTATGGAAAGTATAGATATGGTAATCAACGTATTAAACAGAAAATGTAATATGGTATTTGATAGAGGATGCGATGATAGTAAAATCATAAGTTATGTAGACAAAAGTGATAAGAATGAATGATAAGAGAAATTTTCTCTTTAAAGGGAAGAAAAAAATGAATATCAAGAGGCATTAAAGAGAAAAGGAAAAGTAAAAATAGAATTGTGGTTTGAGGATGAAAAAGTAGAAATATCAGTATCACATATTTTTATAGATGGATGGTAGAAGAATATTTTAAAAGTAAAAAGTAAGAATATGAATTTTAAGACATGAGAGTAAGAACATTAAAAGCGATGAATAATTTAAACTTAATGTTAATGATTCACATGGGATATTTGAGAATGTTAATTGAAGATATGAATAAAAAGCTTCTAACAATCAAAATACTAGAAAGAAGTAAATCATTAAGAAGAAAAGTGTTTGTATGGTTTAGTCAAATTTCAAAGGGAACTAGTGAGATACTAAAATATGTGCGTGTAGGTATCAAGGAATATCAAAAAATAGAGAAACGTGAAAAATATAAACAACTACAGTTAAAACTTTAGATATTCTCTAACTTAATCATTAGAAAAAAAGAACATTTGAGAATGTTCTATATTGGTATGGATAAATATTGGGATTTTAGGAAAATTCTGAAAAAATTTATAAAACTTTAAAAGTCACTACAATTATATTTAAAATTCTCATAAAAAACCGAAACTCAAAAACAAAAATGGTTGACTAAAATATAGTTTTATAGTATGATTATTTATAGTAGAGTGGGAGGGTATTATTAGGATTATCTGAAGTGTTTTTTATATAATTATTTAGTAACTTGTTAGATTTTGGGGAATAAATAAAACTGTTTTTTAGAAGTTATAAATTTATTGGTATGTTTCTATTTGAGTTTAGGTTTTTTACGAGAAAATTTAATTAAATATAGAAAAAAATAAATCTATATAAATTATTCTTGAAATTTTTACTGATTTTAGTAAATTGATACACGCCAATATAGAACATCTCAAAATGTTCTTTTTTTACTAATTATAAAAAATATTATAAGACCATAAATATTATTTTATTGTTGGTACTATTGATGTTTTCTACCTTTATTAGTATAGGATATTCAGCTTTGAATGCTAGTTTTTCTGTGCTGGGGTATTTGTCTAGAGGTCAAAAATGGTGGATTATGACTCCTGGAAATGGTTGTAGTGGTCCTTATGGTTGTGCTAGAATGTTTTATTTTGACAGAACTTATGTAGATAATTCAGATTCTGATGCTTCATTTGGTCTTCGACCTTCTATTTCTCTTATACATGGTATTGTTATAAGTGGGGGGGAATGGTACATTCAGTAATCCGTATATAGTGTCTTAAGTATATTGGGATAATATTATTAGTAGTATATCATAAAGGAGCAGTTAAGGATGAAAAGAAGAAATTATAATATATTATTTATAACTATTGGTATTTTGATTGCTTTTGTTGTTGGGTTGACTGTTGCTTATGCAGCTCTTAGTACAACTTTGAATATTCAATTTGGTAATTTGACTCAATCCGCTTTAACTTGGGATGTTGGGTTTAATACTGGGAGTATTGCTGGAGTTACAACTAATGCGAATGTTACTTGTGGAAGTGCTACCGCTACTAAAACTACTATTTCTGGAATTAAAGTTAAATTAACCAAGAGTGGAGATAAGTGTTCTTATACTTTTCAAGTAAGAAATAATGGTACGCTTGGAGCCTCAATTACTTCTATTACACCAAGGAAACCTTCTAGTACAACGTGTAGTACTGCTAGTGGTTCTACAATGATATGCGGTAATATTACTTATAAATTGAGATACGATTCTGCTACTAGTAGTATTCAGCCTGCTGTTGGTAATGTTTTGGCTGCTAAGAGTGGAAGTACTGCTACTACTAGAAATGTGGTGTTAACTGCTGAGTATTCAGGTACTACTAGTTCAACAAGTGATTTTTCACAATCAGGTTTTGGTTTTACTATTGTTTATGGACAACATTAAAAATTAGTATTTTATTTAAGGGAGGTGATGTTTATTAAGAATAGAAAAGTATTAAATATAGCTCTTTGTATAGTTTCAGTGTTAATAATAGGAATCGTGGTAGCATATGCGGCTCTTAGTGCAACTTTAAATATTTCTTTTTCTGGTATTACCCAAAATGCTTTAACATGGAATGTTGGGTTTACTGGAACCTCTGCTGCAGGAGCTGCTGCTGGAACTTCCGCTACTGGTAGGAGTTGTGGTAATGCCACTATTACTGCTAGTACTGTTAGTGTAGCGGCTACTACTTTGTCTAAGCCAGGTGATAAATGTACTTATACTTTGACTATAAGAAATAGTGGTGGTATTGCAGCTAGACTTAGTTCTATAACACCAACTAAACCTACTAGTACAACTTGTGCTACTGCTAGTGGTGCTACAATGGTATGTGGTAATATTACTTATAAATTAACAAGTGATAGCGGTGGTGCTACAGCAATAAATGCCAATACAACATTGAATGCGGGGGCCTCTCTTACTGTTTATTTAGTGGCTTCTTATACAGGTGCTGGGTTGAATAGTTCAGCTGTTACTCAATCAGGTGCAAAGTTTGTTCTTAGTTATGCTCAATCGTAGTAATGATATTATGATTATGTGAGGTGAAGATAAGGTGGATTATAAGAGAAAAAATATGTATATTTTAATTTTAACATTAGTAGTAATTGTGGGTGGTTTGTCGTTAGCATATGCGGCTCTTAGTGCAACTCTTAATATTCAGTTTGGGGATATTACCCAAAATGCCTTGACTTGGAATGTAGGATTTCAAGGTAGTACTGTTGTAGGAACAGCCGCTGGAACAAGTGCAACTGGTAGAGTTTGTGGGGATGCGACAATTACAGCTACTACAGTTACAGTTTCTGCAACTTCTTTGTCAAAACCAGAGGATAAATGCACTTATCCCTTAACGATTAAGAATAGTGGTACTATTGCTGCAACTTTAAGCAGTATTACACCGAAAAATCCCAATAGTACTGCATGTAGTACATCTAATGGAGCAACAATGGTATGTGGAAATTTAACTTATAAATTGACTAGTGATAGCTCAGGTAACACTATTTTGGCAAGTAATAGGTTATTAGCAATAGGCGCTTCGCTTCCTGTTTATTTGGTTGTTTCATATACTGGTGCTTCTTTGAATGCTACGAATACAACTCAGTCAGGGGCTGCATTTACACTTAGTTATGCACAATCGTAATTTTAGGTAAAAATAGTTAGGAAGGAAAAAATGAGTAAAGAACGTAAAAATATGTATATTTCAATTTTAACTTTAGTAGTAATAGTAGCATGTTTATCAATTGCATATGCAGCACTTGGGGCAACTATAAGTGTTAAATTTGGGAAAGTAACACAAAAGCCGTTGACATGGGATATTGGTTTTCAAGATGGTACAGTTGCTGGAGAAGCTTTTGGGACTAGTTCAACGGGGAGAAGTTGTGGTAATGCTGCGGTTACTAAGGATTCTGTTACTATTTCTACTACTACTTTGTCAAAGCCAGATGATCGGTGTGTTTATGCTTTAGTTGTAGAAAATTTTGGTGGAATTGTTGCTAGATTGGGATCTATTACACCAGTAACACCTAATGGAGTGGCGTGTGACTTTTCAGTTGAATCAAAAATGGTATGTGGAAATTTAACTTATAAATTGGCACAGGATGTTGATGGAAAGATAGCGCTAGATGATAGTCAAATAGTAGGAATAAATCAAACAAAGACAGTATATTTGGTTGTTTCTTATACTGGAGTAGATGTTAGTAGTGTACCTATTAATCAATCTAGAGCAGGTTTTGTTTTAAATTTTGTACATGCCTAGAAATAGAAATATTAAGGAGAAAAGTATGAATAAAGATAGGAAAGTAATGTATGTTTCGCTTTTATCATTAGTTGTTGCTGTAGTTGGAGTTTCAATGGCATATGCAGCATTAAGCACATCTTTGAAGATTAAATTTGGAACAGTTACACAGAGTTCTTTTAATTGGGATATAAAATTAAATAGTGGAATAGTAGCTGGTGTATCATCTGGTACTGGTACAACTGTTTGTGGTAATGCAACAGTTACTGATAGTTCGGCTACTATTGATTCAATTAAGTTATCTAAACCAGGAGATAAATGTACATATCCTTTAGAAGTTCAAAATAAAGGGGATATTGATGCAAACTTGACAAGCATTACAGCTACTTCACCAGATGGAGTTGCTTGTAATAGGATGGAAGAGGGTAAATTAGTTTGTGGTAATGTTGTCTATAGTTTGGCTAATGATAGTGCAGGTACTAGTCTTCTAACTAGTAGGGAGCAAAAGGTGGAAAGAATTAATGGGGTATCAAATTTTTATTTAGTGGTATCGTATGAAGTATTACCTAACGTTTCTAATGAGGAGGTGACGCATATAGGAGCAGGATTTACATTAGTATATGGACAAGATTAATTATAATTAGAAAATATGATATTGAGGAAGTGATAAAATGAATAAGGATAGAAAAAGTATGTATGTATCAATTTTAGCATTATTGGTAGCAGTAACAGGAGTTTCGCTTGCGTATGCGGCATTGAGTACTTCGTTAAATGTTAGATTTGGAACAGTTACTCAAAGTGCATTTAACTGGGATATAAAATTGGCAAAGGGAACAGTACCTGGAGTATCAACAGGTACTAGTACGACTACTTGTGGTAATGCAACAGTTACTGATAATTCTGTTACAGTAGATGCAATTAAATTATCAAAACCTGGAGATAAGTGTAATTATTTATTGACAGTGCAAAACAAAGGAGATGTTGATGCAAATTTAGCAAGTATTACTTCAACTTCGCCAGATGGAGTTGCTTGTAATAGTACAACAGAGGGTAAATTAGTTTGTGGAAATGTTGTTTATAG
>CAOJZZ010000004.1 GCA_948466315.1 uncultured Mycoplasmatota bacterium | reverse complement strand
TCCACTTATATCCATAAATGCTAATAATATTGTGAGAATGCCAATTATAATTAACCCTTTCCTTTTCATACTTACTCTCCTAAATTGACTTGTAATTTGTAATTATTTAATCTTTTTAATTGGATGTCTTATTACTGTCTTTAATTTACTTACATCGCATTTTCTTGGATCACTTAAATATATTTCGTGATGGTATCTAGTATCTGTTATATCTAATTCATATCCATTTTCTTTCATATATTTGTGCATTAATTCAACAGTAGCAGGTTCATCATCATAACTACCATTGTGCATACATTGAACACAAATCCCCTCATCATAAGTTAAAAATTCAACTCTTGAAAAGTCTTGTTTCTTTTTCTTTGTTGCTTCTTGGGTAGCCCAAATAAAATCTTCTTTTGTTACAAAATCTGGCAATCTAATTATAGAAATAAATTTCATATCATCTTTTCTATTATAATCCATTCCTTTTGTATTTTCCTGCCACCAAAATCCCTCTAATGGAGGAACAACATATTCAAAAAAGCCGTCTATTTTATGAGTACCTTTATAACTCATTTTAATTGTATAAGCAACATTATATAATAAACCTATTGTATTTTTATAATCTCCATTTTCATCATTTGGATTTCCTTGTCCTCTAACTGCAATATAATTCATTTTAGGAATTTCAACAATACTAGGTTTATTCTTAGGCATATAAAATTCCTTATATTCTTTCTTATAATCAAAAGCCATAATTACATCTCCAATCATTTCAACAAACTTACTATTTGTCTGTTAGATACATTATAACATTTTTTACTCTTATTTATATAGTAGTTAATGAGCAAAAAATTATTTCTCAAATTCTATTTTTTCAAAATCTGTTATAGTTTTACCATTATATTCATAATTTAAAAGCAATAATTTTGATAATAATATAGTATGGGAAAATTTTATAATATCTTTCTCTTTTTTCTTATAATTTTTATCAAATATATTCATGCAATGACCTCTAATTGCTTGAATGGTAACTTCTTTATATTAGTTATCAAATCATGATTTTAAAGTAAGGTTATTTCATAGAAATATTTATGTACCAAACAATTATTTTTCTTCCTAGCAAAAATATGTCCTATTCTATATTCGTGATTTTTCTTATGATAAGGATGACCATTATGATTAGTATTGTGATTATTTTCTATTATAGTTATAATTTACCATATTCTTGGATCAAAATAATTTTGCATTTCACTTTTTCTAAAATATTGATTTTTAGAAGAATTACTAATATCATTTTCATTTTTTGCCATGTGATAAAATATACAGATATAGCCATCATCTTTAACAGAAAATAAAAGTTTTTATTTCTAATTTCTATTTTATCTAAATTTTCTTTATAATATTTCCTATTAGATATAGGGGTAATAATTTCATTATCAATTATTCCTCCATTAATATATATTTTATTTGACTCATACATAACAACCTTAGATTCATGATGAGCAAAAGGTAAAGAGTGAAGTCCATCCTTATGTTTTTCTTTTAGTAATTTCATATATTCATAACTAGTTCTTTGGGCAGTACCAAAAACACTTCCTACATCAATTTTTCTTATCATTATTTCCTCCAAAAATATGTGAGGTATCTTTGGTATTGCTCAAATCAACTTCTTTGCAGTAATGGTAAAATTACCCCCATTTTTTATCTGCAAAATTTTATATTTTAATGTACTTTTACTTTTTTGTCAATTTTTTATCTTTTATATTTTTATTAGGTTCTCTAAATACCTTATAAAATAAAGGTTTATTTTCATTGTCGTTTTCAGTTACTTAGCAGGACTTACCCTGTTACTGGTATCATTCCAATAACAACCATTAAATTCATGAGAGTTTGAAAAATCATTTGAAAAATCATACCAAAAGATAAATATTTAGCAAAGGCATCTTTGGTATTTAAGGCTATTTTAATACCACGCCAAAGTATTATTGAAAAAAGGCCTACAACAATAAATGCTCCTACTACACCAAATTCTTCGGCTATAATAGAAAAAATAAAATCTGTTTGTGGTTCTGGTAAATAAAAGTGTTTTTGAATTGATTTTTGAAAACCATTACCTAATAATCCTCCTGGTCCAATGGCATAAAGACTTTGAATAATTTGAAAGCCTGTACCTAAGGCATCACTCCACGGATCAATAAAAGAAGTAATTCTATCCATACGATATGGAGCAATAATAATTAAAATCACTATTCCTATTACTCCTAAAAAGCCTACTTCAAAGAAAAATTTCATATTTACACCTGCTATAAATAGTAAAGATACAATAGACATTACTAGGATTACTCCTGTTCCTAAATCTGGTTGTAGCATGATTAAACCAAATAAAAGTAATGTAATACCTAAAATAGGAAATACGCCTTCTTTGTAGCTTTTTAAAAATTTATTACTATTAGATAAATATTTACTAGCAAAAATGATGGCTGCTAATTTCGCAAATTCGCTGGGTTGAATACCTAAAGGACCGATTCCAAACCAAGACCTACTACCATTTCTTACACTACCAATTCCAGGTATTAATACTAATACCAAAAGAATAATACAACTTAGTAGTAAAGTGTTTGATTTATTATGATAAACTTCATAGTTTATTTTTGAAAACAATAGTAAAATCATTATTCCGATAACTAAAAAAGCCCCTTGATATTTTAGGTAATGAAAACTATCATTAAATTTATATTCAGCCCAAATACTGGATGCTGAGTAAATCATTACTAGACCAAATAGTGATAATATAATGACTGCTATAAACAATAATTTATCCATCTTTTTACTCATTTTATCACCTTATTAAAGTATATTTTTAAGTAAAAAAAAAAGAACTATTGTTGAACTTTTAATTATAACCAAACGCCAAAGATAATTCCAGCCATTGCTAATATCAGACCGCATACCCAAAATAATTTTACTATATCAGTTTCTATCCAACCTAATTTTTCGAAATGATGATGAAGTGGTGTCATTAAAAACAATTTTCGTTTAAATACTTGAACCCAAAACGTTTGAATAATAACACTTAAGGTTTCTATTACAAAGATACCAGCGACTACTAATAAAGTTAACTCTCTATGAGTCAAGATAGCAATAGCCCCCATAACAGCACCTAAGGCAAGAGAACCTGTATCTCCCATAAATACTTTAGCAGGATGAGTATTGTAAATTAAGAAACCCATTAAGCTACCTACTAATATTAGACCAAAGATACCAATATCTTCGAAGCCTACAGTTAGAGATATCAAACTAAAGGCAATAAAAGCAATAGCAGATAACCCCCCAGCTAAACCATCTTCTCCATCAGTTAAATTTACTGCATTACTAGCACCTACTAAAATAAATAAAATACATAAGCCATAGAGCCAACTTAATTCTATATCAATATGTAGTGTACCAACTACCCATGAGGTTTGACCACCACTTTTCATATAAATATAGAAAAAACCGATAGCAATTAAAACTTGCATAAATAGTTTTTGATAAGTCGTTAGACCTTCATTATTTCCTTTATGAATTGATAAAAAATCATCTAAAAAACCGATACAGGCATAACCAATAAAGACCAATAAGACAATACCTAAGTTTGAGGTATAAGGAATTTTACCCATAAATATCAGGGCTATTGTTGTAATAACTGTTGGTAATATAAAAATTAAACCTCCCATGGTGGGAGTACCCTCTTTTTTACGATGTGACTCTCCTACAAAGATGCTTATTTTCTGTCCAACACGCATTTTCTTTAATATTGGTATTAAAAACAAACCTAAAACGGTCGCTGATAAGAAACCAATCATTACTGCAAAAACGGCTTTGGTTAATAATAGCATGTTTTTCACTCCATTTCTCTTGCAACATTATATCATAAATCAAATCAGATTATGAATAATCCGAGAAATTTAGACAAAACTTTACATTCTTCATCAAATTACTTCTTCTTCTTTAGTTAATAATTTTACTTTTTCATTGTTTCTTGCTAAATTTCTTTCTTGCTCTAATTTGATTTTTTCTATTTCATACTCTTTTTCCTTTAAATTTTCTTTTACTTTTTCTAAATTAACAAGTAACTGATCACATTCAGGAAGTATGCCAAAGTACTCTTGATACTTATTTTTAAATTCTTTAATTAGAGTTTCTAATTGAACTGAACTTTTCTTTAATAGTGATACAATATCGTCTAATTTAGAAATACTATTTTCAATTTCTATTTGATAATCTGTTACTTTAACTACCTTGTATCTTTTGGTTTTAGTAGTTGTCTTCATCATTCTTTTAGCAAAATACATAAATGTTAAGGCAGTGGCTGCTAAGGCCTTTGCACTCCTAGCGCCAGGAATGGTCATCTGCATAGCCAATAATTGTAATAATTTTCTACTTTGACGCTCCATAGTTTTTACTTGAACTACAACACGCTCATAGCTATTAGTGGAATGAGCTATTTTTTTATTAATATCATTAAGTAATTGCTCTTGTTCTTGTTGTAAACGTAGTAGTCTATCATTAAAGGTTTGATAATCAAAATACTTCTCTTTAATATCTGCAAATTGCTCCTCATCCATTTCTAAATGTTCTTTTCTGCTATCCACCTTATTTTTTAAAATATCCTTTTTTTCATCCAATTCTTCTAATTTTTTAGAAATAGTTATATATAATTCAGAGTCTTTTATTTCGTCTGCAAATTTCTCATTTTTGAACTCTTCCATATAATTACTGACTAAAGTATATAAATAATTATCATCATACTTATCAATATCAGGAAGCTCTAATTTTTTTTTCAGTTCTTCTACTTTTTTGATAATTTCATTTAGTTTATTTAATAATTTTTCAGCCTCTTTAGAAGTATATAGTTGTGAGGCATCATCTAATAAAGTATTATATTCAAAAATTAGTTTTCTTAGATCAACCCTAATATCTTTTAATTTTTTATCATACTCATCAATTATTTTATGATTTGTTAATTTATCTAAATTAGCTGCTGCTAAACTATCTTCTAAGAAATCATCTAATTCTTCTTTTATAGGAATTTTGTCTTGTTCTTGCTTCTTTATATCGACTTGGTATCTTTTTGGGGATGCTTTTTCTTCAGTGACTTGTTTTTTTGGATATGATGTTTCATCAATACCTTTGTAAGATAACTTTTCTGAATTTTGATTATCGTAGGAATAATTTTTATTTAAGAAACTATTTATATTATTGCTATTTTGATATACTGGTTCTAGATATTCTTCTTTCAAATCTTCTTTTAATGTTTCTTGAGAAATATGCTCTATATCTTCAACTACTTGTTCACTATCATCCAAAAATAAAGAATCTATGTCTTCAATTTTTTCTATAGGTTCTTTATTATTACCTAAAGAGTTAGTTACATACTTATAATTATCTTTGAATAAATTGGAACTATTTATATGGTCTAGTGATTCTTCGCTATCTAATATTTCTTTTTTTGCATCAGATGTTGGAATAATAGTTTTTACTACTTCTTTAGCAAAGACCAATGGTAGTGCTTTTAATAATGTTATATATTGAAGGTTTCTCACATTTTTTTCTAATTGATGCAGTTCTTCTGCTTTAATATCTTTTTCATATTCTTGTAATTTCCTTTTATTTTCTTTAGTTATTATTAGTGTTCTTCTTTTATCTTTAACGTCCCCTTTTTGACCAATTGTATCATTCATAGTATCACCTTATATTATTGTATCATATATTTTATTTTTTGTACTTAATTTTATTTTGATAAGTAATTTTTTAGGACTTAAAAAGTACTTGTTCGTAAAAATTATTTAAATATTTCGTATTTTCAAATCTTTTATTCTAATAATAGCCTTACAGTTCCTTGATCTTCTAGTTTTTCTTTAGCCTTAGGTGATTGTTCTACAACAGTTTCTCCTGTTCCTGAGTATTCAATAGTAAAGTTTGATAATAATTTCTTAGCTTCATCAACTGATTTTCCTACTACATTTGGAACTTCATAAGTTACTTTATCCGTCCATTCTAAGTCTTTAGGCATGGCATTTTCTTGTTTTTCAATTCCTAAAGCATCTATTATATCTAGAAGGATTCTTCTAGCAATCGGAGTTGTTGTATAACTAGATAAAAGGGCTGTATTTTTAGGATTATCTATAGCTAAGTACAATACTGCTTCTGGATCATTTGATGGTACTACAGCCATAAAGGACATAATATAATTTCCAACTAAATATCTGCCATCTTTTACCTTTTGGGCTGTTCCTGTTTTACCACCAATTCGATATCCTTCAATATAGGCTGATTTTCCTCCCCCTTTAGCCACGACACTTTCTAGAGCGTGTCGCATAATCCTTGAGGTGTCACTACTGATTACTTTACGAACTAAATTTTTATTATTTTCCTTAATAATAGTATTTGTTTCATTTTCTGAAATACTTTTTACAATATATGGCTCATATAGATAACCACCATTAACTACTGCAGAAACAGCTGTTACTTGCTGTATAGTAGTCTCAAAAATGATACTCCTTACCTAAATTATTACTGGTTACTATTAAATTATTACCAGTTTTAAGAACTATTTTTAAAATTGATTGTTTTTTATTAATACTATCTTTTTGACAAACTATAATATAGTCAACTATTTCAGTAAAAAATGATTTAAAACATTCTTTATCTTGAAGACAATTTTTAAAACTATTTTGTAGGTTGGTGATCTTTTTTCTAATGGTATGCTTATTATTTGAAATGTTTTTTATTTCTTTTATTTTTCTATTATACTCATCTGATTTCTTTTTCAATAAAACAATTTGGCTCTGATATTCTTTTTTTTCTATGATATCATCTATTAGTAATTCTAATAATTTTTTCTTTTTTAATTCAAGTTCTTCTAGTTTTGTTTTTAATTCTTTTATTTTTGTCATACTATTTTGATTTTTTAAATAAGTTTGACACTCAGTTAATAAATCTTCTGTTATTTTTTGATTACTTTTTAGAATTTTTGAAAATATATAATAAAAAATTTTATCTAATTCCTTTTCATATATTCTTGGGCTATTACAACTTTTTAATCCTTCTTTACGATATACTTGGCATTCCCAAACTGGATTTTCTTTTCTTTTACCAGCACCATTTCTGTGATAAGTTAATTGATGATTATGGCAATATAATTTTCCAGAATAAGTATATCTATTTTGAAAGATTGCTTTATCTTGTACTTTGTTTTTAATACTTTTTTGTCTTTTTAATAATTTTTCATTAGCCTTTTCCCATAATTCTTCACTAATAATAGCGGGAATATTTTTTTGATCTTTATAAATTATCCATTCTGATTGGTCAAGACTTTTCTTTTTTTTGTTACGATAGTCAATTATTTTACTTTTATTACCACAGTAATATCCTTTGTACTTAGGGTTTTTGATAATTCTTGTTAATATAGTTGGATCTATTCTTTTACCTGTTTTACTTTTATAACCGAGAAGATATAAATCTTTTGATATTTTTGATAAGCCATCATTTGTATTAGCATATTTATCAAAAATTAGTTTAATCATAAGAGATTCTTTTTGATCTATTATTAATTTGCCATGTTCTTTAGTAAAACCATAAATATTAGAAGAGCCTAATACAACACCATTTTCTATACTGCGTCTCATACCAAAGGAAACCCTTTCTGATAGCTTTCTAACCTCATCTTGGGCAACACTAGCCATTATAGTTAATCTTAATTCAGAGTCTGGTAATATTGTATTAATATTATCATTTAAAAAATAAACACCTACTCCATTTTCTAATAACTCTTGAGTATATTTAATACTATCTAGAGTATTTCTTGAAAACCTTGAAATTTCTTTAGTAAGAATTAAATCAAATTTATTGTTTTTAGCATCATTTATCATTTTTAAAAAAGCATCACGTTTTTTTACTCTAGTTCCGCTAATTCCCTCATCTATATAGGCATCAATGTATTTCCAGTTAGGAATTTTTTTTATATAATCTTTAAAAAAAGATATTTGAGCAGTTAATGAGTGAAGTTGTTCATCTTTTTCTGTTGATACTCTAGCATAAAAGCATACTCGTAAATTTAACTCTTGAATAGATTTTCCTTTTAGGATATTATTTCTTACTGTATATAAATCTATAATATCAGCCTCCTAATTTAGTAAATATTTATACTATATTAACTTTTCTTTTCTTGATTTATTTTTATAAGTAATTTATTTACTAGATAATCATACATATCACTTTCTATTTCTTCTGTTCTTTTTAAATAATCTAGAAGTTTTATCTGTAATTCTAATTCAATAATTCGTGATGATATTTTGTTTATTAAATCCATATTATTCCCCTTTTATAATCAATATTATAAATATGATAAATTATTTTAATTATTTCTTTCTATTAGTAATTTTAGTTATATAATTAATCCCTTCTTTTTAGTTTATTATCAGAATACAAAAAAAAGAACTAGTCTTTTACTAGTTCTCATACTGCCTTCAAAGTCGAAAAATTTTGAAGGCAGTCTAATATAAATAAGCTGAATTACTTTTCATATTAATTTATTTTGTTTTTTTGTGGACTTTATATGAAGTTCCTATTGGTAGATTGTATGGTGCTTTAATATTGTGATTTTCTCCTTCTTTTAATAAAGTCATGTAATATAACCTTTTATTGTCATCGAAAAATGATGGTCCCTGGTAATCTTTTGGTGGAACTGTATAACTATATTCTCTATAGTATTTACTTTCAACATCTTTTGGAAAAAGTTTATATTTATCACTTAAATAACCTAAAAAAGTAGTTCTAGTTTGATAAAATGCTGTATCATTAATTCTTATTGATAACTTTGGATTAACTTCTTTAATAGCTTTTAAAGTATTTTTTAAGGTATTCTCAAATAAGTTTATCATATAATAATTATCTTCTAGTTCCATATCTTTTGAATGCATTTCGTTCATAACAATTAAATTATTAAAATAGTTTTTAGTTAATTGACTACTAGCAAATAAGGCTAGACTATTAACACTATCATAGTTATAAATATCTGATAGATCAGAATTTTCTAGAAGTTGACTATATAGTGACTTATCACTTAATAAGATATCATAAGCTTTTAACATTTTACAATTATCAACAACATAGTCTTCCTTTCTTTCTCCAAAGCTTGGGAAACGTTTAATAAATGATAATGGGTCATGGTAGACTAAATCTTGTAAAATATCATCTATTTGGTAATTTGACCTTAATCCTAAACTTATTTGAAGAGCATTTAGTATTTCATCATGATTTATATAGTTTTGTTGTTTTGTTTTTAAAACACTATTACTATAAAGCTCTGCATATATTTCTTCTAAAAAATTATAACTATAACTGTTATTATAATTATAAGAAGAGTTATCTATACATAGTAAATTATCATTACTAACGTTTTTATCATCTTTATTTTGAACACTAATACCCCTTTTTTTAGATGATAAACCAGTATTTTTATCACTACATCCATTTACTGCAATATGAAAATTCTCATGCAAATCTATAGGTTTTATTTCATCTTTTGTCAAGCTATGTGTAAATAAAGTATTATATGTAACAGTATCATTAGTTGTATAAGCTAAAGCTGTACTAACATAGTCTAATTTTTTGATGAATTTATAATCTGCTAAGGTACAGGCAAATTCCTTTATATCGAATTCTTTAAAATCTTTACATAGATTTTGAGTAAGTTGTTTTATATTAGCTATTTTTTCTTTTATTTCTTCTTTTGAAAATGGTTGGTCTAATATTATACCATTATTGTCTGGTTCTTTATAATTAACACTTCTTGTATAACAATCTTCAGCTAATAATTCCCATTTAATATCATCTTTTTCTTCATCATAATATTTAGTATTACGATGTTTTCTATTTGCTTTAATAGTTTGTAAACTTTCATAAGTTTTTTTAGTATTTTCTTTATTAATACCTAAAATATCTAAATACCTTGGATCATATGGTGTTGTTACTGGTGCTACTGGTATATTACAGATTTGATTTATTCTTAGTAGGGCATCTTCTGATAACCATTCACCAGTTGTAAAATAGTTAGCTAGTACTGGTTCTTTTTCTAATACTGTACCTATTTTTGATTCTTTTACTATTTTATATTGTGACTTAGAAAGTGAAGATAAGCTAGTTGTAATACATAAGGTACTTAGTCCTCCTAAGAATATAATCGATCTTGCTTTCTCTAATAATTTCTTTTTCATTCTATCCCCCTCATTAAGTGGGTATTATTATACAACATAATTACAAAAATAGCAAACGTTTTTGCTATTTAATCCCTAAATAATACAAAATTATACACTATAAAATTAATTCTCTTGCCAAATATATTTATAATTTCTTTGTATATTTACTAGTTATTCCTTTCGTTAGAGCAAAGGTATCATTTAATAGACAGTAAGATGAATAGGAGTTACACTTACTCCTTGACCAAAGGCAGTAGTAGATAGTTCGACATTACCTACTTTATCAAGATTAAAAATAATACCTTTACCCTCTCCATTTAAATCTATTCCAGTTTTAGAACCAAAACCAAACTTATCTAAGTAGGAGAATAAACGTTTTTTACCAAGTAATTGTCCTAATTTTACAAACCCTGGGTTTCTTTGAGTAAAGCAAGAGATACTTTTAGCTAAAAAATAATCGTTTTTTAATTTGTTATTAAGATATCTTTGTTGTTATATATAAATTCTACATCTTTATTAGGGTATTTATAATTAAATATTATGGTTAATTTAATATTTTTTCTATTATTATTTATCTTACTAACTAAAACTTTATTAATAAATAAGTTAAAATATTTTCCTATATTATCTTCTATATTTAATAAGAGTAAGATTTCTTTGCTTATTTTAGATTTTTCCTTTTCATAATACTCTAAAGAATTTTGATTAGCTTCTAATTTATTTATAGTTTTTTTAATAGTGGAAATTTCTGAGGATATTTTATTATTTCTTTCTAAGAACTCAATATCTGTTATTAATTCCTTTAAAAACATATCGAATAATTTATCTTTATATATTTGTTGTTCTTGTAGTTTTTGTTTTAAATAATACTGCTTATTATTTGTATTATTATCTTTTATTAGAGTAATATAATCGTTTATTATCATATTCAAAAGTGTTTCTTTATTATCAATAATATTTTCTATTATTTTAGAAAAAATATTATTTAAGTCTTTTTCAAATAAACGTGGAGAAGCACAACCCTTTATTCCGTTTCTTAAATACTCACCACATTGCCATACTGGATTGTTTTTTCTTTTACCACTGGCACTTCTGATAAATGTTTTTTTATGTTCTATACAAAATATTTTAGAAGTATAATTTCTATTTTCTAAATAATACTCCTTATTTAAAACGTTTTTATTCCATTTATTATTTTTTTCTTTATATATTTCATTAGCTTTTTCCCATAGTTCTTCGCTGACAATAGCGGGAACATCTCCTTTTTTATCTTTTTCGATAATCCATTCGTCTTTAGGCTTTTTTACTTTTCTATGAGTTTTATAATCTTCTACTTCTGACATATTAGCTGTATAATAACCTTTATATCTTGGATTATTTAACATTTTCTTTAGAGTAGTATCACTAAAAATCTTGCCCTTTTTAGTGTAATAACCATTACTTGCTAGTTCTTCTCCTATTTTCTTAAAACCATATTCTCCACTTGAATATAAGGAATATAGCATCCTAACAGCAGGAGCTTCTTTCTCATTTATTATTAGTTTACAATCTTTTTTTATATAACCATAAAGTCCCCCTCCGCCTACCTTTCTATCTTTAATACTTCTTTTAATACCAAACTTAACTCTTTCTGATAACTTTCTAACTTCATCTTGAGCCATACTCGCCATAAGAGTTAGTCTAAATTCACTATCAGGGTAAAGAGTATTTATATTATCTGAGATAAAAAAGACTATTACACCATACTTTAATAAGGTCTGAGTATAACTAATACTATCAATAGTGTTACGAGCAAATCTAGATACTTCTTTAGTTAATATTAAATCAATTTTGCCAAGTCTTGCATCTTCTATCATTCTTAAAAATTCTTCTCTTTTTTCTACTCTCGTTCCACTTATTCCTTCATCACTATAACTTCTTATATGAGTCCAGTTTTTGATACTAGAGATCATTTCATTAAAATAGTTAATCTGATTAGTAAGGGAATTTACTTGATTATCTTTATCTGTTGATACCCTGCCGTAATCAACTACTCTTAAGTTCATATCATATATAGTTTTTCCAAGTAATAATTCCTTTCTTGCTTTTATTATATCCATTGAGTCTCATCCCCTTTTATTAAAATATTAAAAATATATTTTAATTATTTATACTCTATTATCCATAATTATTTTATTCATTTTTTTTATTAATAGATTTTGCATGTTATTATAGATTTCAAAAGAAATAATTCTTTTTTGATATAATTCTTTATTAAAATACATTCTTAATTTTAAAATTAAATAGTCTTTAGGCAATTCTTTTGAATCAGTAAAGCTATGATATTTATCAACTATATTCAAAATATGTTCCTCCTTTGATTAAGACTATTAAGTTATAATAAAAATTAGAACCTAATATTTAGATTCTTTTAAAATGTGTATTTTTTATATAAATTAAAAATATCTTACTATTCGAATATTGAAATAGTAAGATATATTTTTATTAGTAATTATGTTAATATCATTATAGTATTAATAGATTCTATTTTTCAACTTTTTTAATATTAGTTTTTCTTATATAAAAGTAAGTAATACTTAAGATGATAAGGATTATTAAAATAGTAAATACATATATATAAATATCATTATCTACACTAGTATTTGGAACCTCTGTGTTAATTGAATTATTTTTGTTTGAGGTTAAACCATTTGTATTATTGTCTACAGTTGGCTTGTTTGTATTAGTAGTATCATTTGGTGTATTGGTATTACCATTATCATCTACTATAGGTTTATTAACATTATTATTATCATCCTGACCTGGTTTGTTATCATTGTTGTTATCATCATCCTGACCTGGTTTGTTATCATTGTTGTTATCATCGTCCTGACCTGGTTTGTTATCATCTTGTCCTGGTTTATTATCATTGTTGTTATCGTCGTCCTGACCTGGTTTGTTATCATCTTGTCCTGGTTTATTATCATTGTTGTTATCGTCATCCTGACCTGGTTTGTTATCATCTTGTCCTGGTTTATTATCATTGTTGTTATCATCATCTTGTCCTGGTTTATTATCATTGTTGTTATCATCGTCCTGACCTGGTTTGTTATCATTGTTGTTATCATCATCTTGTCCTGGTTTATTAGATGAATCATCATCTTTTTTTATCCAATCAACTGTTGCAGTTGCACTACCTTTATTACCAGCTTCATCAATAAATTCAAAAGTAAATGTGCCATTTTCTGTAAAGGTATATGTATCTTTACCTTCATTATTAGTAATTGTTATTTTTTTACTTGGATTTACTAAAGTAACAGTTACATTTTGATTTGTTTGTTCTTTAGTACTGTATGCTATTTCAGCAGTTGGTTTTTCTACTTTATTGCTAGCATCTTCATATAGGTTAAACATTTTAGCTGCTATAAAGCTGTTTGAGCTTGATGCTGATTGTGTTTCTTTACCTACTATTTTAATATATTGTGCTTCTGTTGGTTCAAAGTCTACGCTTTTAGTTGTCATATTATAAGCCCAATTTGTACTAGATACTACTTCTTTCCAGTTTTCACCATCCATACTTACTGAGATAACTGCATTTTTGATTTTTCCATTTCCACCATCTAATGGAAGATATTCTAAAGCTGTTAATTTTTTAACTTCATCTAATTTAATTACAATATATTTTTCTTTATCGCTTCCATTCCAAGCAGAATGCCAATTTGTATAAATATTTCCGTCGATTGCGTTTTTGGCATGTCTTCCTTGAGCAGTTGCTTGAGTAGATACTGAGTGAATTGATAGATGATCTATTGAAATATATTTTCTTTTTTCATCTACTACGTCTTTTGTGTAAGCTAATGTTACAGCTTCACTTTCTAAATAAACACCATGTTTTCCACATCTTACAGATACTGTTTTATCTCCAGTTAAGTCTGGTTTACTATCTTTAAATGATGTCCAACCATTACTTGATTTAGCTTTTGCTTTTGATTTTGCTGTTGATACATTACTAACCATTTTCCATTCCATATAATCAGTTGCACCAATTACTTTATTTTCCAAATCATTATTATAAATAGTTGATGGTAAGCTTTGTTCTTTTATATCTATTTTATAAAGATTTTCTTCGTTGTAATTTACTCCAACTATATGTACATAAATATCATTATCTACGCTTATACTTTCAAGTTCTTTTTCTGTTAATTTTAATTTATGTTCTTCATTAGCAGTAAACGCTACTTCTTTCCATGTATTCTTGCCATCTAGGCTATAGTCCCAACGTACTCCATTTCCATCAAAGCGGCTTGATAATACAATTTTTCCTGCATCTTCACCATCAAATGAGAAGGATGCTATTGTGCTATCTAATATTCCTAATAAGTAATTTGCCTCTGTTCTTGTTATTGATGGTTGATATACATAATAGTTGTCTGTTGTATTATTAGGTACTACACTTGCTTCTTTTAAAATTCTAGTTTGTAATAATGTAAATTTATAAGAGCTTTCTACACTTGTTAATTTTGGTTTAATTAAGTTTGTTAATTGATACATTGGTAATGGGAAGTATTTTAATTCTTCTGCTAACTCTTTTGCTAAGTTATAATAATCTTCTTCTGTTTTATTTTCACTTTCATTATATACATTTATTAACTCGTACCAAGCATCTATATTCAATGGTTGAATTTCTAATGCTTTTCTATATGCTTCTTCTTGTTTTCTTAAATCGCCTTTATAAGATTGTCCTACTAAAACCATTTCCTTACTTTTTTCGAATGTTGAATAGTCGTTTAGCACTTCTTGAGCTAATGCCATATATACAACTTGATAAGATCCTTTAGTATAAGAAGCATTTCCCCATCCTAATAGCATTCTTTCGCTTTTTTCTGATTGGGTCCATCCACTTACATCGTTATCGATTCCCCAATATCCTCTTCCTTGGGCATCTTTTGTATAGTAAACTATTGCTGCATGTCCTGGTTGTCCAATGACAGCTGCTGGTATACCATGTACTGCTCTTATGTTAGATCCTGTTTTTGATATTCCACCACATACAGCTCCTGTTCCGAACTCATTTCTAAAGTTCATCCATACTTTATATAATCCTTTTCTATATGTTACATTATATTTACTGAATATTCCATCGAATTTCTCATCCCAGTAATTCTTTCTTGCTGGATCATGAAATTCTTCTTTTGCATAGTTTGGCCATACATATGCCATATATGGGTGTGGTGTTAAATATTTCCATGTTTCTTTTGGATGAGCATCCATTTGTTTTTGTGTATATTCATTTAACCATAGTATTTCTTCATCATCGATAATATTATTTAATACAAATCTCATCTCTTCAACACTATACTCTTCAAACCACTTAGTAATATCTAAGCTTTCTGATGCTACAAAATGTCCATCTTTGTGCATTTTTTTATAAATTGCATAACGATCTACTGCATTAGATTGATTCTCTGGTGCACTTGGTTGCATCCATAAAGCTACTTGTTTTGAGTGTGTTAAAGATAGTGTAATAGCCATTTTCTTGTATAAATCGCCTAATACTGTTCCATACTTTGTTACTTCTTTATTTTCAAAATCTGCTTTATATTTACTATGTAATTCTGCTAAAACTCTAATTGAGTTTATATAACTTCCCTCTGGTTTTCCACCAACAATATATAATCTTAAGTTTTCTACATCATTCATTAACCATGATATAGCTTCCTTATTTTCATCATTGTATTTTACAAAAGATTGTAATAAATCATACCCCACACTATTAACAAATTCTCTTTGAAGAATTGTTAATTCATTTGTTGCTAATTGATCTGATATATTTTTACTTTTAATTATTTCATCATATTCTGCTACTGTTTTTATAAAATCTACTTTACTAGTATCTTCTACATAATCTTCTTTGATTAATTTAGCATCTGCATAAACTGCATGATCAGATGAATCATTACCATTATTATGTGCATATAATTTTAAGTATTTTGCCTCTTTGATATCTATTTTTACAAAGATAGATTCACTAGTTCCTTTTAATACTGGTGGTTTTGCAGCTGTTTGTAAATCCCAATTTTCACCATCCTTTGATGTATAAATTAAGAATTTTACCCCGTTTCCGTTATTCCCAGCACTAGCATCTACTCCTAGATATGCTGTAAAGTAATCATAATTATAGGAACTTATATCATAAACCACTGTAGAAGTAGCATGAGCAAGTACCCCTTTCATAAACGATTTTTTCTCACCGTCTATATTTACTGTTATTAATCCATTGTTAATGTTAGTATTAATATTCTTATCAAATAGAATATTTCCCCAACCAACAGATGTTTTGTCTTTTATATATTCTATATCAGACAAATATCTATATTTTTCTGTGTTATATGCTAAATAGCCATAAGGAGTCGTTTCGATTATATTTTTCTCCTTAGATAATTTTAATTGTAAGCCTACCCCTGTTGTTATAGACACTATGCCTAATAAAACCATAGTTGCTACAACTAGTTTTATTCTTTTCATAATTAAATATCCCCCTTTTTTGTGTACATATTATACACTATAAATTTAAATTTTGCAAGATAAAAATGTTATTTTTTTAAATTATTGTAAAATTTAAAAACACCACCTTCATATCAATTATATTATATGCTTGCTGTACTTTCATTATGTGGGCATATTATATCATAATTAATTCATTTTGTCAATATTTTGATAGTTTGTTGTATGATTAATCTGTGATAATATCTTAAGTATTAATTTAGAAAGCATTTTAAAATTAGTATAATGATTTTATGTTACTTAATGAAATCAACTAATTACCAATATAAAAACAAGATACTTTAATATTGTTATAATGATTGATTTTTTGCTATTAATAAAGTATCTTTTGCTACAACCCATGGTTACAAGAATTTTGTAATACCTGAAGAAATGTTTGTTCTCCATGCCCCCCTGCCTTCCAACATTTTAATACCGAACCTTCTACATTAACACTACCCCCATCATAGAAATGATCCTTTTCTAAGTCTACTACTTTCTCTTCTACAGCTGTAGCCATTGTAACTACTTTGAAAGTTGAACCTGGTTCATAAGAAGACCAAATTGGTAAGTTACGACTTAGTATTTCTTGAGAATAATCTTTATATTTATTAGGGTCATAATCAGGTCGTGAACCCATACCTAAAATTTCCCCTGTTTTGGGATTCATAACAATAGCTAATGCCATTTCTGGTGAGAACATATCTACAATATTATCTAGTTCTCGTTCTATGGATTTTTGGATATTTATATCTATGGTTAAATTTATATTCATACCTGATTGAGGCTCAACATAAATTTCTGATAAATTTAGTTTATTACCTTTGGCGTCAGAAAAATACTTAATAGCACCACTTTTTCCAGTTAAATATTTATCATATTTTAATTCTAATCCTGATAGACCTTGATTATCTATACCAACATAACCTAGACTATGTGATAACATATTACCATAAGGATAATATCTCTTAGCTTCTTTTACAAGATATACACCAGGTAGTTCCAAAGCTGATATTTTTTCTGCTACATCATAAGATAATCTTCTTCCTTCAGGATGAACTCTTTCAATTGATGCTTTTTTGTAAACATGTTCTTTCATCTCATCATAAGTTACACCTAATATTTCGGCTAATTCTTTAGTTGTTTTATCTTTATTCTTTATTTGATTGGGAATTAATACAAGACTCGTTGTGGTTAAGTTATCGGCCAAAACGACTCCATTTCTGTCCTTAATTAATCCTCTGTTAGCTTCTATTGGTAAATCTCTACTCCACAAATTAGATGCATATTTATTTAGCTTTTTATAATCAATAACTTGAATGTAGAAAACTCTTCCTACAACTAAAGCAAACAATAATAACATCATTAAAAATAATACTTTTATTCTTTCATCAATCTTTTTAAAAAACATTTTTTCACCTCTATCTAGTTAGAGTATATGAAAAAAAAAGACTTTACATGTCTTCTTGGTTCTATAATAAATGTTCTATAATGTAAATATTTCTCTATCTCTAAAATGACCCAAATTATATAAAAACTAATTATAGTTTTTGTAAAAGTTTATTTATAGTAACTGCTGGTATTCCAAGAAATAATATTCTAAATTTTTCCTGTCCTATAACTAATTTACTATTTACAAGGAAATCATCTTCTTTTTTATTAAAGTCTCCTTTAGTTTTATAATAGATATTCCCATCTTTTTTAATGACCCTAGTTATTCGATGTACTATTATTTTGCCACCTCCTGCAAAGGCAATTATATCTTTTACTTTATATTTTTTAGATAATAGTTAATTCAGTATTAGTTATTAAAATCTTTTTAGTTGGTTCTACTGATTATTGGGTAATAAATCAAAAATCCAGTTTAGCTATATATTCTCTAACTTATTTGAACCTTACGAAAGGGTTTTCGTGGGATTCAAGCGAAAGTCAAAAGCGTGGGACTAGATTAATCATCCACCTATAACTTGATATGGATTGGAGTAACTCCCATCTCCACTAGATATCCTAGTTCCAAGCTTCAAAGATAACGCTGGACGGACGCCGTACGAATGATACACGTCGTAACTGTTTATGTAGCCAGTAGAGTACACGACTATCATTTGACTATAGTTGAAGTAGGTGCTTGAGTTGTAAGGCGTCATTGTCCACCACGATAAACCAGTATGAAGATATCCACTTGATGATTCACTAAAGTGATTTCCTGTTAACTTTGCTTCATCGGCTGTTAATAACGCTACGGGATATTTTAATAATCCATTTCCTATACTACTACTTACTGTATATCTATCACTTGCATTTGGACAGATTATACTTGGTCTATATGGTAATTCAAAATTTCTTACTGCGCCTCCATAAGTTATAATATAAGTCGATGTTTTAGATATACTTCTATCATTACACCATACTGTGTCTTCTAACATACTAGTATAGCTTACCATATTCTTAGAATACCAGTTATCTATATAGGATTTTATTGTGGAATCTGTATTTGTATCATATGTATAGCCACAATGTTTAATATCTTTAGCTTCATTTTTATAACTATTAAAAGTACTTTTTTCTATCTGACTTACTTCTCCTGTATTATTACAACTTCCATCACTAGGTGTACCATTATAAATAAGTTTTATTCCACCAGTATCTGTTGTTCTTACTATCTTCCAACAAAAGCCTGCAAATTTAACGTTATTATTAGCTACTATTCCACGGTAATAATATACTGGATATTTATCACTATTGGTACTATTCATTTTATATACTCCTGAGGTATCTGCTGTAGGAACAACACCAAAATCAATATTAGTATCTAATCCTTTTGAAGATTTTGCTATTATACTATATAATTCTTCACCTGCTTCATACTCTAAATCTCCTGTTACCATTAAACTAGCATTAATAGCAGAATAGCCTATACTAATAAAAATTACAAGTACTGCTACTAATGAAGTTACTAAAAGTGTTACTGTTGTATGATGTATATTTTTTCTAACATATAAATTATTTTTTTCCATTAAATCATTCCTCGTATAAATAAACTAATAATTATTTTTTGTTATTTGTCTAGTTATATAGAAACTAGAATTATATTGATAAAAAAGCATTAATAAATTAATATAAAGCCTAAAAAAAATCACAAAGGTATCTGCTTTATGATTTTTTATAAGTTTTTACTTTAAATTTATATTTTATAATATTTTGACTAATAAATTGACTGGTTTAATATTTTTATATTTTTATTAATTTTAAATACACTTATACCTATATAATTCTTACTAAGACCAAAATATGACTATTAAATAAATAGTTTCTAAATAAAGTTTATAAAAAAATATGAAAAAAATTTAATTATAACGACAAAACAATTGATAAAAGAGTTAAATTATAGTATATTTAGTGTAATAAAGGGTAAATAACTTTAATACTTTATCTTCGTAAAGCAGATACATTTATGAATAAATTATCATCAAAAATAAGTAAAAATTCATATAAAAATAAAAGCACCATTTTGTACCTTTTAATTATTATTTTAATTTAAATTAAATGTCTGTGGGGCGTTTTTTTATGGACTAAAATTAGAACTACTACCATATAAGTTATTGTTAGTATTGAACCTATAATAGAAAAGTTATGATTGAAGTAGTTATATTACTTATCTTATAGGGAATAAAATAAGTAGCCATATTCTTAGAAGATCAATACTAGAGTTGATAAGAGATTTACTTTTATTAGTGTTACTAGTCTTTTTTAAAGAGATTCAATAATACTTTGGGTTCTTTATAAAAATAATAACAAAGCATAGAATGATCACAATTAAAAACATAATCTTAGTTATTATAACTTCCTGATTAATAAAATTTTAACTAATTTTTTTTGCTTCAAGTCTAGAATAAGCTTTAGTATTCATATTAGAAAGTATAATAATATATATTTTTTAGTACTATTATTAATAAATTACTAGAAAATATAAAAGTGAAACATTAACATTCTTATAGTTGATAAAATCGGACTTAATATAGTATTTCTAAATAAAAAGAGCATCATTTTGACACTCTTATACAAATTTATTTGATATAGTTTTTGGTATACCAACACTACTTGATAAAGAATTACTTTTCTTAACTTGCTAATTTAAAAAAGGTATCCATAATATATTCTTGTAATTTTTCTTGATTGATGGAAGAATTACTAGTAGCGTTATCAATTTCTTCTTTAATATTTACCTCTGTTACTATATCACTATCAACATCCATTTTAAGACTTATAATTTCGCTTCCTTCACTTTCTACTTTTAAATCCATTTTTGATTCTACTTTATATTCTTTAGACTTTTTCACTTCTTTTTTAGTACTGTTTATATTAAAGGTGATTTTCATACCTTCTATATCAATATCAAGTTTTGTAGTTGTTTCTTGATCTTTTTTAGAAATGTTTAGAGTACCAATACTTTGTTTAGAATCATTTAATAATTCAAATAAGAAACCATCTTTTTTCTCTTTTACATTTATGATTCCAATTAAATTATCATTTTCATAAATATTTAAAGAATCTTGGTCTTTATTATTTGTTTCTTCATGCGCAATAGCAAAAGACTCATTACTATTATGTACTTCTATTTTTTGCATTAAGTTTTTATAAGTTAGTTTGTCAACATAAGCAATATAACAAATTTTTTCACCGTCACCAAATATTTCTGTATCGTCTTCTACTTTAGCATCTTTAAAATTAGAGTTTACTTTTTCTAAAATTTTAGTAGCTTTTTTTGATTTTTTCAAGTCTTTTAAAATAGCTTGAGCTAATTCTTTTGCCGCTTTATTATCAATAGTTAAAATAACTTTTCTAGCATTAACATCTTTTTCATTTACCTTGATTTTCTCATTTTCATTAGTAAAATAGTCATCTTTTAAATTTTTCTTTAGCGATTCTAATGCTAAATCATAAACGTATTGCATATCTTCGATAGTTGAGGCACTCTCTTCTAAATTTTCAAAGTATTTATTTTCTCCACCATCAACATAATTATCGAATAATCCTTTTATTAAGTAGTATTGTTTATTATTTTGTACTAAATAATTAATATTAATAATATCTTCATCTTGTAATTTACTGTCTATTTTCATTAACATTTTTTTATCTTTTTTACTTTGTGAGGTTATAATAGATGTGTCTAATTTCTTTAAATTTTTAATTATATTATTGTACATTTCATATTCTGGAGCTGTGGTTGCTAGAGTATCTAAAATTTCACTTGAGGCATCTATTGTTAGTTTACTTGTAGCAGTATAGTTTTCTCCATAGTCATAATCATCATTATTATCTTTTAAGAAACTCTCTAATCTACCAGAAAGACTATCCATAGAACTAGTAATTATCTTTTTAGAGTTGCCAAAATAAAATTTATAGACTGAGAAGGCTAGTGTTAAAATAACTGCTATAACTATTACAATAGTTACTATGCCCTTTTTAGATTGAGATTGTTTTTTTTCATTTGATAATTCTTTTGCTTGTTTATCTTTTAAATTATTAGTATCTTTTTCATTCTTTTTTGTATCCATACATATACTCCTTTTTTATATAAAAGTGTCTATATCAAATTAATAGAACATTTTTATAAATTTAGTTTCTTATTAATTTTATGTTTTTTTTACACAAAAAGTATTTAAATATTATAGTTAGTTTTAATAACTTATAATTAATTATTTATAAAAGTATTAATTATAATAATTTAATTTTGTAATAATTCTTGCCATTGTTGTTCTTTAAAACCAAGATAGAGCTTACTATCTGTTATTAGAATAGGCCTTTTTATAAGCATTCCATCAGATGAGAGAATCTCTAGTTTTTCAGCATCTGTCATATTAGGAAGTTTTTCTTTTAAGTTTAATTCACGATATTTTATACCACTAGTATTAAAAAACTTTTTAAGTGGTATTTGATAATGCTCACTCCATTTTTTTAACTCTTCTTTGGATGGTGTTTCTTCTATAATGCATCTTTGTGTAAATTTTAATTTATGATTAATAAGATAACTTTTAGCCTTTTTACAAGTTGAACATTTTTTATACTCAATTAATAACATATCACTTCTCCTTCTTCTTATTCTATGATACAATATTTTTGATATTTGGTAAAGGAGAAAATATGATTAAAGTTACAAATCTTAAGAAAAAATTTATAAAACAAGTTAATGGTAAAAAGACAAATGAATTTTTTGCTGTTAATGATATTTCGTTCGAGGCTCATGATGGACAAATTATTGGTATTTTAGGTCCTAATGGAGCTGGTAAAACGACACTTTTACGAATGATTGGAGGTATTCTAAATCCAACTTCTGGTAGTATTTTCTTTGATAATATGTCTTATCAAAAAAACGAATTGCAAATTAAACAGCAAATAGCTTATCTTTCAGGTAATACTAAAATATATAAATCTATTTCAGCATATGAACTTTTAAAAATGTGTTGTGAATTTTATAAAGTACCTAGTGAAGATATTGAAAAAAGAATTAAAGAAATAGCAAAAACTTTGGAAATGGAGAGTTTTTTATATAATCGTATTGAAAATTTATCTACGGGACAAGCACAACGTGTTAATATTGCTAGGTGTTTAATTCATAATCCAAAATACTATATATTAGATGAAGCTACTAGTGGTTTAGATATTATTTCTAGTCAAATTATTTTGGATTTTATCAAAAAAGAGAAGAAAAAGAAAAAAATTATTCTTTATTCTACTCATTATATGGAGGAAGCTGAAAATATTTGTGATTTAGTTTTTATGGTTAATAAGGGGAAAGTTATTAAAAGTGGTACTCCAGAACAAATAAAAAAGGAAACTAAAACTACTAATTTAAGAGATAGTTTCTTTTTCTTAATTGGAGGTGTTGATAATGAAAAATAATACATTTTTAGTATTAAAAAAGGAATTACGAGAAGTTTTTCGCGACAAAAAGTCATTAGCTATGATGTTAATTGTGCCTTTTATGATTCCTTTATTAGTTATTGGAATGTCAGCATTATTTGATTCTAATGTTAGTAAAGGAGTTGACCAGGTATTTACAATTGGATTTGATTATCAATTATCGGATATCGAAAAAGAAATAGCTAAAAATAATAATATTAAAGTAAAAATAGAAGAGGATTCTAAACTAAAAAAATTATGTCAAGAAGAAAAAATCTCATTGTATATCACAAAAAATAAAGATAGTTATACGATTAATTATGATCAAAATAAGGAAAAAAGTAATTTAGCTCTTACTGTAGCTGAGGAGTTTCTTAACCAATATAAAGTTTATTTACAAAACAATTATTTAGAAAACGTTCATATTGATAGTAATAAGGTTTTAAATATCTTGGCTATTGATTATAAAAAAATCGGAAAAGAAGAAGATAATTTTTATGCTAGTTATGTTACCAGTTATGCCTTTTTATTTGTAATTATGGCAATTACTATTTCTGCTACTTATCCAGCTACTGATACTACTGCTGGAGAAAAAGAAAGAGGTACTTTAGAGACACTTCTTACCTTCCCTATAAAAAGTAAGGATATTATCATAGGAAAGTTCTTAAGTGTTTCATTATCATCTGTTATTACAGGAGTTTTAAGTTTTATCTTAGCTATTATTTCTTTGATTTATGCAGGTGGAGCTTTTGATATTTATAAAGATATTAATATAATACCTAATATACCTACTATTGTTATTACAATTTTTATTATTATTTGTTATTCATTATTAATAAGTGGTCTTTGTATAGCGATTGCTTCTAAATCTAAAACTTTTAAAGAGGCACAGAGTGCTCTTACACCTATTACTTTTATTAGTTTTTTTCCAGGAATTATTGCTTTTTTAACTAATATAAAAACAAGTACAATATTAGCTATTATACCTTTTATAAACTATACACAGATTTTTACTGATGTTAGTGCCAATCGTATTAATTATTTCTATATTAGTTTGATGGTTTTATCTACTTTTGTTTATATTGGATTAGTTATAGGTTATATTATTAAACAATATAAATCTGAAAAAGTTTTATTTAATAATTAGTTAGAACTGTTACATGCTGATTCTTGTATATTAATTATAATATAAATTTATACATAATTAGTAATTTCATTTGATTTGGTTACTTATAACTGGTAACCTTTTTATTATGAAATATTTATTTATAGAAAAAACACATCCTTAGTAGGCTGTATTTTTTTTGGTATTTTAATTATAAAATAATATTAACTTTTTATTATAATTTCTATTTTATCATCTTTGGTAGTCTTTTTATTACTTTTAATGACTAATCGATATAAATCGACTTTTTTCTTATTCCTTTCTAATTGTATTCCACCTATTTCTAAAGTTTCCTTGTTACTTAAGAGATTAGTATTATTATCGTTTTTATATAATTTTAAAGTAACATTTTTTGGTTTAGTTAAATTTATTTGATACTCTATATTTTCTTTATTTATTTTATTTCCTCGATAGTTAGCAATTTTAAAAATATATTCTTTTTCTTCTGTTTTTTTCATATTAGAGATATCTACACTTAAAGAATTATTTAATTTAGTTCCTAATACTGGTATTATAACATTAGCTTTAATTTTATCAATATTTTTATTTTTAGCATTTAAAACACTTATACCTAAGATAACTACTAATATTAATAATAAGAAAAAGACTGTTATTAGTACTTTATCAGAATTTGTTTTTGGTGTTTTTTCTTTGATTAATTTTTTATTTTTAGTTTTGTTAGGGGATTTTTTGACATTTTTTTGTTCTCTACTCATATACTACTCCTTTTTCTAGCTTGTTAACTGATTTAGAATACTTTCTAGTTTTTGGTTTAATATATTTCTTTGTTCTTCTGTGATACTACTTTCTAGAATTGATGTTTGTGTTTCCTCTGAGATTTTTACTTTATTAGTAATTTTATTAGTAGCTTTTATACTTCCATTTAAAATACTTGTATTATTTTCTATTATCTTAAGTGATAATTTCATAGTACTATCATAAGACTTATTAGGTACTATATTACTTAGTCTTAGGTCATAATCTATATTTATTTGGTTATTATTATTACTAAAGTCTACTAATAGAGATGTCCGTTTGTTATTTTTTTCGAAGGTGATTTTTCCTAATTGGTTATTAGAATTAGCATCTAAAATATTTATTTTGTATTTATTATTTACTTTAGTAATTTTTAATTCATAAGTAACCTTATTATTTTCTATTATATACATTGTCCCTTGACTTTTGTCAATATCTTGTTCATAGGTTATTTTAGTCTCTTCTGTATTATTTTGATAAATTAATTCATACTTTTTAATTTTATGTAGTATGTTAGTTGTATAAACATTAAAAATAATATTTTCATCTTTTTCTAAAAACTTAGTAGAATCTTTGTCTTTTTTCTTAAAGAAGTCCTTATCTGTATTAGTTAATATCCCTTTAGCTTTAGAATCATTTTTTAAATCTTTTAAGATACCAGAAGAGATTTTTTTTAGACGTTCATTATTTAATTTTAATGAAACCTTAGTTAATTTTTCATCTTTTGAAGAAAAAGAAGTTGTTTCTTGATATTTTTCAAAATAATCATCTTTTAAGTTCTCTTGTAAAGATTTTAGTATAGTATCATAAATATAAGTGATGTTGTCTTTAGTGGTAGTTTCTTCATTTAAAGATTCAAAATAGTTATTAGTACCATTATTTACATATTTATCGAGAAAGCCACTTACATAATAATATTCTGTAGAATCACTTATTAAGTATTTGGTATTTAGTAATTCTTGATTATTATAATTAGTTGCCCAATTTATGTATAGTTGTTTTTTATTTTTATCTTTTTTGTAAACTAAACTATTATTAGTATTACTAAGATTTTTTAGAAGATTATTAATAATAAGTTGCTCAGTATTTTGGTTAATTGTATTATTACTTTTTAAATCTAATTTTATGTCAGAAGTAAGTGTATAGGTATCTTTCATATCTAAGTCTTCGTCTTTCTTGAATAAATCATTTAGGGCTAAGGCAAAATTATTTATAGATGTTTTTATTATTTGCTTTGGATTGCTGACATAAGAAAGATAACACCCTATTACTATTAGGATAATAGCAAGAACTATACAGGTAATTATACCTATTATTTGTTTTAAAGATATTTTGAAAGTTTTTTTAGGAAGTGGTTCTTCGTAGTTAGTTGTTTTTTGGTTAAAAGAAGTATTTTCAATTTGAGGTGGTGCTGCTGGTGGCGTTAGCATTTCTGTTTGTTCTTGATTAATTATTTTAATCTCTGTTGTTTTTGAATCTAATACTTCTATTTTTTTATTATCCATAAAGCTGAACTCCTATTCTATATATAATTATATCAAAAATAGCTTACTTGTCAATGAAGGTAGTTTTTTGTATCGAATAGATATTAGAGCATTAATTAGTTAAAGTTATTTTAATATTTATTATAGAGTAAGGACTTAGGATATTTATAATTTTGAGAGATAATTTAATAATGGATATGATATTTTATAACTATTTATCTATTAAAATAACTTTATTTATACTAAATAACTACAAAAATAAGTTATCTTCATAAATATAAGATATATTTCAATATATTAAATATTTAAATAATTTTGTTAAGATAAGGTTCCTTTCTACTTTACTTTATTAACAAAAAAATTATTAATCTTCTTTTGGTGTAGTAGCAATAACGCTTAATTGGTAGTCTATTGTTTTAGAGGTAATACTGGTAGTAGGATTATAAATGGCTGTTATTGTTAATTCTATTTCTTCTTGTGGTTGAAGCACTTCTCCTATTACGTCATTATGAGATATGGATAATGGTAAAATACTTTGTTCAGCACTGATGTTGTTTGTAAAATCGGGAAATTCTTTTATACTTACAATTTCAGCTGGTATGGTACCTTCATTTTTTATTATGACTGTATATGCCAGTTCATCATGTGGCATATTCAAAATAAGATGCATATTTAGAGTTTTTCCTTGGTCAGTGATACTATGAGTACCACTAGGAGCTATTTGTCCGCCCTTAACATGACTTTTATTACTAATTTTGGTAAAAGAGACGTCAAAGATTTCTTTTTGTTGATTTTTCTTTTCTAATTTTACAGAAAGGTAGGCAAAGCTTATCCCCATACAAATAATAGTAATACAAAGTATTATAATAATTAAGTTCCTCATATTGATTCTTGTTTTCATTTAGCATTCCCCTTTTTTATAAATATTTATTGAGCCTTGATAGCAGTAGCTATAGTTAGTAGTTGGTGTCTTTAGATTTATATAAGCATATATTTGACCATTTTCTATGTAATACCAACTTTTCTCACTAGGATAATAAGTGCCAGACTGATCTGCTGGTATTAAAGTTATTGGTAAAATATTAGAAGTTATTTCCTGATTTATAATGTTGTTTTCTTTAGTGTAATTAGCAATTTTTTTATAAACATTTTCTATATACTCTTGAGCTTTTTCTTCTGTTAAATTCTCTTTATTATTTGTTATAGTTTGATTATCTTTTTTATTAACATTATTTTTATTTTTTCTTATGATATCTTGGGAATATATATTTAATTGTCTTAATATTGTTTTATCGTCTTCTCCAGTTAAGTCTAATTGTTTAGCCTTTTCTGTAAGTGTATTTTCATTTTCTATTAAGGTAAGATCTAGTTGTAATCTAGTTAATTCATCTTGAATACTTTTTTTTATATCTTGATAGGAATTATTTTTATATTTTGTTATAGTTATAGTATCATATTGTTTTAAATAATCGTTTTGAATCAGATGTTTTATAATTTCTTTGATAGTTGTAGGTATTTGGTTGTTTTCAATATTTTTATTATAAAGACACAAAGAGGCTTCATCGAAAAAGAAAATAGAAGCTACTTCATTGTTATTATTAGTAATTAAGGCAAAGTTTGGGGCTTGATTTATTGATAGTTCGACTATGTCTTTATAATTTTCAACATCTAAGAAAGAATCACTGCTTCCTTGGGTCTTTTTATATTCTGGGTAAAATTTAAAACAGACTGATAGAATTGTGATTATTATTATTACAATAGCCTCTATTAATGTTATTATCTTTTTATTCATAAAGCCTCCATTAGGCACTAAATTTTGGAGATAAGTTTAATTTTATTTCTAAACCTGGTGTGATTTTTGTTCCTTCTGGAATTGATTGTTCTACTACATAGCCTACTCCGTCTAGATTTACTTTAACATCTAGTTTTTGCAATAAGTCTTTAGCTACTTTTGATGATAGCCCTACTACATTAGGAATAGTTATTTCTTGGTCATTGGTTATTAAATAAATGGTATCTTTATTGGTAATTGTAGTATCTTTAGTAGGAGATTGTTTTATTACTTTATTACCTGAACCAATAATTTGATATTTCATACCATCAGCATCTAAAGTAGTTTTTACTGTGTCTAATTTTTTATTAGTAAAACTTGGTAATTTATAGTCAGTAATTGGTATTACATTTTCTTTAATATCATGATTACCATAGTATTTTGAAATATTTTCAACAATTTCTTTAATGGCATTGGCTATTGGTTTTTGACTACCAGCAGTTGGTCTTTTTACAGAAGCATAAATGATTATTTGGGGGTTACTTTTTGGATAGAGTCCAGCGAAAGAAGAAATGATATCAGCTTCTCCTGACAAATAACCTCCGCCACTTTCATTAGCGATTTGAGCAGTACCTGTTTTTCCTATTAATTCACCACTATCTAGACGATACCTGCTTCCAGTATTGCCAAGTCCGTTGACACAATCATCCATTAGTTGAATCATTTTCTGAATGGTTGCACTTGAAGCTACACGTTCTTGTTCATCTTTTTTATTTTGAAGAATTATCTCTTTAGTATCAGGATCTACTATTTTTTCAACAATATAAGGTCTTAATAACATACCATCATTAGTTAAAGGTGTCATCGCTTGAATATTTTGAATCGGAGTGGTTGTTACTCTTTGCCCAAAGCCAGCATTAAATATTTCAGTTTCGTATTTAAAGTCTAGACTACCTGTAGCTTCATTAGGAAGGGATATTCTAGTTTTTTTACCAAAACCTAATTTTTTAAAGTATTGTCTTAACATAATACTTGACATATGACGATTTATTAAATTAATGATACCAACATTACTACTCATAGCATAACCTTTGTCAAAAGTTATTGTTCCCCAACCATTCCTGTCCCAATCACCTATTTGGGTTCCATCTGAGGTGGTGTAAACACCAGAATTATATGTTTCATTTCCATCATAAACACCGTTTTCCATAGCAGCCATATAAGTAAATGTTTTCATAGTTGAACCTGGTTCATATGGAGATGAAACTAAAAGATCTAAATAGTTAGTCATATTTCTTTTATTAGGATCAAAAGATGGAGCAGTAGCGGTTGCTAAGACAGCCGCTGTTTTAGCATCAGCAATAGTAATATGAAACCATTCAAAATCATAGTCAATATCAGCATTATTTAGGGCTTGTTCAACAAAAAATTGGATATTACTATCAATAGTTAGATAAATATCTTTTCCTTGACTAGCATCATGTCTTACAACATTAGTATCAGAAATTTTGTAACCTTTCAGGTCCTTTTGATAAGTTATATATCCATCTTCTCCTTTTAGAATTTTATCATAATATTTTTCTACTCCCATTTCTCCAACAATTAAGTCATTTGAATCTTCTTCACTACTTTTAGCATAACCAATGGTATAAGAAGCAAAATCTCCTTTAGGATAATATCTTCTAAAACTTTCAATAAAATCTAGTCCTGGTAAGTTTAAATCTTCAATCTTTTTTCTTGTTAATTCATTAAGTCCTTTGCCTTTGCTACCAAATTCAGTCTGATAAACATTTTCTTTGTTTAAGTATTTTAAAACTTCATCTTTTTCCATCCCTAGTATTGGCGAAAGAGATTCTGCTGTTTTTTCTTTATCAACTACATGCTGAGGTTTATTCTTTTTAGTTGTTCTTTTAGGATCTAGATAGGCTATTAATTTATAAGATGAAACATTTTGAGCAAGGATATCACCATTAGATGAGTAAATACTACCTCTTTGAGCTGGTAGTGTTTCAGTTTTAGTAGTTCTTTTAGCAGCTAATTTCTTTAGGTTAACACCATCTATTTCACTAGAGGTAGATAATTGGATAACTCTTCCTATTATGATGCCAAATAAAAGAAGAGAAAATATGATAATTACTTTAGAATATTTTACATTATTTCTCTTCTTTTTCTTTTTCAACTAAATCACTTCCCTATTTATCTTCTGTTACAGTTTTTATATTATTATTATTATAACTCAAACCTTGCTGTTCTGCAACTTCTTGAATCTTAGTTAGGGAAGCTAATTCATTAATTGCCATCGCTAGACTTTCATTTGTTTTTTCTTGTTTTTCTATTTCTTTCTTTTGTTTTTCTACTTCAAAGTTAACTTTTGATAAGGTGGCTTTTGAAAAAACAATGGAAACTGGCGATATTACTAACAAGAACAAAGCTAAGGTATAAAGTAGTTTTTCAAATTTGGACATTTTTAGTTTCTTTTTTGTTTTTCTCATTTTATCACCTTCTTTATTTTATCCTTTCAATAACGCGAAGTTTGGCGCTTCTTGCTCGTGGATTATTTTTTAATTCCTCATCAGTTGGCATAATTGCTTTATTAGTTATTAATTTATAATCTGGTAAATATTCTGTTGGAATATTTGGCATTCCCTTTATTTTAGGGTCGATAGTACATTTTTCTTTAAAGATATTTTTAACTATGCGATCTTCTAATGAATGAAATGTTATTACTACTATTCTACCACCAATTTTTAACATTTTCAAAGCATCTTCAAATGATGGAGCAATCACATCTAATTCATGATTTACTTCAATACGTAGTGCTTGAAATATTTGTCTTGCTGGATGTTTTTCTTTACGAAATTTCATAGGAACAGCACTTTTAATTATCTCTACCAATTCTAACGTTGTTTCTATGTTTTTATTTTTTCGGTATTCTACTATTTTTTTAGCTATGTTATTTGAAAACTTATCTTCCCCATATTTATAAAAAATAGTGGCTAGTTGTTCTTTTGAATATTCGTTTACCACCTCATATGCGGATAGTTCTTTTTCTTGATCCATACGCATATCAAGTCTTGCGTCTTCATGATATGAAAAACCTCTTTTCCCTTCATCTAACTGAGGTGATGAGACACCTAAATCGAATAAAAAGCCATCTACTTCTTTGATATTTTGTTTTTGTAGTTCTTCTTTTAGATTGACAAAATTACTTTTAATGATAGTGAAGTTAGTACCAATCTCATTTAAGCGATTAGTACTATGCCGAATTGCTTCACTATCTTGGTCAAAGGCGAATAAAAACCCCTTTTTTATTCTAGCCAAGATGTTACTACTGTGTCCTCCATAGCCTAGTGTGCAATCAACTATTATACTGTCTTCTTTAAGATTCAGTAAAGAAATTGATTCTTCTAATAATACACTTTTGTGTTTTTCGCTCATAAATTCACACTTTCATTAAATAAATTTTCGGCTATATCTGACATGTTGAGAGATGCAGAATCGAAAAAAGCATTCCAATCTTCTAAAGACCATATTTCTAGCCTATCACCTGTACCAATTATAACACATTCTTTTTTTAAATTGGCATAGGTTGTTAATGGGGAGGTAATATTAACACGGCCTTGCTTATCAAATTCTGCAACAGTAGCACCTGATAGAAAGAAGCGAACAAAAGCTCTGGCATCTTTTTTGGTAAATGGTAAGGTTTCTAGTTTTTCGGTGATTTTATTCCATGATTCCATCGAATAAACAAAAAGACAATTCTCAATTCCTCTAGTAATAATAAACTTTTCTCCAAGTTCATCACGGAATTTAGAAGGAATTATTAATCTGTTCTTTTCATCAATAGAATGATGATATTCACCTATAAACATAATTATCCCCCACTTTTCACCACTATCAACCACTGCTTATCTATATATTACCTAAAATCCTTGTAAAAGTAAATATTTGGGAGAATTTTTTTGAGGTAATTATTAGAATTTGACACATGTCTTTACATAAAAAATAAAATAATTTATTAAAAAGCTATTCTTTATAGAATTTTATAGTTTGCATTATAAAATTAATTTTTTATCTGAAACTTACTTTATAAGTTTAAATTACTCTTTTTATTAGCCTATTATTTTAAAAATCCCAATAACAAATTCATGAATATATAAGAGAAAACTCTTTATATTAGAGCAAAATAAAAGTATTACCATGATTAGTGTAATACTTGTTATTTAATAAATTCTTTAGTATTGCTTTTTTCAAATAACCATTTTTCTCAATTGTCTTAATTTTAGTCTTAGTATATAGCTGTTATATAGGGAAGTTTTGGAGTAGTTCATTTATGGTAATTGACAGTATCCCAAGAAATAGTATTCTAAATTTTTCTTGGACTATAACTAGTTTACTGTTTATAAAGAAGTCATCTTCTTTTTCATTAAAATCACCTTTAGTTTTGTAATAGATATTTCAGTCTTTTTTAATAACTCTAGTTATTCGATGTACTATTATTTTGCCTCCTCTTGAAAAAGCAATTATATCTTTTACTTTATATTCTTTTTTTCTTTTATCTATAATAATTGCATCACCTTTATTAATAGTATTACTTATAGAACTAGAGGCAATAGATAAAATACCGAATCTACCAAGACCTAGGACAATGTAGGCAAGTAATATTACACTAATTAATAAAGTTATAGTTATTACTTTTTACTTTAACATTTATACTTTCTATTATATTTTTAAATAGGCATTATTTTTTTAAGCTTACTCATCATATTATAAAACCTCCACTATTCTTGCTAAGAAAGTACAGTCATATTGCATACATTAATTTGATATAAATAGGTTGTTCCTACGAAGGGGGTGTGTGTTTTAAGCAAAGGCAAAAGATATGGTATTAAACTACTCAGCCTCCTATAATTTGATATGGATTAGAAACTGTCCCATTTCCTACAGACACCTTAGTCCTAGGCACTAGTGAAACCGCTGGTCGGACGCCATTTGAATAACTCACGACGCTGTAGTACAGGTCACCACTGCCGCCCACGCCGAACTCGCGGTCGTTGTAGTTGAATTTGCTAGGCGACAAAGTCCACCAACTTTTTCCAGTACTCAGATATCCACTACTAGTATATCCAGGCTTTCCATTTCCTGCTAAGGTTGCCTCATCTGCTGTTAGTAAGGCTACTGGATATTTTAACAATCCATTTCCCTTGCTACTACTTACTGTATATTTATCACTGGCAGTTGTACATATTATACTTGGTTTATGTGAATTATAATTTCTTTCATATGCTCCATAATATATATTATAGTCATCAGTACTTGATACACTCCTATCATTACACCACTCTGTATCCTCTAACATTCCTGTATAACTTACCATATTTTTATAGTACCAGTCATCTATATATGTTTTTACAGTTGAATTAGTATTTGTATCATAGGTGTATCCTACATATTTTGTATCATCATGACTACTATTAAATTTACTTTCCCCTATCTGAGTTGCTGTCCCTGTATTATTACAACTTCCATCACTTCCTGGTACGCCATTATAGATTAACTTTACTCCTCCTGTTGATGTTGTTCTTACCATTTTCCAACAAAACCCTGCAAACTTTACGTTATTATTACTTACTATTCCTCGATAATAATAGACTGGATATTTATCACTATTAGTACTATTCATTTTATATACTCCTGATGTTGCTTCTGTTGGTGCTACAGAAAAGTCTATATTAGTATCTAATCCTTTTGATGACTTTGATATTATACTGTATAATTCCTTACCAGCTTCATACTCTAAGTCTCCTGATATCATTAAGCTAACATTTAAAGCTGCATAAGCTATGCTAACAAAAATTACAAGTGCTGTTATTATAGAAATTCCTAGAAGTGTTACTGTCGTGTAATGCATATTTTTTCTAACATATAAATTATTCTTATCCATTAAATCATTCCTCTTTTATAAATATGGTTATTTTATATAGAACCTAATACAAAATAATTATTATTAAATCAATTTGAAAAAATAAAAATCACAAAGGTATCTACTTTATGATTTATTATATTTTTACATTTTAATTTTATAGTTTATAATGTTTTGACTAATATATTGACTGGTTTTTACATTTATTATGATTTATTAATTTCAACTATATTTATAACTGTATAATTTTTACTAAGACTAAAATTTGACTATTAAATGAATATTTTTTAATAATATAGATTTTTAACTATCTCAATGTACTATTTATAGAAAAACAAAAAGTATATATACCACTCTATTATGATATATATACTATTATTTTCTTATAAAATTTTAATTTTATAATCTATCTATTTTTTAAATTTATTTCCTTTTTTAATAATTCTAAGAATTCTTCTTTAGGAAGCGTTGTAGTATCTTTTTGACCATGAAGACGATAACTTATTGTTGACTCTTCTTTTTCTTTATCTCCTAAAATTAAAATATAAGGAATTTTAGCTGTTTGAGCTTCTCTTAGGCGATAGCCTAATTTTTCATTTCTATCATCTAATTCTACACGAATACCATTTTCTTTTAAGTAATTAGTTATCTCTTTTCCATAATCACTTTGGAATTCAGCATTTACTGGAATAGTTTTAACTTGAACTGGAGCAAGCCATGTTGGTAGTATTCCTTTTGTTTCTTCTAATAAAAAGGCAATAAAACGATCTAGTGAACCTAGTATTGCTCGATGAATTACTACTGGACGTGTTTTTTCTCCATCTTCGTTAATATAAGTTAATTCAAATCTTTCAGGTAATTGATAATCTAGTTGAACAGTTGATAGAGTTACATCATGACCAATAGCGCTTTTAATCTGAACATCTAATTTTGGTCCGTAGAAGGCTGCTTCACCTTCTGCTTCATAATAATCAACTTTTAACTCTTTTAAAACTTCACGTAATTCGTGTTCTGATTTTTCCCATAATTCATCATTTCCAAAATATTTTTCACTATCATTTTTATCTCTTAAGGAAAGTCTAAAACTATAATCTTTAAAGCCAAAGTCTTTATAAACATCTAATATTAGGTTAATAACTGCTTTAAATTCTTCTTTTATTTGATCAGGTCGACAAAAGATATGAGAATCGTTTTGAGTAAAAGCTCTTGTTCTTTCTATACCACAAACTGCCCCACTTGCTTCATAACGAAAATCATTAGCAATCTCAGCTATTCTAATTGGTAAATCACGATAAGAGTGAATATTATTTCTAAATATCATCATATGGTGAGGACAATTCATCGGTCTTAAGACATAGGCCTCATCATCTAACTCCATAGCTGGAAACATATCTTCTTTATAATGATCCCAATGTCCTGATGTTTTATATAAATCTACATTACCTAGAGATGGTGTCATAACATGCTCATAACCTAGACTAATTTCTTTATCAGTAATATAGTCAATTAGAGTACGTCTTACTATGAAACCATTAGGTAGCCACATAGGCAAACCTTTTCCTACTAGGTCAGCAAACATAAAGATACCAAGATCTTTACCAAGTTTACGATGATCTCTCATTTTGGCTTCTTCTAATAGTTGAAGATGTTCTTCTAAATCTTTTTCGTTTTCAAAACAAATTCCATAGATGCGTTGAAGCATCTTATTTTTAGAGTCTCCCTTCCAATAAGCACCACTTACTTTTAATAATTTAAAATATTTAAGTTCTTTTACTGAGTTTACATGTGGTCCACGACAAAGATCGGTAAAGTCACCTTGTGAATAGCAACTTATTGTGGTATCATTTTCATCCATTCTTTCTATTAAATCTATTTTATAAGGATCATTTTGAAACATCTCTTTAGCTTCTTTTTTAGAAATTTCGTGGCGAATGATTTTTTTGCCATCTTTGGCAATTTTTTTCATCTCTTTTTCTATCTTGATTAAGTCTTCTTCTGTTATTGTTTTGTCACCTAAGTCTATATCATAATAGAACCCTTCTTCGATAACAGGTCCTACCCAAAACATAGCATTTTGATATAAATGTTTTACAGCTTGTGCTAAAAGATGAGCACAAGAGTGATTCATTATACTTAATTTTTCATTTTCTTTTATATTTATCATAATATCTTCTCCTTTGTTTTATTTTTATATTTAATTAAATACTTATAGTAATTTCCCACAATAAAACTCCTACTATATTTTACAGTAGGAGTGAATTACACGGTACCATCCTTGGTTTTACTTAATTTAGATAACGGGTAGCCCGGATTTACTTTTTATAAATCTACTCTAAAGGGAGTAATAAGTTAAATATTCATTCGTTTACACCAACCACGAATTCTCTTTAGAATTTAGATAACTTATCATATCCTTTGTCATTGTATTTTTTGCACGTATTTAATATATCATTATTTTTTATATTTGACAACTGTTTTTGAACTTGGTCAAAATTTTACTATTACTTAATAATATTAATATAATCTGAGTTTTCCTCTTAATTTTAAATAAGGTATTATTATGATTTATTTATTAAATTCATTGTTTGAGTATATCTCTTATTTTATTAATTTTTTCTTTATACTGTGTATTATATTTGTACTTTCTTCTATAAACTTTTCTTCTGGTCCATAATTGTCTAATACGTAATCAAATGAAAAGTCTTGTTCCATTCTTGGTTTACTTATATTGATTTTTTTATAATCTGCTTCTGAAAACGGACTAGAATATGAGGTATTATCTCCTATAATTGTTAAATCTCTTTGTGAGTGGTTTAATTTTCTATTTTGTATTCTTTTGATATTAGCTATATCATAAGAATTGATTTTTATATGAATTGGTATGTACCCACATATTTTAGCAAATTTATTTGAGAGTACCAACTCTTTTTTCTGATTGAAGTCTCTGTCTAATACAAAAGAATTGTGACTAATTATTAATTTTAATAGCCTTTCTGTATTGATTCTTAGAACCTCTTTTTCTATTTGACTTCTAGTCATTTTCTGTTCTTCGAAAAAATATGTTCTAATATAGTCATTACTTAATAAAAATATTTTTAATTTCCTTGATAATTGTTGAGCAAGTAAAGTTTTTCCAGAGCCACTTTTTCCTGTCATTGTAATTAGACAAGGTGTTTGGTATTTTTCAATATTATGTAGTTGTATTTTTCTTATAAATTTTTCCATTGTATCTTCCTTAAAATATTGTTTTATTTATAATACAGTATAAAAAGCTTAAGTTTAGGTGTTTTTTTATCATAAGCTTTTTTAACTATTATTACAATTAAAAATTTTACCGAAACTTAAATTATCTACTATTCCAAGAGTAAGGGACATTCATTAAAGAACCAAGCCCATAGAATCCTTGACTATATCTTTCACTGGCATAACGGAAAAAGCCTCCTAAATTTGAACATTTATTATCATTAGGATCAAATAGAGTACAATCTAAAACTGCTATGTGAAGATGAATTCCTGTTGAGTAACCAGTAGTTCCCATTTGACCAATACTATCATTAATAGTAACAGGTTTTCCTACATATATATCAGGTGCATATGATGATAAGTGAACGTATTGTGAGGTATAATTTACTCCATCTATCAAATGATGAATAGTAACTATTTTAGCCCCTGCTCCATCAGTATAGATTCCCGATATAGTACCATTAGCAACAGGATGAATCACCTCATCGCTACCTCTATAACTAGTGATATCTAAAGCTGCGTGGGAATAACTTGGGTATTGAGTTATTACACCATTTTCTACTGGTAAATACCAAATTGGTTTAGGTGATTCTAAGGTAGGCAGTGTATTATTTCTTACTGGAAGTTCTATCTGTTCAACAGGTATTGGTGTGGTTCTCTTTTTTGTTGTTAAAGTTGTTAAAATATTGGTATCATCTTTTTTTGTTGCTACTTTAGCAGTTGCCATATCTTTAATATTTACATATTCATAAGCTATTTCATAAGGTATTTGTTTTTTGATATTTTCTGTTACAAATAAAGTTACAGCAGCTACTAAAAAAAGCAAAGATATAGATATAATACATTTATTTTTAATAATCGACGTATCCACTTCTTTCATACATACCACCCCTAAATTTGGTTGCTATTATACTATAATTTATAATTATTGTCAAATTTTACACTAACTCAAACAATTATTTTGTAGTATTATGTGGTCTTATCAATTTCTTTTTTTAGTATATGTTTTTTGATATTCTTGTTCAAATAAATTAATCGATCTTTCTTTAGCATTAATTTCTTTTGTTCGTTTTGTTAACTCAGTTTCTAGAGCATAAATATCTTTATAAGTTGGTACTTGGTCAAAGCATACTTCTAAGGCGTGTTCTAATATTATATCGGCTGCTCTTCTTAAATTACAAGTACAATGACAATAATGTTCTAATCCTAATTCTTCATGTTTTCCTGATAGGGCATAATATCCTTGAGATGGCATATTATCTATTGAATAGTATATACTTTTTAATTCTTTGTTCCATAAGTTATTGCTAGTTGTTATTGAGTTAATATGTTGTTTTATATCCTTAATTTGAGAATCCTTTTTCTTTTGAACTCTATAAACGCAAGGATAGCCTGAGTTAGCAAAAAAGGTGGCTACTCTATTACCTGTTAAAGTCATAGCTATATTAACTATTTCTTGTGAGTCAGTTGATTTTTCTTTTTTCTTAGAACTTTTTTTATATCTAGTACTAAGGCTTTCTGTTACAGCTTGGAGATTAAGTATAAGCTCTTGTATCTCTTTATTTTTTGAACCATATTTTAATACATGATCAATATCATTATAAGTCATATTTTTAGTCATTGTAATAACAGATTTTAAGAATTGCTGGGCAACTATTTCACCATTTTTGGTAATTTCAAAATAGTAACTTCTTGTTAATTTAGGTTTATCTTCTCTAAGAGAGGCTGTACTACAGGAAAATTGTTCAGGTAACATAAGAATTACATTAGAACTCATTTTTTCTTTCGCTTGTTTTTTAATTAGATATATAGTTCTACCTCTTTTTATAGCTTCATCTATTATAAAGGAATCGTAGGAAAGATATCCTAGTACTGAAGCTATATGAACCCCTAATAAGTAATTGCCATTATCTAATTTTTTGCATGATAATCCATCATCAATTTCTACTGTATTTTTACTATCTATTGTAATTATAGTATCATTTATAGTATGTCGTTTACAATAATTAGTAGGTTCTTTACTATCTACAAAAGATATTTCTTTTGCTAGTCGTTCTGAAAATGGTATTTTTATATTATATTTTGTAGCTAAATTTAGTGAGTCCTGTTTTTGATTACTTTCTTCAATTACATTTTTTACAGTATTTAAACTATTAATTTTTTTATTATTAGCAACAGCATCTTTTGTTAATATTTTTATTTTTTGCTTAATCTCTTCTAAGACTTCTCTTCTTTTAGTTTCATCACTAACAAAGGGTTTAAGAGTTAATAGTAAAAGTATTAGGTTAGTATAATATAGTATTTCTGTTTCATCATCTAATTCTATACTATTAATATACTTGTTTATTATATTTTTATATAAAGGAACACCTCGTTGATCCTTAATTTCAATTAGCCTTGGTGTTTTTTGGAAAATATATGCAACAGAAGAAAAGTCTTTTAAGTTTTCTATTAAATATTGCACAAATTCATAAGGCGAATTTTGTTTATCTTCTAATTTTTGATAAAGTTTTTCACTTTGCTTTTCTAATGTTTCTAATATGTCCATACTATTACTTGGTTTTTGACCTTTTAGAAGAGAAATTTTTTCTATTAATTTTACTAGTTTCCTTTTTAAATATTTAATATCAATTTCTTCATTATTAGTGAGTAATTCAATATAGTAATTTGTTTTGTTAATATATTTTGGATCTAATTCATTCTTATTTTCTTCTAAATATTTAGTTAAGAGAGTAAAAAGAATATTGAGCACATTATTACTATCTGTTTTGGCATAGGATAAAAAGGTTTCCATAGGCAAAGTTTCTTTTGTTATATATATACTCTTATATAATAGTTTCTCAATATTCTTCATAATATTTAATCCCTTCTATTTTTACTTATTAGTTCCAACGTTATTGTAAGTTGTTTTATTCTTTCAATAATTCTTCTTGCTTTTACTTTATCTACTCCTGATGTAGTAAGGGCAAGAGATTTTTCTAATTCATCTAGAGTTAGATTGGAAGTGAAAAACGTTGGTAAATGACTTTCCATGCGGTACTGTAGGAGGGGACCAAGTATTTCATCACGGGCCCAATTACTACAGTTTTCAGCACCTATATCATCTAATAATAATAGAGGAATTTTTTTAACATAGTTAAATTTTTCCATATAGTTAGTGTTAAAGGAAGCCTTTAAGCTCCTTAAAAATTCTGGATAGTAAATCAAAATACTTCTTACACCTTTTTTAGCCATTTCATTAAATAATGCTGCTATTAAATAGGTTTTTCCAGAACCGAATGAGCCTGTTAAATATATACCTTTAGGCTTTTCTTCTTGATGATAAGTATCAATGAATTCTTTAAAATATTTGATAATAGGTAGTCGTGCTTTATCATCTTTGTATAAATTTTTAAATGAGGCTAAAGCTATTTCTTTAGGCATATCAAAGAGTTCTAAGTTATCCTTATAAGCGTTTTGTTCTAAATCTACCTGCTTTTTTTTGCAAGCAAAGTAAGAAAATGTAATCATATTTTTTTCTTTTATTGGTGTGTATTGATAACCTGGTAACTTATTAGGACAATTTTGTAGCGTGTGACATTTAGCACAGTTTTTATATTCTACAAAAGTATCTTCTAAACTAGAGGTATATTTCATTAATATTTCTTCTTTTATATCTAAGTTATATATGTATTTTTTGAATTCTTTGTTGCTACAAGCATCCTGAAATGAATGAGTTAAGGCTGTGGTATCTAATTTGTTAATAATATTTTCTACTTTTTTCATCTTAGTACCACCTCTTATTAATTATTTTAACTAAAATAATTTAAAAAGTCTATATTTAAATTTTCTAATCAATGTTATCTTCTGTTATTATTTTACTATCTAAATCTATGGTTATTGTTCCTGATTCACTAGTTAGATAGTATGGTATCTCATATCTTTTTAATTTTTCTAGTACCTCTTGATGGGGATGATTATAGATGTTATCTTTACCTACTGAGATTAAGGCTAGATTGGGATTTATTTTTGCTAATAGTTCATTACTTGTCGAGCTATTTGAACCATGATGCCCTATTTTTAAAATATTTATATGATGAAAATCGTATGTTTTTAATAATTCTTTTTCGCTTTTTATAGAAGCATCGCCCATTAATAAAGCACTAATATTTTGATATTTAACATAGTATATTTGACTACTATCATTCTCGTTTGACATATTTTTATTTAATTGTATTAAATCTATATTACCACAGGTCAAATGTTCATCTTGTTTTATTTTTCTTATTAAGTAACCTTCTTTTATTAAAGCACTTTCTAATTTATTTATTGGACCTTGATTAATTAGCACTTCCTCTACCTTGAAATTAGTTAGTAAACTTTTAGCTTCTCCCATATGATCAAAATCATTATGTGTTAATATTAAATATTTTAATTTCTTAATTCCTAAACTTTTTAGAAGAGGAATAGTGGTTTTTGTTACAATACTTTGTTTTTTAGCAGTCGCTACTCCTCCAGTATCAATTAAAATACTTTCAGTTTTTGAATGAAGAAGAAGAGAATCCCCCTGTCCTACATCAATTACTTTTAAATAATCTTCTTGATGATAGAAGGGATAAAAATAATGTAGTAGTAATATTAGTATGGTAAATAAATAAACCTTTTTATGTAAATATTTATTTTTACATATTAGACTATATAGAATAAGTAAAAATTCAAGTAAATAAATGTAAAATGGTAATTTTATAAATATCAATTTACCTAATGTTATTTTATCTAGAAAAATAGAAGTAATTTCTAAAATATTAGTAAAGAAGTTATATAGTGGTAATAAATAAGGGCATAATAGGACTATAATAGATAGTGGATAAATAATAATACTTATTAAGGGGATATAAAAAAGATTGTAGATAATGCTTAATAAGTTTATTTGATAAAAATAATAAAGAGAAATGGGAATGCTAATATAAAAGGCTATGGCAGAAGTTGTTAGAAGGTTTTTTAGATAGTTTTTCTTTTTAGTAATAGTTATAATCAAAGCTAAACTTATAGTAAATGAATATAAAAATCCTATATCAAAGATAAAGAAAGGATTTATTAATATAGTTAGTGCTACTACTAGGATAAAAATTTTAATGGGGGATAATTCTAGATTATAGAGTTTATTAAAGGATAACAAGATAAAAGATATACTGCTCCTGATAATTGAAGGAGAAATATTAGCAAATGAAATGTAGCATAGTAATAATACTATTGTTAATAAATAACTTTTTTTAGTGGACGGAATAATTATTTTCATTATTTTTAATATTAGATATGAAAGAATAGATATATGCATACCGCTAATAGCTAAAATATGACTAATACCATTTTCTTGATAGCTAGTCATTACTTTTTCTGGTATCATGTCTTTGTTTCCTAAAATAAGAGTTTGTAAATAATAGTTTTTTTCTAAGTTTTTAGATAATTTCTGTTTTATTTTATAATAAATGTTATTTGATGAAGATATTTTTTGATATTTAGCCACTTTTATAATATAAAAGATATTTTTATTTTGCAGGTATTTTTGATAATTAAAAATATTCTTAGTAGTATTTTGTTTAGGTAGTGATGTTTCCCCTACTACCTTAATGCAATCTCCTAACTTTATAGTTTTTTGAAAATTTTGCATCTCTTTTTCATTTTTAAAATAATAATTAGCAAGGAATTTTTCTTTGTTTTTTAGAGTCATAGAAAGTCGCATCTCATCTATATTATATTTAACTATAGTACCGGTAAATGTTTTATTATTTTTTATTAAGTGACTTTTTTTAGGAAGGGTTATTCGTATTAGAGAAATTAATAATACTATAAATATTAAGATAAAATAGGTATAATTAGAGTGTAAGATTAGCTTTAATCTTTTCAAGAGTACTTTCACCTATACCAGATATTTGTAATAGTTCTTCGAAGGATTTAAATTCACCTTTTTCTGTACGATAGTTAATTATTTCTTTAGCTTTTACCTCCCCTATTCCTGGTAAAGTCATTAACTCTTCTAGACTGGCCTTATTTAGAGAAATTTTGGTATCAGTTTTTTTAGTAGAATTATCATTTGTTACGCAAGCATCATTTTTTAGAGAGTTTTCATCTTTTTGTTGGCATTTGCTTTGGAGCAGGTTTTCTTTTTCTTTTGTCTTTTCAAAGTCTTTTACTTCTTGGTTACTATATACAATAATAACCATTTCATCAATTATTTTTTTACTTAGATTAAGGACAGTAGTATTAGCTTTATCAGTTAGTCCACCAGCCTTTTCAATAACATCAATCACTCTAGAATTAGATTTTAGAGAATAAATACCAGGATTGATAATTTCTCCTTTGATATCAACTTTATAATAAGTTTTTTCTTCTGTTTTCGTTATATTTTTTTTGGGTTGTTTTTTTGCTATTAGGACTTCATTTTTTGAAGGTTGATTTTTATTTTCTTTGATATTTAAAATAACTATAAAACAACTTACTATAGTTGCAATTACTAATAATATTCCTATTAATATTTGTTTTCTATAACGATATTGAAAAGTTATATTATCACCTCCTATTTAATTATTCGAAAAAAAAAGAAAAATCCTATCTTTTTCTTTTATTTGTTCCTATTTCTTTGACTTTTACTAATTCTTTTGATACTTCTGATGGTAACCCTAAACTAGTATAATTCATTAGCATTTGTTCTACTTCGAAAATATCCTTGTCAGTAACTATTCCACCAGCATTTTCAGGATTACCACCACCGTTTTCTAACATTCCCATAATATGCCCTACATCAACATCACTTTTACTTCTAGCACAAATGGCTATGCTATCATCTGCCAACCTTCCAAAGACAAAACTTGCATCAACTAAGCTATATTTTAACATTTTATCAGCTGCCCTAGCCAGTTCTACCTTACGATAAACCATATTTGGGTTTATCCTATTAATTGTAAATGTTACGTTTCTGGTAATAAATAAATGTGGTTGATGATATTCTTGAGCTATAGTATTTCCTGGTTCATGAATTAATAATTCACTAATACCATCATCAGCGAAGTCTGTTAAAAATAAACTGTTTACATAATCAGAATCTGCCCCATTACGCATTAATTTTTCAGCAATATCTAGGGTGAAATGAGTTGTATTTTTTACAAATCTCTTGGTATCTAAAATAATACCTGCTAAAAGATAATTAGCTATTTCACTACTATATTTTGTTTTAGAGCAATTTAGTATTTGAGTAACAATCTCACTAGCACTAGAAATACTAGGATCAATATAACTTGCAGATGAAGTAATAGTATTTTTATCTGGTTCATGATGGTCAATGATAATTTTTCTTTTAAACCTATCCAAGTCTTTTACTACAGGAGTTAAATAGCCCTTATTAACATCTGATAAGATTAATAATGAATTTTCATCTACTTTTCTTCTTAGTTGCTCTAAATTTATAATATGATACTTTCTTTTATTTTCATCTAAAATTTTTTTCATAGTTGGGTCTATTTCTAAATCATTCTCATCAACGACTATAGCATGCTTTTTATCAAATCTTCTAGATAAGACAGATAGACCAAGAGCAGATCCTAAACAATCATAATCTGGTCCATTATGACCTGTTATAAATACTTTTGACGATTTTTTTATAGATTCTTCTAAGTCTTTTTTAAATTTTTTTGAAACACCACTCATTTTATCTTTTCTCCTTTAGGTAATAATTATTAAAGTAATTAATTTACCTTTTTTTGGAAATCCCCTCAAAATTAAGCTATATTGTAGCATACTTTTTTATTTTTTGCAATAAGTAGAGATGTTGGACATAGAGATGTTGGATATTTTATTGTATTTTATTAACTTTATGTAATAAGAATAGTTATATCACATTATAAAACGGCTATTATTAGTCTTAATTTGGTTTTAAAAAATAAAAAACACATCTCAGAAATACTATTCTCAGATGTATTATTTTGTTATACAATAATTTATTTTTTAGTAAATTGATGATTAATAACTTCTTTTGGAGTAGTGCTTTTATTTAATCTACAATCAGTTACCTTTAAGTTATTTATTTCATCATCTTTCTCATTATATGAAAAACTTACATGAGCTAAACTTATATTAGTTGGTTGTCTAAGAATATGATTATATTTACTTTTTCCAAAATGAATATTAAAAATCACGTTACTTCCATCAACAGCTTTTTGCATAGTCACTCTATTGTAACGGCCTTCTGACATATGATTAATTGCAGTTCCGATTAAACCTTTACTTTTTTCGTTGAATCTATAAGTTATTCCGCCAAAGTTTATTTTTTCTTCTATTTCACCTTGCTCTAGTAAACATTTTAATGGCTTTTCAATATGATTATATTTTTTTGTGTATGTTTGAGCTAAATCTCTATATTTTTCTAGCATTTCACTGGATTCAAGTATTTCAATATCATACATAAATTATATCTCCCTTCAATTGTCTTTTTATTGTATTCTAGATAAGACAGTATGTCAATAAATTTTTCTATTGTTATATTATTTAATGATTTTAAGTATTTTATTTTTTTATTTTTGTTATTTCTTTATTACTCATGATACCATTTTCTACACTAACACGTTGAACTAGTGTTAATGATGCTATTAAACAGATAGCAAAACTTCCTCCATAACTCATAAATGGCAATGGAATTCCAGTCATTGGCATTAGTCCAAATAGTCCTAATAGATTAACAGCTATATGAATAAAGATATAAATTGCCACTCCATAACACATAATGGCTCCTCTATTAGTGAGACTATTTCTACCAATTAATAAAATCCTATATAACAAGACAATATATAGTAAAATAATTATTATACCTGTAATGGCTCCTAATTCTTCAATAATTATAGCAAAGATAAAATCTGTATATGGTTCTGGTAAATATAAATACTTTTGAGTAGAATTCCCTAAGCCAACACCTGTTAGTCCTCCATTATTAATAGCAATATAACCATTACATACTTGGTTTCCTGTAGTTAGTAATTTATCACAAGGATTTGAGAAATCAAATCTTTGTAGTTGTCTTTCAAATAAAAGAGTTTTTCCACTTCCAATAATAGCAAATCCAGCAAATAGTACTAACCCAAGTAATGAAAAGATAGTTTTATTTTTTATTTCTTTTTTTATGGGTACTGCTAAAAAGATGGTTCCTACAATAGTGCAATAAATTATGGTTGTTCCTAAATCGGGTTGAATAAAAATTAAAGCTGCTATTATCCCACAGATAGCTAAAGGGAACAAACTTTTGACATAACTATTTAATTTTTTGCTGTTTTTTTCATAAAAACTAGCTAGCCAGACAATAGTTATTACTTTAATAAATTCACTCGGCTGAATACTTATAAAACCTAAGTCATACCAGCTAATAGCTTGGTTCTGAGCATTTCCAATGATAGGAAGAAAAATCAAACTAATGGTGGTTATAATTAATAGCCCCCAAGAAAACATTCCATAAGCTTTAGTAGTAAAATTAATCATAATTATAGAGAAAATGAGACCAGCTATTAAAAATATTCCTTGTTTTATAAAATAATTATAAGGACTTACAGCATGTGACATATAGGCTGTTACATTAGACGCCGAAAAAACCATCACTAAACCAATAATGAATAGTAAAAAAGAAATTATTAATAGTGGTTTATCTAAATATTTGATGATTTTTCTCATTTACATTCTCTCCTCTATTATTAATATAACATATATTTTTAATTTTTTCATGGCTATTTTATTATAGGTTAGTTTTATTAACATTTTTTGTAAATTTACATACTTTATAGTAGATTATGTAAAGGAGGCAATGTTATGTATTATTATGGTAGTGGCCAAAACTGTTGTTCTAACCAAAACTGCCAAATGCCATACTATCCTATGGGTTGCTGTGGAAATAATAACAACTCAACTTATGCTATTATTTTAGTATTATTCATTCTTTTAGTTATAGTTATTGGTACACGTTGGGCAGCTTAGTACTAACAGTTTGGAGCGTATAAGTTTTCTTATACGTTTTTATTTTTATATTCATATAGGAGTAAAAATTAACATTATTTTTAGATAACTATTATAATATTTGAGTTTAGTTAATTCTTTAGTTTCTTTATGTAATAAAAGTAATTATAATTCTAAAATGGTAATTTATATAAATATCATTTTTTCTTAAATTATGATGGATATATATAATAAAGAAGGCTTTTTTGCAAAAAGAGTCTAAACTTTATTTAATTCCCACTTATGAACTACTAAGAATCATAAGATATAATTCGAAATAATAGGTACTTTTATTTTTTCAGTTTTTTTGATAAAATATAGGCAATGGAATGAGGTGTTTTCATGTTAAAGATGAAAGATATACTTGATGAAAAAGATAAAAGATTAAGAACTGTGAGTAAAGATGTTATTTTTCCACTTACTGAAAATGATAAAAAAACGATTGATGATATGATTGAATATTTACAAAACAGTCAAATAGAAGAATTGTCTGAAAAATATGATTTACGACCAGGAATGGGACTTGCTGCTATACAATTAGGGATTGCTAAAAGATATTTTGTTGTGGTTAATGAGTATGATGAAGGTAAATTTGAAACTTATGTTTTGGTTAATCCTAAGATTATAAGTAATTCTCTAGAGAAAATTTATGTTGATATGGGAGAAGGTTGTTTAAGTGTAAATAGACCTGTTGAGGGAATTGTTCCAAGGTTTGCTAGAGTTACAGTAGAGGCTTATGATATAGATGGAAAAAAAATCCATGTTAGAGCTAGAGAAGAATTAGCTATTGCTTTTCAACATGAAATTGATCACTTAAATGGAATTATGTTTACAGATCACATAGATAAGAATAATCCTTTTAAGGGAGAAAACGAAATGAGGGCTATTTAGTTTTTATAAATAACAAAAATCTAGAACCACTAAAATTTTAGTTATCTAGATTTTTTATTTTAATTATCAATTATATTATTGTTACTATCAAATGGTAATAAGATACATTTTCGACTAGCTAGATAATCACACATATGGACAAAATTTTGATACTTTGTTTTAGGTTTTTCTAATACTTCTACCCCATTATAATCAGTAGTCCATGGTCCCATGTGAGTTTTTATAGCATCTCCTAAAAACTCAATCTCTTCTACCTCTAAACCTAAAACTTCTTCATTATCCATAATATAATCAGCCATTAAAATAGGATGATCAAATCTTGTATATTTTTCTTTTTCTAAACCAGACTTTAGACCATCATGTAATAGTAAAGCCATTAACATTAAATCCTTTTCATCACTTTGATATTTATCTCCAATACTTGGATCACTTAATAATTCATATCCTATTCTAACTGCCGCTTTGGTATGACGAAGAAGTCCACCTTCACCCTGAGTATATTCAGGATGATATTTTCCAGTTGAGGATGCTGGTACTTCAAAAAAATACTCTGGTAATAACTTAATCATTTCTAAACAGGCATTTTTTATCTTTGAACTTTTTATATAACTTAATTCTTTTTCAAAAACTTTTTCTCTATTCATACTTCTTTTTCTCCTTCTAAAAGCTTTACTATTATCTCGTTACTAATATACCATTTATCTTCTGGAATAAAAAGATTTTCCTGTTCTTCTTTTAGTAAACCATGTAAAAGAAGGGAAAAATAATTATATGCATCTTTTACTTCTATTCCATATTTATTTTTAAATTTTTTTAAATTTATTCCTTCTTTTGTTCTTAGATTTAAGATAATTTCATATTCTATTTGTTCTTCTTTAATTATTATTTCCTCTTCTTTTATATATTCTTCTTGTAAATATTTGGTTAAAGATCTTGTATTGGTAATTCGCTTATTTTCTAAATAACTACTAGCTCCTAATCCAAAACCATAGTACTCTTTATTTTTCCAATAACAAAGATTATGTTTTGATTTATAATTTGGTTTGGCAAAATTACTTATTTCATAATGAATAAAGCCTCTTTTACCTAATTCTTGACAGATATAGTTATACATTTCATATTCTAAGTCTTCAGAAATTGACTTAATATTTTGTAGACCAATCTTGGTATTTTTCTCAATTATTAATGAATAAGTAGAAATGTGATTTATATCTAGACTAAATAAAAATTCTAAATCTTCTTTAATATCTATTATAGTTTGATTGGGAAAAGCATACATTAAATCTACATTTATATTTGTAAAACCAATGAATTTAGCTGTATTTAATATCTTTATAATTTGTTTTTTAGATATATTTCTTCCTAAAAATTCAGCTTGTTTTTTATTAATTGTTTCTATTCCAAAACTAAGTCTATTGACACCGAATTTATGAAATAGCTGTAATTTTTCCTTAGTCGTATTTTCAAAATTACACTCTATTGTGAATTCTAAATTAGTACTTTTTTTTAAGTTAGTGGTTATTTCTAATAATTGTTCTAATTGTTTTATATTGAGACAACTTGGTGTTCCTCCACCAATATAAATTGTTTCTAGTGTATCATTATTATATTTAGTTTTTATTTCTTTTTCTAGTTGGTCTAAGTACTCATTTACCCACTTTTCATGGTAAAACATTTTACAAAAATCGCAATAGGTACATATTTTTTCACAAAATGGTATATGTATGTATGCATGTTTAATCATTACTTTTTAGTATCCGTTGTAAGAATAGATAAAAAAGCTTCTTGTGGTACTTCTACGCTACCTATTTTTTTCATACGTTTTTTACCTTCTTTTTGTTTTTCTAGTAACTTTTTCTTTCTACTTACATCTCCTCCATAACATTTAGCTAAAACGTTTTTACGCATGGCTTTTATATCTGTACGAGCAATTACATGAGTACCAATCGCTGCTTGTATGGGAACTTCAAAGAGTTGTCGTGGAATAATTTCTTTTAACTTTTCTACTACTGTTTTGCCTCTATTATAAGCAAAGTCTTTATGAACTATAACACTTAAGGCATCCACTATTTCTCCATTTAGAAGAATATCCATTTTTACGAGATTACTTTCTTTATAACCGATTACTTCATAGTCAAAAGAGGCATAACCTTTAGTACAAGATTTCATACGATCGAAAAAATCATAGACAATTTCTGATAAAGGAATTTCATAATTTATGGTTACTCTTTCTTGACTTAAGTAATCTATATTTAAAAATGTTCCTCTTTTATCTTGACATAATTCCATTATTGGACCGATATATTCACTTGGTGTAAAGATATTAGATTTAACATATGGTTCTAGAGTTTTAGAGATTAATTCTCTTTTAGGCATCTTGGTTGGAGAATCAACTATAGTTTTACTTCCATCTGTTAAAATCACTTCATAAACAACAGAAGGAGATGTAGCAATAAGTTCGATATTAAACTCTCTTTCTATACGTTCTTCAGTAATTTCCATATGTAAAAGTCCTAAAAAACCACATCTAAAACCAAACCCTAAAGCTTTTGATGTTTCTGGTTCATATACTAAGGCAGCATCATTTAATTTTAATTTTTCTAAGGCTTCACGTAAATCTTCAAATTTACTTGATTCAATAGGGTAAAGTCCACAATAAACCATTGGTTTCATAGGTTTATAACCTGGAAGTTTTTTGGTTGCTGAATTGCTCTCTAAAGTGATAGTATCCCCTACATGAACATCACTAATACTTTTGATTGAGGCATATAAATAGCCTACTTCACCAGCTTTTAAAGAAGTCTTTTTTTCTTCTTTAGGAGTATTAATGGAAAGACCTATAACATCATAAACCGCATTGGTCTCCATCATTTTAATAATATCTCCTACTTTTACTTCTCCTTCTACTACACGAATACTAGTAATTACGCCTCTATAGGGATCAAAAAGACTATCAAAAATAAGGGCTTGTAGTTTATTAGACTTATTTCCAGCAGGTGCAGGTATTTTTCTTATGATAGTTTCTAGAAGTTTTTCAATTCCCTCACCTGTTTTAGCACTAGTTAGAACAATTTCTTCTTCGCTAAAACCCAACTCTTCTAATTCCTTTATAACTTTATCAGGATTAGCTGATGGTAAGTCTATTTTATTAATTACTGGAATGATTGTTAAATTATTATCAAGAGCTAAATAAAGATTAGCTAGAGTTTGAGCTTCTACTCCTTGAGTAGCATCTACTACTAATAAAGCTCCTTCACATGCTGCAAGACTTCTTGATACTTCATAAGAAAAATCTACATGTCCTGGGGTATCAATAAGATGAAAATAATACTCACTATTATCATAACTATAAGTTAATCTAACAGCATTTAATTTTATGGTAATTCCACGTTCTCGTTCAATATCCATAGAATCTAACATCTGTTCTTTTAATTCTCGTTTTTCTAGGGCCTTTGTTTTTTCTAATATACGATCAGCTAAAGTACTCTTCCCATGATCAATATGGGCTATAATACAAAAATTTCTAATATTTTCTTGTTTCATTTATGTTACCACCATTTCAGTATTTGTATTTATTATACTATATATTTATAGCGAATGCAAAAACTAGAATGATACTTTTTTGATATCTTGTACTTTATTATATATTATTTTTTAGAATACTAAAAAAGAGCTATCATATTTATGGTTGCCCTTATTATATATTCTTTATCATTATAAATGTTTTATCCTATTCTTTTTTTAATAGTATTAAATGTATAGAAAATAAAATAATATGTACTTTTTAAAATACTTAAACTTTCTACTTTTCTATATAAATGCCAAATACACTTTATAGAAAGTAATTTATTAGAAGATAAAGTATTTCTTGATATTCTATAAAGAGCTAAATCTTCATTTAAACCATAGGCATAATCTATTTTTTTTAATATTCTTAACCAAGTTGCTCCATCTTCCCCTCTTTTTAAATTAGGCATATAAAGATCTTTTTTATCAAAATAACACATATCAAACATAACAGTAGAAGTAGTTATTATAGTGTTTTTTAAATAATCATGATATTTAACTTTTAATGGTACCTTGACAACACAGCTGGTTTCTTTACCAAATTTATTAGAATAAACATAACTAGTATATGTGAAATGATAATTGTTGGTAATAGTAAAATTAACTTGTTTTTCTAATTTATCTTTTTTCCATAAATCATCAGCATCTAAAAAACAAATTAACTTACCCTTAGCACTATCTACTCCCTTATTTCTAGCAAATCCTGGACCATAATTTTTATCTAGCTTTATTAGTTTTATGTTATTACTTATATATTTTCCTATTATTTCTACACTATTATCTGTACTCTTATCATCCACTAATATTACTTCCCAATTTCTATAGGTCTGATTTAAAATAGAATTAATAGTATCAGGTAAAAACTTAGCAGCATTATATACAGGAATTATTATACTAACTAATGGCTTCATCATCATTACCTCTATTATATGCTAGACCTAATATAATATAGAATAGTGGTGCTACAGTAATTACGCTTATATTAAAACATGATTGAGTAAGATAACCAATGATGGCTAAGAATAGAGCCATTTTTATATAATTTTCCTTAACTAATTTTTTAGTACAATTTTTAATAATGATTAATAAAAAAGATATATAAGTAAGTAAAGCAAAAATCCCTTGAGTTAAAAGTATTTGTAAAAATTCATTATGAGCCTTATCTACTAGTAGTAAAATAGAAGATGGTAGAAGGAGTCCTTTTGGAAAAGCATAAGCAAAACAATCAATTCCTACTCCATGTAATAAGTGTTTTGGCACTACTTTTAAAACGTTTTTCCATATATAAATTCTATTAGTCCCATAATTATCCATAACCTCTTTGTTTACTGTAATATTAAATAACTGAAATATCATTTCTTTAATATCTTCAAATAATAAGTGATTTATAAAAGTACCAACAATAAGACTTATAAACAAAGATATTAAGACTATTGTAAGTTTTTTTAGATAAGGTTTCACTTCATTTCTTTTGTACTTTAAATATAATAAATATATTATATATGATAGAATCACTCCTCCTGTTCCTACAACTGCACTCATAGAACCAGAAAGAAAAATCCCTAGTGAAAATATAAATATATATATTATATAATTTCTATTTGAAGAAAAACTATATAACCCTATTGAAAGGGCTAGCCATAAAACATTTTGAGTACCAAAAAACATAGAATTACCAACTAAACCACCTGCATATCTTGTACCATCATGCACACTTTCAAATATACCAAGTACTTGAAACAAACCATAAAAGACTTGAAAAACACCTAAAAATAAAAGCATATTCATTATAAATTCCTTGTCTTTGTTTTTAATAAAGGTAGAAAGCGAGAACAAAGAATAATAAGTAAGCAAACTTAGTAGTCCTTCATTCCAGTTTCTAAAACCAAAAATACTTACTGAAATATTTTTAGCAAAACAAGTGGAAATGATTGCTAGAATGGCCAGAAAAAGAATAATTATATCACATAGTTTTAGATGCTCTTTGTTTTTTATAAAGTTTAATATTATAAGTAGTAGTGAAATTATTCCTGTTGTATATAATGTATAGGCATATACCCTTGAACTAATCATTCTAAATGTTAAAAAAACAGAACTAAGGAATGAAAGAAAAATGAATATTATAATATACATAACATTTATATTGTTTAATTTTTTTATCATTTTATAAAACCTCTCTGTAATCTTTAATATTTATTTTATAATTTTCCATCCCAGCCATCATTAGTCTTAAAGCCTTAGTAAAATTTATATTTTGTAAAGTTTCTTTATGTCTAATTAAATATTGTAGACATAGTATTAAACTAATATTTTTATTAATTGCATAAAATATAGCTCCTTTATCAAAGAAAAATTTTTCATTATAACCACAAAACCAAGTTGAGGGGCTTTTTTTTATGGTTCCAATAAACTTAGGACTAGAAAATATTTTTAGTTTTTCTTTTAAACAGGTAACAATAAATAAGGTATCTTCACCACAAGAATATTTGGCATTTGGACCAAAATCTAAATCAAATTTTATTTGTTTTTGTTCTATTTTACTTCTTTTAAAGGCAATTTGAGGACTACCATATCTTAAACAATTATAAAATTTAACCTTTTTATTTTTAATAATATTTTTTTGTAGTCTATCTTCACAGAAAAGATTAAATACTATTACGTCTGCTTCTTCATTTTTTTCAAATTCATCTAATATTATGGTTTCATAATCTGAATTATATATTATATCATCATCACATAATAAAAGAATATCTCCTGTTGCTTTTCCTAAGGCTTTATTTCTACTTAGTGATGTTCCTTTTTCGTTATAAGAATATATTTTAAAATCTTTATATTCTTCATATGTGTTTTTACTACATTGATTTATCACTATACAATCACTGGTTATATTCATAGAATCTAGAGTCTTCTTATCTAAATTAATTGTTGATAGTAATACTTCTAATTTCATATTTTAATCATTAATCCTTTTACTTTTATATTTTAGATAGTAGTAGGTTGAACTGCAAATTAATATTAAGCCCATAATAGTAAAAATAATTGTCCCTGCCCCACCAGTTACTGGTAATAAAATATTTTTATAGCTTGGTACTTCAATTCTATAATATCCAGCGCGTTCGCCTATAGATGTTCCTTCTCCATTTGGTACTGCTTCACTTTCATAAATTCCAGATTCAGATACATAGTCATAACCAATTTTTGTCATAATTGGCTTACTAGATACAACATATCCCTCAGGACTTGTTATTTCTTTTAAATAATATTTTTTTTGTCTACTTACATAATATATACCATTAATATCAATTTCTTCATTATCATACAACTTATCTATACTAAGTCCTTTATAATAAGCAATTCCTTGTTCATTTGTTGGAGTTGTAGTTCCTACTTTTTGAGTACATTCTTTATCTCTATAAATTTCAAATACAGCACCACTTAGTGGTTTGTTTTTATTATTATTTTCATATTTAAATATTTCTAAACCGAATGTACCAACAAGGTTTTCCACTGTTTGTGTTGTTGTATTTGTACCAATAAGGGTCATTAGAGTATGTTAGGGTTGCGGTATTTTTATTTTTATTATCCACACCAATACTAGCACTATTATTTAATTTTGCTTTGTAATATATATATAGTCTATCAGATATAATATTATCAACATTAAAATTTATTGTCATTTCTTGACCTTCTATAGAGATGTTTCCAAGCTCTTTTTCATCTTCATCTAATATTCTCCCATCTTCTAATACTGCTACTTTTGTTTCATCCACTTCTACTTCTATTGATGAAAATCCACTAAAAGTTATTCCATTATCTATTACATCTTTTATGTAAAATATCTTATTGGTAGCATTTGTTGGATATTTAGGAAAGTATACTTCTAGTGTGTACTCAAATTCTTCTCCTATTTCTACATAATCTTTGGTTTCATATTTATAAAAATTAAGTTCTGATATTTTGGCATTTATTTCAGAATTGTTTAAATACCATGTACTGTTACTACTTTTAAACTCAATATTACCAATCATTACTGCGTAAATGTTCATAGTTACTACTGGTAATATTAAATAAGAACCTGCTGGTGCTTGAATGCTTGCTGTAGGATATTCGCTTATTAAGTCAATTCCTGATATAT
>CAOJZZ010000003.1 GCA_948466315.1 uncultured Mycoplasmatota bacterium | reverse complement strand
ACTAAAAATAGTGTCAAGTGATTTTACTCACCAACACTATTTATTATAGAACCGAAATAATTTGGCACTTTTATTTTTTTTAAATATTATATATTAGTTTTATTTTTTATTAATATATTACTTACAATTTAGAACAGAAAAGCTTTTTATAATGATTTGCAAATTTTGTTTGAAAAAGTTAAAGTAGTATGATAATATAATATTATATTTTCTATGATTAGTATTTAGTAGTTTTTATATTATTTTTTAGAGACTTAATGGTAGGTGAAAATTAAGATTGATATAAAAGTGAAGTACGTTACTATGAGAAAAGTCGTTTATCGCGTTAAGATTTTAGAGTGCACAATTATGTGAATTAAGGTGGTACCGCGAACTATTCGTCCTTAAGTGGATGATAGTTTTTTTGTATTTTATAAGAAGAGGAGTGATTTTTTGCATACTGAGTATGAGGTTAGAATATTAGAGATTGATGTAGAAAAAGTTATTAAAAAGTTAGAGGAGCTTGGAGCTTTATTACAAGGGGATTTTATTCAGAGACGTTATGTTTACGATGTTTTGTCGAATAATTCAAAAAAGTGGATACGACTTCGTACAAATGGGGATAGGACTACACTTACTGTTAAAAATATAGTTTCTTCTTCTATTGATGGAACACAAGAGTTAGAAATCGAAGTTGATAATTTTGAAAGGTGTAATTTGCTTTTAAAAGAATTGGGATTTGTACCTAGAAGTTATCAAGAAAATAGAAGAATTCAGTATTTATTTAATGGTGTAGAAATTGATATTGATTTTTGGCCTTTAATTCCTACTTATATGGAAATAGAGGGACCTAGTGAAGACTCTGTTTATCATGTTCTGTCTGTTTTGGGTTATGAGAAGAATGATGTTATTAGTAAAGATGTTGATAGCATATATTTAGATTATGGGTATGTATTGGGAGATATTTTTGAACTTAAGTTAGAGGAGGAAAGAAAATGACATTTTTTGAGGAATTACAATGGAGAGGGGTTATTAAGGATGTTGCTGGTGATGATATTGCTGATAAGTTGAATAATGAGCATATTACATTTTATTGGGGAACAGATCCTACAGCTGATAGTTTACATTTAGGACATTATGGTTCTTTGGTAACAGCTAAAAGGTTAGCTAAGGTAGGACATCATCCTATTTTACTTTGTGGAGGGGCTACTGGTCTTATAGGTGATCCTAGGCCTACTTCGGAGCGTGAAATTATTTCTAAAGAGCAATTAAGTAAAAATTTGGAGGGTATTAGTGTACAAATTGCTAAAATTTTAGATGGTAAGGCTGAAGTTGTAAATAATTATGATTGGTTTAGAGGATATGAATTGACAGATTTTTTACGTGATGTTGGTAAGTATATAAATGTTAATTATTTATTGGATAAGGATATCATTAGAAGAAGATTAGATACAGGAATTACTTTTGCTGAATTTTCTTATACATTAATACAAGGATATGATTTTTTATGGTTATATAAGAATAAAAATTGTATTATGCAAGTTGAAGGTTCTGATCAGTGGGGGAATATTACGACAGGGTTAGATCTTATTAAAAAGAAATTAGGAAAGGATGCTTATGCTTTTACAACTCCATTAGTTGTAGATAAATATGGACATAAGTTTGGTAAGAGTGAGGGTAATGCTTTATGGTTAGATGAGAGCAAGACTTCTAGTTATGAGTTATATCAATATTTGATAAATGTTGATGATAGCATGGTAATTGATTATTTGAAGATTTTTACTTTTTTAACAAAAGAAGAAATAGAAGATTTGGAAAGTAGAAATAAGGAAAATCCTCATTTAAGAGAGGCACATAAGACTTTAGCTAGAGAAATTATAACAGATTTACATGGTAGTAAATCTTATGAAGAAGCTGTGAAAATTAGTGAATCTTTGTTTAGTGGAGATATTCAGTCTTTTACAGAGAAGGAAATACAGATGGCTTTTAAAGGATTGGAACCTTTTAATATTTCTAGTGATATGTCTTTGGTTGATTTATTGGTAGTAACAGGCGTTTGCTCTAGTAAGAGGGAGGCAAGGGAATTTATTGGTAATGGTTCTATTACTTTGAATGGTAAAAAAATTGATGAGTTAGATTTTATTATTGCTAAAAGTGATTGCTTGGCTTCAAAATATCTTGTTATACGTCGTGGTAAGAAAAAATATTATATAGGTATTTATGAGTAGTTATAAAATATATTTAATAAATACATTGGGTTAGTTAATCTATACACTGATAATTTGTAAATAAAGTAGATTTATTTACATACTCTTATTTTAGTTAATATGTAATTGTTAATAGAAATTTTGAATTAGTTTAAATAGTTAAATAGAAGTTGAGTGTAGACTAATAGTATTGTTAGAAGTATCTATTTATTTGTGATTGTTGTTATTTATTTGATATAGGTTTAGTTTTTATTTTATTGAATTTTTTTATATTTTGATTTATATCAAGGTAATTTTCTGTATTTGTTGCTGTGATTTTTAGTTTTTCTGGTGTAATTAATGTAGCTTCAAAATTGGCAATTGATTGTTTTAGTTGATCAGGAGTTAATTTGTTTTCTTGGATTAATTTGGTTGTTTTTTCTTCATAATAATTTATTAGTGTATTTTGGATATTATAAAGAATTGTGTGTTTAGTTTTGTCTTTAATCAAAAAATTATCTTCTATTCTTATAAATAATTGAGTGAATAGTTCTTTATCATTTATTATAGAATTTAATCTCTTATGGTTTAATTTCCCGCTGCTTGACTGTGGGGTAGTTCATCAAAAAAATAAAAGAGCTAGGTGCTCTTTTATTTGTTATAGAATTCAACTATTAATGCTTCATTGATGTCAGCATTTAATTCATTTCTTTCAGGAAGTCTTACGAAAGTACCTTCCATTTTGTTTTCATCATAGGTTATAAAATCTACACGTTTTGTTGTTTTTGAAAGTGATTCTGTAACTATTTTTAAGTTTTTATCGTCTTCTTTTAATGAAATTACATCTCCAACTTTTACACGATAAGATGGAATATCTACTTTTTTACCATTTACTGTTACATGACCATGGTTTACAAGTTGTCTTGCTCCACGGCGAGTTGTTGAAAAACCTATACGATAAACTAAATTATCTAATCTAGATTCTAATAATTTTAAGAAATTAGTACCATGAATACCTTTCATTTTTTGTGCTTCATTAAAGGTTTTTTTGAATTGTCTTTCATTTAAACCATACATGAAACGTAGTTTTTGTTTTTCTTTTAGTTGGATTCCATAATTTGATAATTTTCCTTTGCGATCTTGTCCATGTTGCCCAGGGCCATAAGGACGACGAGCTAATTCTTTTCCAGTTTCGCTAATAGAAAATCCTACACGACGAGCTTTTTTATAACTTGCTCCAGTATATCTTGACATATTTTCTCCCTTCTTTTACAAATCTTTGAAAATGATTTAGTCGTATTTTAGGGAGTTTTTAATGTTTTCACATAAACAGCAATAGTTACTAATTTTTTATAAAACACATTAAAATACTCTAAATCTGCTGTTTCAAGGAATTTGCAGTTTTTATTATATGGTAAATTTGTTGGTATGTCAAGGTTTTAGAAAGTCTTAATTTAAAATAGTAGTTAAATTATTTAAAATAGTAGAAAAACGTTTCAAATTTGTGGTAGAATATGTGTAGATATATAATAGAGGTGTGGATATGCATGAGCAATTTTTAGTTATTGGTTCTATAGTCATTTTGGCAATTATTATTGTCCTTGTTATCCTTTTTGTTATTAGAAGATGTAGACGTAAATATTATCGTAATCGTGTTAAAGATTTGGAAGTACAAAGAAATTTGGTTGCTAGTACACCAGTTTTACTTGAGCTTTCTAAGGTTGAACCTATTATAAAAAACGATAAAATGGAAGAGAAATATAATAAGTGGCAAGATCGTTTTACTTATTTGAAAGAAAATAAATTGGCTCTTATTGATGATATGTTACTAGATTTGGATATGTATGTTGAACGAAGAGATTATAAATCTTGTAATTATAGAATAGCAAAGATTGAGATAGAGATTTATAAGGTTAGAGAAGCTGCTAACCATTTGCTTGAAGAAATAAAAGACATTACTTTGAGTGAAGAGAAGTATAGGGCAATAGTTATTAAACTTAAAACAAAGTATCGTGAGCTTAATAAGGAATTTCATGATCATAAACAGTTATATGATGATATGCAGGATGCTGTTGAAATGCAACTTGAGAATATTGAGAAGCGTTTTTTAGACTTTGAAAAGGTCATGGAAGCTAATGAGTATAGTGAAGTTGTTCATATTGTTAAGGCACTTGATGCTATGATTGAACATATGAGTATTATAGTTAAAGAAGTTCCTGATGTTTTGCTTATGGCAAAGCAAGTTATTCCAAATCGTATGAGGGAGGTTGAACTTACTTATAATGATATGATTGAACACGATTATCCTTTAGAGTATTTAAATATTGAGTATAATTTAGAAGAATCTAAGAAAAATATAGAGACAATATTAGATAAGGTTCAAGTGTTAAATCTTGAAGGGTGTATGTTTGATTTAAAAGTTATGTTGGAATACTATGATTCTTTGTTTTTCGATTTTGAGAAAGAGAGATTGTCCCGTAAAGTTTATGAAGAGATTGAGAAAGATTTTCAAAAAAAGATTGAAAAAACTAATGAATTAGTTAATGATGTTTATGAGCAACTTGATGATATTAAAAGTATGTATGATTTGAGTGATGAGGATATTTCGATTATTCATGAAGTTAATAAAATACTCGTTGTTATTAATGATGATTATAAAAAAATGTTGGCTAAAGTTGAGGCCTCTTCTTCTCCTTATTCTTTATTAAGTGAAGAGATAGAAGATTTGACCATGCGTTTAAAGAGAATGGAAGATGATTTTGATAAGGCTTTAAAATCTCTTGGTAATATGTATGATGATGAGGTAAGGGCAAGAGAGCAGCTTGATGAGATACAAGAGTTTTTAAAACAGTGTAAGAATAGAATGCGTAGTTATAAACTTCCTGTTATTACTGATAATTATTTTGTTCAGTTATCAGAGGCGAATGAAGCTATTATTGAGGTGATTAATGAATTAGAGAAAAAACCAATTGTTATAAAGACTTTAAATACAAGAGTTGATACAGCAAGAGATTTAGTATTAAAACTTTATAATACTACTAATGAAATGATTAAAACAGCTCAGTTAGCTGAAATGTCTATTGTTTATGGTAATAGATATCGTGCTTATTATGCAGAAGTTGATCGGGGATTAAGTGATGCTGAGGCTAAATTTTATAAGGGTGATTATAAAGATTCTTTAGATGTTTCTATTAAGGCTACTTCAATAGTTGATGAGAATATTTATAAAAAATTGTTGAGTATTTATGATAACTAGAGATTTTAGTTTTATTAATTAAGTTTTGGCTTATAATATATAAAAAAATTAGTTAAAATTCATTTTTCTTGGTATAGTTACCTGTTGTGATAACTATACTTTTTTATTTTTATATGATAAAATACGCCTGGTGGTGATGAATTTTTGCGAGTTATATTAATTAAGTATGGGGAACTTAGTACTAAAAAGGGTAATCGTAATTTTTTTATAAATACTTTATATAATAATGTAAAAGAAAAATTATCTAAATATTCAGTAAAAATTTTTAAAGATCGAGCTAGAATGTATATTGAATTTTTAGATGAAGATTTGGAACAAATAAAAAAAATTATTGATAAAATTTTTGGTATACATATGTATCATATAGCATTGATTGTTGATACTAATATTGAAAAGATAAAAAGTGGAGTTTTAGAACTTTTAAATTTAGAAGATTTTAAAACTTTTAAAGTAATTTCTAAAAGAAGTGATAAATCTTTTCCAATTCATAGTCAAGAACTTAATCATGTTTTGGGCAGTTTAGTTTTAAAAAATATGGATAATGTTAAGGTGGATGTTCATTCTCCAGATATATTTTTAAATGTAGAAGTTAGAGAAAATAAAAGTTATATTTATCTTAATAGTTATAAAGGTCTTGGTGGATATCCTGTTGGTAGTCAACCTAGGGGAATGCTTATGTTATCTGGTGGTATTGATTCTCCTGTTGCTGGATATTTAGCTATGAAGCGTGGAGTTTTGGTTGATGCTGTTTATTTTGAAGCAATACCACATACTAGTTTGGAAGCTAGGGAAAAAGTTATAGAACTTAGTAAAAAATTAGCAGTATATTGTAGTCATATTAATTTGCATGTAGTTGATTTTACACCTATTCAAGAGGCAATTTATAAAAATTGTCGTAGTGACTACTGTATTACTATTATGCGTCGTATGATGTATCGTATTATGGAAAAATTAGTAAAAATCAATAATGGTTATGTTATTATTAATGGTGAATCAATTGGACAGGTTGCTAGTCAAACGTTAACTAGTATGGCTGTTATTAATGAAGTTACTTCAGTTCCAGTCATTCGACCTGTTGCTTGTTTAGATAAGTTGGAAATTATTTCTTTAGCCAAAAAAATTTCTACTTATGAAACTAGTATTTTACCATATGAAGATTGTTGTACTGTATTTGTACCAAAGCATCCTGTTATTAATCCTAAAATAGAGGTTGCTAGTGTTGAGGAAGAGAAGTTTGATTATAAGAAAATGATTAATGAAGCAGTAACTTCTATTAATACTATAAAGATAATTGATAATGATAATTCTGAGTTTAGTGAATTGCTATAAATTACCAAAAAAAATTATGTATAAGAAAAGAATTATTTCACATTCTAGTAATGTACAGGAGGTGAAATAAATGAGTAACTCAAATAACAATTCTTCAATGAAGATGAGAGTTCCAGGTGCTAAACAAGCTATTGATAAAATGAAATATGAAATAGCTAATGAGTTCGGTGTAAATTTAGGACCAGATGCTACTAGCCGTGCAAACGGTACAGTTGGTGGTGAAATTACAAGACGTTTAGTACAAAATGGATTAAACCAAGTTAGCGGAAGCTATAACAATACAAATAAATAAGTATAGCTTAAAAGATAGGTGATGATTACCTATCTTTTTGTTAGAACTTTATTTATAATTTTTATCTATTATTAATTCATCCATAATAGTTTTAATAAGTTGTGTATCTTTTGAGATGCTTTTTTCCACTTTCTTTTTATTAATTTTAGTGAATATATCCCATTCTAAAGAATCTGTAGCATTGTGGATACCTATGTGTAATTTATCATTGCTAAAATAAAATATCATGGCTCCATATTTTTTTTATGTATTTTTTTTTATTTTTTTTATTAATTCAGGTGTTATAGTGAATAGTGCCTCATTTTCATTTTGAGCATATATAATAAAATTTTTATCAAATTCTTCATCTTTTGTTTTTATATTTTTATACTGATTGTTAGGATAATTTAACTCTGAATTTGTAAAAAAATTTTGATATATTATTATAGTACTTTTGAAATTTCTCTTAAAATCAAAGATTAACCATTATCCATGTAAAGTAGGTAACCATTGTTTACTATAGCCATATTCGCTATTATATGTTCTTTTTTTCTCTTCTATTAAAAAATCTGCTTTAATTACCTTTTTATTTTTATATTTGCCAGAAATAAAATCATTAGATGAGTAGCGAGAATTTTTATTCATTATTCCAGTTTCTCTTATTATTGATTCTTCTATTCCTTTTTCGGGTTCATAAATTAAATCACTAAGTATAGTTTTAAGATTAGGAATAACAAAAGTAGTTTTAAATTCTCTATCGAATTTTTTTCTTGAGTTTTCAATAATGACTGCTACCAGCTGTAATCCAATACTTAAAGTGATAACTGATGGTAAAGTGGAAAATATTGAAAAAATTATAAGTGTAAGTATAATGGTTGTTAAAAATGTGATTAACACAGTATTCATAGCCCTTTTTCTTAAAATTTCTATTTCTTTTATGTCCAATTTTATTCACCTTCTATTTTTAAATATACTAAGTTAATTATAATGTAATAATTATTATTTTGCTAGTTGAAAATCAGTAGCAGTAAAAAATATTTTATTGTGATTGAAGTATGTGTGAGTTAAAGTTTATATTTAGGAAGCAAAAAATTATTTGTTTATAAAGTATTTAAAATTTGTTTTGAATTTTGTTCTTATTAGTGTATAATATAGGTTATAGAATATAAAAAGGGAGAGATATTTATATGAAATTGTTATCTGTTAATGCTGGTAGTAGTACATTGAAGTTTAGATTGTATGAGATGCCAGAAGAAACTCTTATTGTTAAAGGTGCATTTGAGCGTATTGGTTTGGATGATTCGGGATATAGTATTCGTATTGGTAATGAGAAAATTAGTTCTTTGATACCATTAAAAGATCATGATGTGGCTGTAAAAATTTTACTTCAATTATTTATAGAAAGAGGAATTGTAAATTCTTTATCTGAAATTGAGGCCGTTGGTCATAGAGTTGTTCATGGTGGGAATAAATATTCTAAAAGTGTAGAAATTACAAGAAGGGTGTTGACAGAGATAGATGCGATGTCTCCTTTGGCTCCTTTACATAATCCTGCAGCATTGAAAGGAATTTACTCATTTTTAGAGAATATTCCAAATGCTAGAATGGTAGCTTGTTTTGATACGGCTTTTCATCAGACAATGGATGAGGCAACTTATTTGTATTCTGTGCCTTATGAATGGTATGTGAAACATCATGTTCGTAAATATGGTTTTCATGGGCTTAGTCATAAGTTTATTACAGAAAAAATGACAGATATTCTTGGTAAAAGACCTAACTTAATTATTTGTCATATTGGGAGTGGTGTTTCTATAACGGCTGTTAAAGGTGGCAAATCAATTGATACTTCTATGGGATTTACTCCTAATGCAGGTGTTATGATGGGAACACGTTCTGGGGATATTGATTATTCTATTTTAAAATATATTGCTCAAAAAGAAGGAAAGTATTTAGAATTATTAGATGATGAATTAAATAATTCTAGTGGTTTAGAGGGAATTGCTGGAATGAGTGATTTACGTGATGTTGATCGTGCGTATGAAGCTAATGAATCAAAGGCAATGCTTGCTATAGAGATGTATGTAAATAGAATTGTTGATTATATTGCGAAATATTACGTAAAATTAGGTGGAATGATAGATGCTATTTGCTTTACAGCAGGTGGTGGTGAAAATGATGATATTATTCGTAAAGAGATAATTAAAAAACTCTATCCACTTGGTATTATATTAGATGATGAGAGAAATAAAAGAACTATTGTACGTAAAGGTGTTGAGGGTATTATAACTACTGATGAATCTGCTATTCCTGCATATGTTGTAGCAACTGATGAGGAGTTAATGATTGCTAGAGATACTTATAGGATTTGTGAAGGGCGTTAAGTCCTTTTTATTATGTAGTACTATTTTTTATATATTTTAGTAACTAATAATTGTTATTGAAATAAGATATTATAAGAATTATTTTTAGATTATAGTTATATTATTGGAAGAATTATTTAAATTTTAATTATATTTATTTCTATAATTAATGAGTTATGATTATTAATATAGAGTTGATTTTGTTGTTTGTTGTGAGAAGTTTTAAATGATATATAGATTTAATAGACCTTGTTTTATTCTTTTGAATTGTAGTATAATACTATTAGGTTATTAGAAAGAGGGATATGAATGAAAATAATTTCTATTAATGCTGGTAGTAGCTCTTTAAAATTTAGTCTTTTTGATATGAGAAATGAGAGTGTTATTGCTAGTGGTGTATTTGAACGAATTGGTATAGAGGGTGGTAAATACTCTATTAAATATAATGGCGAAAAGCTTCAGTGTGAGGTTAATTTAGATACTCATACAGATGCTGTTGAGATTTTATTAGATAAATTAGTTGAATTACGTATTATTAGATCTTTGAATGAAATTGATGGTGTTGGACATCGTTTAGTACATGGTAAAGATAAATATAAGGAATCAGTTGTAATTACAGATGAAGTTATTCATGATTTAGATAATTTTAGGGAGTTTGCTCCATTACATAATCCAGCTAATATTTTAGGAATAGAAGCTTTTAGAAAAGTGTTACCTTCTGTTAAAATGGTTGGAGTGTTTGATACTGCTTTTCATCAGACAATGAATGAAGAGGCTTATATGTATCCAGTTCCTTATTCATGGTATAGTGATTATGGTGTACGTAAGTATGGTTTTCATGGTACTAGTCATAGATATATTACTGAAGTTATGAAAGGTATTTTGGGTAAAGATAATTTTCGATTAATTAGTTGTCATATTGGTAATGGTGGTTCTATAACGGCTATTAAAGATGGTAAATGTGTAGATACAACTATGGGATTTACTCCTCTTTCTGGAATTATGATGGGAACACGTTCTGGGGATATTGATCCTTCTATTATTCCTTATGTAATGGAGAAAGAAGGTAAAAATGCTAGTGAGGTTGTTGATGATTTAAATAAAAAGAGCGGACTTCTTGGGATGAGTAGTTATAGTAATGATATGAGAGATATACTTGAGGAATGTGAGAAACAAAATGAGAGATGTTTACTTGCTAAAGTAAAGTATGTTCGTCGTGTTGTTGATTATATTGCACAATATTATGTTCTTTTAGGTGGTGTTGATGCTATATGTTTTACTGCTGGAGTAGGTGAAAATAGTGCACCATTTAGAAGAGAAGTGTGTGAGAAGCTTGCTTGCTTAGGAATTAAGATAGATTTGGATCTTAATAACAAGCGTGGTGAGGTTACTAAGATTAGTACAGATGACTCTTTAATTTCTGTATATGTAGTTCCAACAGATGAAGAATTAATGATTGCTAGAGATACTTTGCGGTTAATTGGTGGATAGGAAATGATAAATGTTTACTGAAATAATAACTAAAATTTTACAATATGATACTATTGTTATTGCTAGACATATAGGAGTTGATCCAGATGCTTTGTCTAGTCAACTTGCTTTAAGAGATTCTATACGACTTACTTTTCCAGATAAGAAAGTTTTTGCAATTGGCTCTGGAAGTATAAAATTTATTTCATTTGGTAAACTTGATAAAGTAGAGAATGTAAGTGATGCTTTATTAATTGTTACTGATACGCCAGATAAGAAAAGAGTTGATTCTGTTGATTTTTCTCAGTTTTCTTATTCAATAAAAATTGATCATCATCCTTTTGTGGAAAAGTTTTGTGATTTAGAGTATATAGATGATGAGGCAAGTTCTGCTTGTGAGATTATTATGAAACTTATTTTAAGTACTCAATTGAAATGTAATCAGGATATTGCAGGACTTTTATTTATGGGGCTTGCTTCTGATTCTAATAGGTTTTTATTTAATAGTTGTACTGCAGAAACTTTTTCTTTGGTTTCTAGTTTTATAAGAGATTATGCACTCGATATTGGTAATTTATATCAGAAATTATATTTAAGGCCTATTAATGAAGTTAGGCTGGAAGGATATATTGCTTTGAATATGGTTGTTACAGATAATGGTTTAGGCTATGTAAAAATTAGTGATGAGGTTATCCGTGAATTTGGAGCGGATAGTGCATCAGCTGGTAATATGATTAATAATTTTAACTTTATTCAGGGAGTGTTGGTATGGGCTACTATTACGGAAGATGTTAAGAATGAGTTAATTAGAGTTTCTATACGCTCTAGAGGACCTGCTATCAATCAAGTAGCTGAGGCGTATAATGGTGGAGGTCATAAATATGCTTCTGGTGCTAGACTTAAATCTTTTGAAGAGGCAATGTTTTTGATGAATGATTTAGATAAGGTGTTATTTGAGTATAAAAATACTCACGAAGAGGTGGTATGATTTTATGGTAATAAAAGATGCTAATTTAGATATTATTGCTACTAGACGTAGTCAATATCCGAGTGATAATAAGCCAGAGTTTTTATTGGTAGGAAGAAGTAATGTAGGAAAGAGTAGTTTTATTAATGCTTTACTTTCTAGAAAAAATTTAGCTTATACTTCTTCTAAGCCTGGTAAGACACAAACACTTAATTTTTATAATATTAATAATACATTTTATTTGATTGATGTTCCTGGATATGGTTATGCGGCAACGGATAAGAAAACGCAGGCTAAGTTTGGAATGATGATAGAGGAATATTTGGAAAAGCGTGAACAATTGAAGAGGGTTTTTATGTTAATTGATTTTAGACATAAGCCTACTGAAGATGATTTGTTGATGTATAACTTTTTAAAATATTATAATTTGCCAGTTACAATTATTGCGACTAAGGCAGATAAAGTTGGAGGTAGTAAGAAACAAAAGAATCTTCAAATTATTTTGGATACACTTGATTTAGTGGTTGGTGATGATTTAGTAGTTTTTTCTAGTGTGACTAAGTTGGGGATAAAAGATGTGTTGAAAAGAATCGAAGACTTAGTATTCATGGAAACTATCTAAATTTTTTTCATATATTAGTATAGGTGAATATATGAAGATTGAGGTTATTGGTAAAAATTCTTATAGAATATTTGTTAATATATTATATTTAAATAATATTAATTTGGAAAATCGTGATGATGTTAATCGTATTGTGAAAGAGTTTATTTTAAAGCTAAAGAGTCGTCTGAATTTATGTGGTTTTTATAAAGTAAAGGTTTTTCCAAATAAAGATATCGGATTTTTTTTAGAGATTAATCAGTTAGAAGAGTTAGATTTTTCTAACAGCCTTGATTTGCGTATTATTGTCTATCCTGATGAGAAATTCTTTTTTGAAACAGATGATTATTTTATAATTAAAGATTATACTGATATTCGGTATCTAGATGGAAAATTTTATTGTTTGCTTAATGATTCTTGTAGTGATATACTAAAAATCGTTGAGTTTGGAAGGTTTATTTATGGTAATGAGGTTGTTCGTTTATTAAATAGAAGCTTGACTTTATAATAAAATATGGAAAAGTTGGTGATCGATATGAGTAAAAGAAAAAAAATATTATTTGTTGTATTTTTTGTGTTTATTGATTTGTTTTTATTATATGGGTTTATTGTTATTAGAAATGCTACTGAGGAAAATAAATTGAAAAAGGAAGTTCGTAGTTTAATAGAGCTTGATATTACTAAGGATAGATATGATAGACCTATTAAGACTAAGGGTAATTATGCCTTGATTGAAAAAACAATAAAAAAATATTTAGATAATTATGCTGTTAGGTTTCAAAGAGTTTTAGCAGTTACGTCTGATTCACAATTTATAGAATTATTGTCTGTTGATAATTATTCGAATGATGGTCCAGAGTTTGTTGCATCTTTACAATATATTGATGAGAAGCAAAAACAATTTAATGAAGATATTGATCAATTAATTGAAAATTGTGATGAGGATAAAATAAAGAAGTATATTGATGAGGTAATTGATAATCATTATTATGTGAAATTATATCAGGATTTGATGCTTGATAAAGATATGTCAAAAGATTTTGTTGTTTCTAAACAAATATTAGAGGATCAAAAGAAAAAAATTAATCTTATTTTTGATACTAGTAGAGAGACATTTCAATTCTTGAAGAATAGTAATAATGATTGGGAAATTTCAGATGGACAAATTAAATTACGTACAACAGCTTTAGTTGATCAATATAATAATTTAGTTAATAAAATTAAGTAATTTTTAAATATTTAAGCATTTTAGAAATTAAATGCTTTTATTATGAAATTAAAAATAGAAATGGATACTTAATTATTATTTTAATTAATATTATTTAGTAAGCCTTATTTATAATCTTGGTTTAATCTTTTAGGGTTTAATTCTCCTAGGCTCTGCTCCGAGGTAGTTCGTTAAAAAGTTGTTTTATTATTATGATTGTGTTATTATAAGTACTACTTAAAGGAGCGGAATAAAAGATATGCAAATATTAGATAGTGAAAAGGTTAATAAATTATTTGAAAGTTGTTTTTTGAGGATGATGAGATAGTAAATGGAAGGTCTATTAGTGAATTTACTTCTGTTTCATCTATTAATCCAGAAGGAAACGTTACAGTAGCATTTAGTACAGAAAAATTAAATGTAAATAAAGATATTATTATTAAATATATAGATTCTTTACCAATAGAAGAGGGAAATAGTTTAGATAATTTATATTTTGATAAAGATGGAAATAATTGGTGTGATGGTATAAAAACAATGGATCAGTTAATTATGTTGGCTTTGGCTTGTCAGTTAGTATCAGTGTCAACAATTGAAACAAAGGAGAGGGGAAAAGAAAGTACAATAATAGTTAATAGAACTAGGGAAAATGATAGTTTAAAGGTTATAGGTACAAATCCAGAGGTATTACCTTATGTTAAAGACAATCAGTTATCTAAAGGTTATACTGAGGAAGCAAAAAATTGATAGCAGAGAATAGAAGAAGAATAACACAAGAATTAGAAGAAAATAATGAGGTTATAAATATTGGTTTAGGTTTTTTTGGAGTTCGTGCTGTTATTAGTGAAACTGTAGAAAATCAATTAGATTTTTATGATAAAGATGATAATCATTTATCTAGTAAAAGGTTTGAAGATACTGATGGAATTGTAGGTTTTGCTGCTGTATTTGGTTTTGGATTAGATTGTCAATTTAAAGATAATTCTTTTAATGATATAACCCATATGGCTGATGATAATAGACATATATTTGTGTTAAATTCTCATAGTGATAAATCTTGTAGTTATAGAATTGAATAATCAGTTTGGACCTTATGGTAATTACGATGATGGAGAAAAAAGAGCTTTAGTTTATAATGATAATAGCCAATTTTTAGCTATGATTGAAGATGAATGGTTTACAAAAGGGCATTTTTTATATGTTGATACACGTGTAACCTTAGATAATAAAAAAATACGTGATGGATTAACTAAAGATCAATTTGATTTGGTAGCATTTAATATTGTGTCACATCCAAGAAATAAAGTATTACTTTTGTATACAATGGGAGAAATGAATAAGCAATTTCCTGGTATAAGGGAATTTATAGGTAACAATTTTCCTTTGTATAATTCTATAGTGGATTCTTGTTATAGTCCAGATCCTTTTATTGATTCTATTGATGAAGCAACAATCCATGAAAAGTGTAATTTGAAAGGAACTAGTAAAAATTTACTGAAAAAATAAAATCTGTTGATTTTTGTATTAGCTTATAGAGGATAGAATTCAAAATAAAGGGCATACTTTTATTTAAAAGCTATATTTTGTTGGTTTATCTTTTATGAATTAGTATACAATGAATAATTATAGAATTGTATGACTAAAATTTTTAGGGAAAAATAAAAGAATATAGATGTTTTATTCTTAATAGAAATGATGTAAGCTTTTTATAAATAGCAAGTTTATAATGTTAGAAGTGATAGTATTTTGCTTCTTTTTTGTTATTTATAAGTTTTGATGGTAATTAGTATTTTATTCATTTTGATTGTCTAATTTTAAAGATTCTTGAATATTTTTGAAATTAAGGTAAAATTAAAAGGATTGTTTCTTGTTAGTTATAGATTACAATCCTCTAATTAGATTATTTATAAATTGTTTGATTTTTTGTTTTGTGTTCATTCTTAGTTAGTAATTTTTAATGTTTTTCTGACTGTATATTAGTGGAATAATATTTTATTTTTTATATTACTATAGCAATCATATTATTAGATCCTTTATTGACAACTTTTGATAATGTTGTTTGAAGTTTGAAACGAATGTTATCTGGCATTAAATTAATTTTTGATTGTATCCCTTCTTGAACTATAGAATCTAGACTGCGTCCAAATATTTCGCTTTTCCATATCTCGTTTGGCTTTGTTTCTTGATCTTTCATGAGATAATCGATTAATTCTTTACTTTGAACTTCGCTACCGATTATAGGTTCAAATGTTGATTCTACATCTACTCTTATCATGTGAATTGATGGTGCTACTGCTTTTAGTTTTACTCCATAGCGTGGTCCTTGTTTTATTATTTCTGGTTTATCTAGTTTCATATCTTCAATGGATGGGGTAGCTACTCCATAGCCTGTTTGTTTAACCATTTTTAGGGCGTATTTAATTTGATCATATTCTTTTTTGGCAATGTTAAATTCTTGGAATAAGGCCAGTAAATCAGCTTTATTTTTAACATCTATTTTGATGATATCTGTTAGGGTTTTGTTGTATAAATCGGCAGGTGCTGTTATGGTTACAGTAATTATTCCTGTTGCTGGATCAACTTCTGATAGATAACTTTTTTCGATCATTTCATTTTCTAAAAAATGTTTGGTAATATTTTCTATATCTTTTAATTTATCTATTTGAACAATACTTTCTTTTATTGAGTTAATATAGCTTTTTTTGACTGGGTGATCTGGATTTAGAATGGCAATCCATTCTGGCATATTTACTTTTATTTCTAGTACTGGGAATTCATATAATGCTTCTCTTAGTATTTCGTACATATCTTTTTCGTTCATAGCCTCTATACTGATTGGTAATACTGGAACATTGTGTTCTGATCTTAGACTTTCAGCTAGCTTTTCAGTATCTGGTAGTGTAGGGTGAGTAGAATTTAGTATTACTATAAATGGTTTTCCTAAGCTTTTAAGTTCTTCTATTACTCTGTTTTCAGCTTCTAGATAGTCACTTCGATCGAATTCACCAATTGAGCCATCAGTCGTAATTACTATACCAATAGTCGAATGATCAGTAATTACTTTTTCAGTACCAATTTCAGCTGCTTCAATAAATGGTATTTCCTCGCTATACCAAGGTGTTTTTACCATTCTAGGTCCGTTTTCATCGGTTGCGCCCATGGCTTTATCAATCATATAACCAACACAATCAATTAGACGTATGTTACATGAAAAGTCATCTATTTTTATTTTGGCTGCGTTGTTTGGTACAAATTTGGGTTCAGTTGTCATGATAGTTTTTCCAGCAGCACTTTGAGGGATTTCGTCTAAGGCCCTTTTTCTTTCATACTCGTCCTCTATATTAGGAACAATCAATGTTTCAACAACACGTTTAATAAAAGTCGATTTACCTGTTCTTACTGCTCCAACGACACCTAGATAAATGTCTCCGCCACTTCTTTTGGCGATATTTTTAATAATTTCTTGTTTATCCATATACTCATTCTCCTTATACAATAAAAGTTATGTTATTTATCTTCAAAAAAGAACAATTTTTAGGATATATACATTTGTATAATATTGGTTATTTATGTGGTTATAATTATATGTTTTATAGTAATTAAGTAATATTTGTGTTCTGCTAGTTGTTTGATTTATGTATAAATTTAAGACCTTAAATGAATTAAAATATAATATTATGAGTAATTTATTTGTTTATAATATTTTTTAAATTTTAACTAGTACAGTCGTTAGTTTAATACAATTATAAATAGTCAATGGTAAAGAATAAATTCAGAGTGTTGATAAATTACCTATTTTGGAAAAATTTAATTTTTAATAAATTTAAGGTTGGTAAACAATGTTTAAATAAGAAAAATATTGGGTCTTTAATCTCTATAATGTTTTTTTATACTTTTATATATATTTTTAATTTTTGATTATTTTACTTTGGCATATAGAAAAAGACAAATGTTATTATTTGTCAAATTACAAAGTATAGGGATTTTTAAAACATTTTATCTATATTAGTAGGAACATTATCTTTGATAATGGCATTTACAATTTTATCTTCTTTTTCTTGTGATACTTCTTTGCCTGTCATATTACTTATGTCTTTTATTACTTCTCTGATTGTTGATTCATCCTTTAAATTATTATTTTGTAACTTTTTGGCTAGTGATAGTATAGTGTCTTTATCAACATTTGTTTTATTTTCTACTTTTTTGAAAAAGTTATCTCCAAACATAAAAAAACCTCCTATTAAATTATATGTAAGAGGTTTTATTTGTTTATTATTTTTGTCTTTTCTGTCCTAAAATAGAGCATTTTTTATTAAATTCTTCTAGTGTTATTGCACCTTTTTGAAGGCGCTCATTTAACATAGCTAGTGTTTTATCATACATATCATTTTGATTAGTAGGATCTGTATGTTTATTTATAGTATTATCTTCTACGAACATGTTTTTTCTTAGGTTGCTAATTTTATTGTCTTCTTTTAATCTAGTTAATCGTTGATTAAAATTATTGTTTTGGTTGTTTATATTATTAAAATTATTGTTATTATTGTCTCCTATAATCATTATTCATCACCATTCTTATTTTTAAATTGTAAAGTAATGGGGGTGCCTGTAAAGTCAAAATTTTCTCTAATTTTATTTTCTAGATATCTTTCATAAGAAAAATGAACTAATCCTTTGTTATTAACACGGAAAGTGAATTTAGGTGGTTTTATACCTGTTTGGGCCGTAAAATATATTTTTAGTCTTTTTCCCTTATAAGAGGGAGGGAGGTTTAACTGATAGGCATCCATGATTACTTCATTTATTAGGCTTGTTTTGATTTCTTTTTTGATACTTTCTGATACTTTTAATACTTCTGGCATTAGAGTGTGTATTCTCTTTTTTGTTTTTGCAGATAAAAACACTACAGGAGCATATGTTGCAAATTGAAATTCAGCTCTTATTAATTTTTCGTATTCTTGGATGGTTGTATCTTTTACAGTATCCCATTTGTTGACTACTAAAATTAGGCCTTTTCCACGATCTATAGCATATCCTGCAATATGTTTGTCATGTTCTGTAATTCCTTCTTCAGCGTTTATGACTACTAGGCAGATATCACTGCGATCAATAGCTTTTAATGATCTAAATAGACTATACTTTTCTATTGATTCAAATATTTTTCCTTTTTTGCGCATTCCAGCAGTATCTATTAAAACATATTCTTCATTATTATATTTTAAAATAGAATCAATAGAATCACGGGTTGTTCCAGCTATGTCTGATACAACAACTCTTTCTTCATTTAAAAGAGCATTCATAAGACTACTTTTACCTACATTTGGGCGTCCTAATATTGAAAATTTCAGTCTATTATCAGTTTGTTCATCTTGTTCTTTAAAATCCATGGTAATTGTATCCATTAATTCTATATATCCAGTATTATGAATACTACTAATAGGTATATATGTATCAAAACCTAATTCGTAAAATTCATATATATTATTTTTGGCATCTTTAGCGTCTATTTTATTAATAGCGACAATAACTTTCTTTTTACTTTTTCTTAATATATCTCTTACTGTTAAATCATTAGTAGTTAAACCTTCTTTTCCATCTACTAAAAAGACAATAATATCAGCATCTTTGATAGCTATTTCAGCTTGCATTTTTATTTCATCATTAAAAGTCATTTTTGTTGTATCAATTCCACCTGTATCTACTACATAGAACTTTTTTTTGTTATATATAGCCTCTTGGTATATGCGGTCTCTTGTTACACCTGGAGTGTCCTCAATAATTGAGATTTTTTTACCAATAATTTTGTTAAATAAAGTAGATTTTCCAACATTTGGTCTTCCTACTAAGGCAATAGTTGGTATAGACATATTATCCCCTCCAATTTTGTTTTATTATAACATAATTATTGTAAACCTTCCAATAAAATAATGTATTTTTCGTTAACTAGCTTTTATGATTTATGGTATACTTGTATCATGGAAGGTGATATGATGGATTTAGATGAGAAAAAAGTTGAGTTAGAATGGTATGATAATCCCAGTATTGTTACTAATTTATTGATTTTGGTGATTGCTTTAATCATTATATTTAGTCAGTCATTTGCGGTTAATAGTAATATGAGTGCTATATACATATTAAGAAGTATTATGAATCATAATAGTACATATTTACTTACATTGGTGTATTTTTGTGCTTTAAAGTTTGATATAGGTAAGAAGTATTTTGATTTTTTAAATGTATTTTTGATTTTACTTTATTTTTTAATAGGATTTGCTTCAGTATTTACGATTTTTCAATCATTTTCTTTTTATACATTATTATCTTTAGTATTACATGTTATTTTTCTTATTTATTTGATTCATACTTTTTTAAGAGGAACAAGACTTTGGAAGGAGTTTAGACTTGTTAAATCTCCTTTTAATGAAATTACTAATGAGGGATATTTTTATAGTATAATGGTATTTGCTGTTATTTTACTTTCAGTTAATTTGATTTCGGCTACTAGTTTTGATGGAACTGTACTTACTTTATTTGATTGTATTTATACTATTTTATTTGCAAGATATGTTTATTTGTATTTTTCATTTTTAGATAGCAAGAAAAAAAAATCTAAGGATAATGTTGATTTGAAAATGGATACTAATAGGGTAGAGGATAATTCTTTAAATGATATAGTTAAGGTTGATAATAAAGAGAATGGTGGCTCTTTAGATGAATTAGATTTTGTTACAAAAGATAAGGAGGATGAAATTAGTAATAAAAAACATCATAGAAAAAGAAAAAAAGAGAATAAAGGACATGATGAGAAAGGAGATAATTAATTATGGATATGTTTGAAGAAATTGAACGGGCTAAAAAAGATTTACCTAAAATTAGGACTATTACAAAAGAAGTTGGTAATTATAAATTTAATGGGTATCAAAGATTTGCTATAGTTATTTATATTATTTGTTTCTTTTTAGGAATTGTTTTTGGTAATTTATTTCCTGCTTGTGGTAGTGGATCATCTTTATATGCAGGTACTTGTGTTACTACAGAATTTAACTTTTCTTTAATGATTTTTATCTGGTTTGTTAGTTTACTTATTTGTTTATTTTTCTTTGCTCTTGGACATATTATTTTACTGCTTACTTCTATTAATGAAAGTTTTTGTAAAATATCAAAAGATTTGAAATAAGTTAAATATTTATAATAGAGAAAATTATAGTGAGATTATAAGTAGTAACTTCCTAAAATAACTATAGATTATTTAATTGGATAGTAATTATTTTTTGACATATTAGTAAATGATTATTTAAATAAGTATATTATTTATTTTTTGGAATGAGTAATTAAAAAGTTAGATTATAAATTTAAAAAATTATAGATAAAAAGAATAGCTTATTTATTCCAATTTGTTAATTTTTGATAGTGGTTATATCAGATATTATAAGGAAATTTGTCAAAAATAGAAAAAATTCAAAATTATAAATATTTTTAGTATTGTTTTTTATATGTATTTATTTTAGTTGATTGTTCTTTTGTTATTAATATTTAACCACATAAAGTGTTTTAATATTGGAATTTCATAGTATTTCTCTAATTATTTTTAGGTTATTATAACATGTATAATACTAATTATTAAATTGAAAAAGTCATAAATCATTGATTTATTAGTATAGTATTTTTTATTTATTTTAAGATATTTATTAATTTGAAGTATTATAATTTTTTTTATTAAAGTTTTAATTGTAGTGGATATGTTTATTTAGATATAAATTTATTATACTTGTTAAGTTTAAAATAGTTTGGATTTTTGCGTAATAGACTTTTTTGGTTGTATTAATTTTTTTAATATAGTAAGTAAGCTATATTAGTAAATATAAATAATATTAAGATTATTAGAATTTCTCATTGAGGTGTACTAGTTTACAAAAAAGTCTATCTATATAAATTGATGGTAAAATAACGTAAATTTCTTGTATATTTCTTGCAATTTATAATAAAACATGGTAAGTTTGATATGTAAGCATAACATATGCTTAATCAATTTATGGGAGGTATATTAATATGAAGAAAGTTGAATTAGTTGAATCAGTTGTTGAAGCTACAGGATTTACTAAATCTGATGCTACTAAAGCTATTGATGCTGTATTTTCTGCTATTACAAAGGCTTTAGTAAATGGTGATAAAGTTCCATTAGTTGGATTTGGAACATTTGCTGTATCAGAGAGAGCTGCTCGTGAAGGACGTAATCCTAGAACTGGAGAAACTGTTCAAATTGCGGCTAGAAATGCAGTTACATTTAAACCAGGTACTGCTTTAAAAGATGCTGTAAATAATAATTAATTTAGTAAAATAGAGCCTTATTTTGGTTCTTTTTTTTTGTGTTTTTGTTTATTAGTGGTATAATATAAATAGAGTAGGTTAATTATTGGTGGTGAAATTTGTGTTAGAAGTAGCATTACAATTTATTAGTCAGTTGACTAAAGCTCAATATAAGGCTTATCTTGTGGGCGGTTTTGTTCGGGATTATCTTTTAGGAATTGAATCAAATGATATTGATATTACAACTAATGCAACACCTAAGGAGATTAAAGAAATTTTTAAGGATAATTGTCTTCCATCAGAGGATTATGGGTCTGTTACTGTTGTTTTTAAGAATATTCGTTTTGAAATTACTACTTTTCGAGTGGAGAGTTTATATGTTGATCATCGTAAACCTAGTGAGGTTAAGTATATTGATGATTTATATCAGGATTTATTAAGAAGGGATTTTACTATTAATACTATTTGTATGAATGATAAGGGAGAAATTATTGATTATTTAGGTGGTCAAGATGATCTTTCAAAGAGGATTATACGAACTGTAGGATCTGCAAAGGAGAGATTTAGTGAGGATGCTCTTAGAATTTTGCGGGCTATTAGGTTTGCTACTATATTTTCTTTTGAATTTGATGATGATGTTTTAGAAGCTATTTCAGAGTGTAAGGATTTGATTTTAGAATTGTCTTATTATAGAAAAAAGCAGGAGTTAGATAAAATTTTTGCTAGTTCTCATGCTTTTGAAGGAATTGAGCTTCTTTTACGATTAGGTCTTGATAAACAATTAGAACTTTCTAGACTTAAGGATGTTAAATCTACTAATAGTTTGATAGGTATCTGGAGTGTTTTGAATGTTTTAGATAAGTATCCTTTTACTAATAATGAAAAGGAGTTGATTAAGTCAATTAATGAGGTAATGAATTTGAATAATTTAGATCCTATGACTTTGTATAAGTATGGGTTATATGTTAATAGTGTAGCTGGTGAAATCAAAGGAATGGATATTCGTGAAATTACAGAGGCTTATAATAATTTGGTAATTCAAAGTAGAAAAGATTTGTTGATTACTAGTGAGGAGATTATGGGACTTTTAGATAAGGAGCCAGGAGCTTATTTAACAGATATATATGAAGATATTGAAGGGGCTGTTTTGTATAGACGTGTACGTAATGAAAAAGATGTTTTAAGCGATTATATTATAAGTCATTATAATGGAGAGAGGTTGGTTTGATGAGAAAGGTTTTTAAATATTTTTTTGTAAGTGTTTTTGCTTTTTTATTTTTTATTGGTGATTCTGTAGCTATAGAGTCTTCAGTTTATGAACTTATTCCTGTTGGTTCTACGCTTGATGTTGTGACAGAACATTTTGTTTATAACTCTGTGAGACTTAATGGTAATTTGTTAGAGTTTGAGGCAGTTAATTTTGGAAGTGTTAAAGCACCAGTTAGTATTTCAGTAGCTTTATTTGATGAAAATAAGAAAAATGTTGGTATGGTTAATTATTGTTCTACTAAAGATTATGATAGTTCTTTTGCTAATACTAAATTGGCTGCTAATGATTGGATATATTATTCAATAGTTGTTAAGGATAAGTATTTTGGTAAGAAGAAGGGGTTAAATGATGTTAAATATATATCTGTTATAGGTGATAATGCTTATTGTAAAGTAGGTGGTGCAAGTAACTATCTAGGAAAGACAATTGAAGAAATTAAGCCTAAAGATATGGTTACAAATTCTGATTTGAAGGAAAATAATACTGTTATCGATAATATGCTTGATAAGGTTTTAGGAAAGATTGATCTTTCGACGATAGTTTCTTGGGTAGTATTATTTTTCATTTATTTTATCTTTTCTACATTAGTAAATACTTTGAGTTTTCAAATGTATCGTAAAGGTAATTTATTATCATGGATTCCACTTCTTAATGTTTATTTAGGTATAAAGTTTAGTTTTGGTGGAATTGTTTCTTTAACATATTTAATTATTGTATTGGTTTGTGGTTTGATAGGTTTTAGTCTTATGAAGAGTGTTTTATTAATTGGTGTTGCTATAGCAAGTGTAGTAGTTATTATAAAAATAATTACTAAAAAGTACGATTTATTTGTAATAGGTGGTTCTAATATTAAATTATCTTCTTATAATAAAGATTTTTCTACAAATAAAAATAATCCTAGTCAAAAAGTAGAAACGAGTAATCCTTTAGTTGATTTTATGAAAAATATTGCTAAAAGGGAAGTTTTGGATGATGATGATAAAAAAGATGATTTTAAAACCTCACCTTTTAATTGGAACCAACAGGAAGATGATGATAATGATGATGATTTAGGTCAATTTTTATAGTTGATGTGTTTTATTAATAGCACTTTAATAAATAATAGTGCTATTTTTAGATTGTTATTAGATTATCTTTTGTTAGTTTTATAATAGTTAATGCTCTGTTCTATAGTGTAATGGGTGTATTCAAAATCAAACAAGGTAATACGTACAAACCTAAAATTTATCGACTTACTTTTTATGAGCTAATACATAGTTGTAATTAATGTAAATTAATATTTAAAGTTTGTTTTGTTGATGAGGTGAAATTAGTTATGAGTGTAGTTTTTAGAATAGTAAATTTATTGGTATTAGATATTTATTATGTTGATTTTTAAATATTAAAAGAATTATGTTGATTGTTAGATGTAGTTTTTAATAGATACAATGTAAAAGTCTATTATACAAAGGATATGTAATAATGTCCTTTTTCTAAGTATTTTTCTTCTACTTTGAGATTATTATAAAAAATCAACATTACTTTATTTTATTGTTTTATTTTGATATGATATGAGTGGAGATGATGATATGAAAAATTCAGTATTCATAGATATCTTTAAACAGGGAAATATGGTTATTCCTATTTTTTTGTTGCAACATTATAAATCTTTTAAGTTAGAAATGGAGGAGTTTATATTTTTGATGTATTTGTATAATCTTGGAGATAAGTTTTTATTTGATCCAGGTAGGTTTGGTAAGGATTTGCATTTGGAACTCAAAGAGGTTATGGGATTTATTAGTGTTTTAACAGATAAAAATTTTATTAGGGTAGAGGTTTTGAAAAATGATAAGGGATTAATGGAGGAAGTGGTTTTATTAGAAGAATTTTATAATAAGCTATCAATAATTACTATGGAGGAGGCTAATAGTAATACTGGTAATGTTAATTCTAATATCTTTGAGGTTATTGAAAAGGAATTTGGGAGAACTCTCAGTCCAATGGAATATGAAATTATTAAGGCTTGGCTTGATAATAATATGAGTGAAGAGTTGATTCGAGAGGCAATTCGGGAGGCAACATTTAATGGAGTTTCTAATTTGAGATATATTGATAAAATTTTATATGAGTGGGGAAAACTTGGAATAAAAACAGTAGATGATGTTTCTAATAATAGAAAGAAGAGAAATGCTCGAAAGGAGCAAAATGAGGATATTGATATAGATATAGTAGATTGGAATTGGTTTGATGAAGACGATTGAGATTGAAAATTATTTAAATGAATTATTTCCAGAGCCTAAATGCGAACTTGTTTATCATACGGATTATGAGTTATTAATTGCGATAGTTTTAAGTGCTCAGTCAACTGATAAGAGGGTAAATACAGTTACTCCTATTATTTTTTCTAAATATCTTTCTTTAAAGGATTTAAAAAAAGCTTCATTAACTGATTTAGAGAATATTATTAGACCAGTTGGTTCTTTTAGAAGGAAATCAGTATATGTTAAAGAGATAGCAAGAAGAATAGACGAGAATTATAATGGTATCGTCCCAAGAGAGCGAGAAATTTTGGAAAGTTTTCCAGGAGTTGGTAGGAAGACAGTAAATGTATTTTTAAGTGAGTTTTATCATATGCCTTTTATTGCGGTTGATACTCATGTGGAAAGAGTATCTAAACGATTGAGGCTCGCTTATATGAAGGATGACGTTTTAAAGATAGAAAATAAACTTATGAAAAAATTTCCAAAAGAGCATTGGGCACGGCTCCACTTGCAGTTAGTTTTGTTTGGGAGATATCATTGTAAGGCTATGAAACCAGAATGTTCATCTTGTAAATTAAGGTGTTATTGTAGAGAAATAAAGGAAAAATCTGTAGGGTAGGAAATATTTTGAATAATTAAAAAGATAGGGTTTTCTATCTTTTTTTGTAGAAAGAAAGAGCTGAATAAAAATTATTTATTTTTACTCAGCTTCATGTTTTTTTGCTATTTTTATTGATTTGTTGGGTGGTCTGGCGAAGATGATGGAGTTGGCGATGGTGTAGGAGATGGCGATGGAGTTGGTGTTGGTGTAGGAGATGGCGATGGAGAAGGTGAAGGGGATGGTGTTGAGTGAGATTCTTTTAGAGTGTATGTTGCTGCTTCACTTTGAACTCCACTATATCCTTTGTAAGTTGCTATTACTTTATAGGTTCCATAAGGTGAATTAGTATCAAAACTATAGCTTGTTTTGTCGGTCCAACCTATTAGTGTTCCATCTTTATATATATTATAACCAAATTCCCCATAATTGTTGTTATTATTTGGAGATACGGCATTCCAACTCATATTAACTTTTTTGGTGCTACTATTATAACTTACCTTAAAGTTTCCTGGTTTACTTATTTTATTATTTTCATTTTCATCATCAATATTATCATCTGGTTCATGACCCTTTTTGAAATATTCATATAAAACATTTCCATTACTTGTTGATACTGCTTTTTTAACAACACTTGATGGTTGCTTAAATGCTTCTCTATGTGCTTCTATGGCTCCAGCACTAACTAGGGCATTGAATAATCTATCTTTTTGAACAGTGGCTGGTATATTTCTTAAACAATATTCTTTATCAATAAAATCATATCCATACCACATACCAATTACTGTTTTGGTTGAATAACCAACTACCCACGAATCTCTAATAGCATCTGATGGTAAGTTATGCTTACTCATTGTAGAACTATCATAGTTTGTAGTTCCTGTTTTGCAAGCTACATTTGAAGGCGTTCCACCAGTTAAGGCAACATCCTGTAGAACGCTTGAAATCATGAAAGCAGTAGCATCTGACATAACTTGTTTTTTATTTGATTTATGTTCTTTACTTTCTCCAGTTGCTCTAAAAGTTATTTTGCTTACACTATATGGTTCATTGTAATAACCTCCATTGGAGAAGGCAGCATATGCTGCACTCATTTGCAGAGGACTAACACCAGTAAAGGCTCCGATAGAGTGTGCTTCATGTATTTTTCCATTTTCTATTTCAGGCTCTATTCCTAAATTAGTAACGAAGTCAATTATTTTTTTGTTATCTACTTGTTGGAAAGCTTTTAGAGCAGGAATATTACGAGAAGTTGATAATGCTCTTCTTAAGGTAATTGTACCAAAGTATCCTCCATCCCAGTTTTTAATTGAACGACCATTTGAATAAGAATATGGAGCATCTGTGAATGGTGTGTAAGTTGACCAATTGTTATATTCAATTCCTGGTCCATAGTCAAATAATGGTTTTGCAGTAGATCCAGGTTGTCTTTTAATATCTGTTGCATAATTAAATTGTCTGGCCCCACTACGATTACGTCCATTACCTATTGCTAGTATTTTCCCTGTTTCTGAATCTAACACCGAAACTCCTGTTTGGATTTTGTCATTAATCCAATTATAATTTTCTCCTCGTAAAACAGTATTTACAGCATTTTGTTTTGATCTATCTAGGTTTGTATAGATAAGTAATGGTGTTGTATATGGGTTTACTTTGTATTTTTCATTTAATTCACTTACTACTGTATCAATATATCCTTGGAATTCACTATTATCTTCGGCAACACCTTCAGCTGTTAGGGATTCTACAGGTATTGAATTAGCTAAGTCTTGTTCTTCTTTAGTGATATATCCATGTTTTTTCATAAGTTTTAGTACTGTGGCTCTTCTAGCAGTAGCATTTTTAGGGTTTGCAGTAGGACGATAATAATTAGGAGATTTGAACATTCCAGCTAGGATGGCTGCTTCACTTAAATTAAGTTCAGTAACACTTTTTCCGAAATAAGCTTTAGAGGCTTCTTCAACTCCATAAATATTACCACCTAAGAAGTGATTATTGACATAATATTCAATAATTTGTTGTTTGGTATAATTTTTTTCTAGTTTAAAAATTGATAAATAAATATCTTCGAATTTACGGATTATACCTTCAATACCTGAAGCTTCTGTTGAGGTGAAACTATTTTTTACGACTTGCATTGATAGTGTTGAGGCTCCACCTGCTCCTGAATTTCCTAATAATTGACCCGCTGTTGCTTTAAAAAATCGTGGGGCATCAAAACCATTATGTTGAAAGAATCTTGAGTCTTCTGTTGAAATAATAGCATCTATTAATACTTCTGGTAATTCCTCATAAGATATTTTTTCTCTTTTTTCTGAGCCTAATTTAGCAAATTCATTACCATCTTTATCATACATTCTAGAAATTTCGGCTGTATTTAGATTGTTTACTTTAAATTTAGGGTCTGCTTTTATTTTTATGTATATACAAAATACACTAAAGGCGAGTAATGCTAGTATACCTAAAGTTAAGAAAACGATTAAAATAATATTGATTATTTTTCTTTTCTTTTTTTGATTTTTAGTTTTATTTAATAGCATGGAAGTTCCTATTATTATAGCAAGTCCTGTTGCTGCTATTAAAGTGAATACTAGTCCTAAGATTACATAACAAATTCCTAGTATAGCAATACAAGCAAGAATACATGCTATTTTAGCACTTTGATCTGTTTTGGTATTTCTTTTTGGTGTTATTCTTTTTTGTGCTTGTTTTCCATTGTTTGTTTTGTTTTTTGTACTATTAGGTTTTTTACTTTTTATATCTTTTTTTTGCATTATATACCTCCAATTAAATAATCTACTATTTTTAAATAGTCAATTCTTGGTTTATAACCGTCTTTTATTAAGTATGCGTTTTCCTTAAAATAGTTTATTGGAATTGATTTTCTTTTATTTATATTTATAAAGTTTAAAAATTTTTCTGCTGTTAAAAGATATGTTTCATTAAGTGTTGTAAATCTAATTATTAAGAATACAATTCCTTGATGATTATAAATATTTTCAATATGTTTTATTTGGTGGGGATGAATATTGTTTAGGGCAAATGATGTTTTACTTTTTGTTTCTTTTGCTTCAAAGTCTATATACTTGCCTTTGTATAAACCGTTATAATCTGTAGTTGATGGAATTGTGAAAAATGCTTCTTTGATTATAGTTTTGTCTCTAGACGGATAATCAACCTTTGTTATTTTTATTGGTGTTGGTTTTTTATATATATATGCTTTATCTATTTCACGGTAGTATTCATTTGAGTCATTTATTTCACATTCTAATGTCATACCTCTATTTTTATAGTTTATTTTATGTGAGGTTAATTTTTTTAAACCGTTAGGATAGTTCATCACATCACCTATTTTTTATTATACTATAATATGTATATTTTTTCCATAGAAATTTGGGTTTGATTCAGAATAAATTTATGAAGGCTGAAATAATAAAAATAGTATAATAAAGTAGATTGCTATGAATTTGTTAATTAATTTTGGTTTTTTAGTTTGAATTTTTATAATATCTAAGATAATAATATAAAAGTTAATAAACTAAATAGTTTTTATATTTGGTTATTATAATATATTATATTAGTTAATTTAATTTATTATGGTCTAATTATCCGAGACTTTGTCTTGTTAAGATTAAAATTTATAGATACGTTTTATTAATGATTATTTTCTAAGATATTTATAAATAAAAAAAGCATCTTATGCAATATACATTATATTAAAATTTTAAGTATATAATTTTGTAATATTAGTCTTTAATTTTATTATTTTTTTTAGGATGTAAAGCATGTGTTTTTAAATGTATATTTTTAGCTTTTTTTGTCGGAATTATGTTTTTTTTGTTATTTTATATTATTATAATGATGGGTGATATGTATGAATAATTTTGAAATTATTAGGGTAATTAATCGAATTGTTGATAATACTAGAGAGGTTTCTATTGGAATGAATTTGTATTATTTATTTGATGGGTTAATATTTGACAAACTAGAACATTAATGACATAATATTAAATGTAAGGGATTGGTGATAAAATGTATCAAAATAAGATTACACTTATGCCACAAGATATTCTCGAAAAGGAGTTTAAGATAGATACTCGAGGATATCGTTTGAAGGAAGTTGATCAGTTTTTAGATATTATTATTGGTGATTATGAGCAGTTTTTGAATATTATCAATAACTTGGAAAAGGAGAAAGCTGATTTATTAGGAGAAATTATGACCCTTAAACAGGAATTACGTAATTCTAAACTTAGTGTTGAGGTTGCTCGTAGTACTGTTGTTGATAATCCTGAGGTTACTAATGTTGATATTATGCGAAGGTTATCTCAACTAGAGAAGATGGTATATGATTTGAAATCTAGAAATGACAATTAATATATAGACAAACGCTGGGATTTTTAAGATCCTTGAGGAAAGTCCATGCTCGCACAATCTGCGATGGTTGTAGTGTTCGTGCCTAGGGAAAAAATAACCTAGGGTAGTTTAGGCTAACGGCGAAGTGAAAACCTAAGTTTTTATAATATGGTTTTTTTTGTAAAGTGCCGCAGTGACGATGCTTTTGGAAACAAAAGAGTGAAACGTGGTAAACCCCACGAGCGAGAAACCCAAATTTGGTAGGGGAGTTCCAACAACAGAATTGAATGGAGTTGGGGACCAATTATTTATTGGTAGATAGATGTTTGTCACCTAGTAATAGGAACAGAACATGGCTTATTTATATTATTGTTTATTTAAGTGAGGTGTTTTATGAAGGAGTTAGGAGAGTATTTGAAGCAGACTAGAGTTAGTAATGGGGTTACTATTACTGAAGCTGCCGATGATTTAGACCTGGCAACATCTCAACTTGAAAATATAGAAAGTGGTAATGTTAGAGCGTTTAAGGATGTTTATTCTTTGAAACAATATATTAGACAGTATGCAAAGTATTTGGGGCTTGATCCAGAGCGTGTAGTTGATGAGTTTAATGGTTTTTTGTTTGAACATACTTCTAAAATTTCTCTAGCAGATATTAAAGAAGCACAAAGAAAACTAGAAGAAGAGGAAAGACAGAAAGAGAAGAAGGTTAAATCACCATATACAATGGAATATAGAGAAAAGATTAAGATTTGGCCTTTTATTATAATTATTGTAGTAGTTGCTCTTGTTTCTTTAATTGTTACCTTTATAATTGTTCATATTGATAAGACACCAGTTAGAACTGATGAATTGTCTTTTAGTATTTATCGGAAGGAGATTATATGAATTTACCTACTAAATTGACCGTATTGCGTTTAATTCTTACTTTGTTTGTAATTGGACTTCTTTCTTTTCCTTTTTATGCTGTGGGGGTGCAGTTTCCTAAGTATGATGTTTCAGGAGTAGTTGTAGAATTGCAATACATTATTGCGGGTGCTATATTTATTGTTGCTAGTTTTACGGATTTTCTTGATGGTTATTTGGCACGACGTAATAATCAAATTACTGATACTGGAAAGATGTTAGATGCTATTGCTGATAAAGTTCTTGTTAACTCTTCATTAATTCTTTTAGCTACTCATGGTTTTATTAGTGAAATTGTACCAGTTGTTATTATTCTTAGAGATATTGTTGTAGATGCTATAAAGATGGAGACTGCTAGTAAAGGAAAAGTAGTTGCTGCTATTGGTTCTGGTAAATTAAAGACTGCTTCTTTGATGGTAGGAACTATATTGACATTTTTTTATAATTTACCTTTTGAGTTTATTAATATACGAGTATCTGATTTTTTGTTATATTTTGCTTGTATTATGTCTATTATTTCGGCTTTTCAGTATTATCATTATAATAAAGATATTATGTTTAATAAAATCGAAATTGTTTAATTTGAGTGGGATTTTTATAATAAAACTTCTTTTTTCAGAAGAGGTTTTTATTTTTTTGTGTTATATTACAATTAAATTTTATAAAACAATTGTTCGAAAAGATGTTGCAATTTAAAAAAATATAGTATACAATGATATTATCAATATGAACTAGGAGGGAATATGAAAACAGTAAGTAAGAATGATTCTAAAGATAAAACTTTAGATCAAGTGTTAAGTGAGATTGAAAAACAATTTGGAAAAGGATCTATTATGAAGCTTGGAGATAATAAGCATATGAAAGTAGATGTTTGTTCTAGTGGGTGTTTATCGTTAGATATCGCTTTGGGTGTCGGTGGTTATCCTAGAGGACGTATTATTGAAATTTATGGTCCAGAATCTAGTGGTAAGACAACTTTTGCTTTGCAGGCTATTGCAGAGAATCAGAAGGCTGGTGGTAGGGCAGCATTTATTGATGCTGAGCATGCTCTTGATCCAGTTTATGCAGAAAGATTAGGAGTTAATATCGATGAGTTGTTGTTATCACAACCCGATACAGGAGAGCAAGCTTTGGAAATTTGCGAAGCTTTAGTTCGTAGCGAAGCAGTTAGTATTATTGTTATTGATTCTGTTGCGGCTTTGGTCCCACAGGCCGAAATTGATGGTGAAATGGGAGATTCGCATGTTGGTTTGCAAGCTAGACTTATGTCTCAAGCACTTAGAAAATTATCTGGAACAATTAATAAGACTAAAACTACATGTATTTTTATTAATCAATTGCGTGAAAAGGTGGGAGTTATGTTTGGTAATCCTGAAACTACACCTGGCGGACGAGCTTTGAAATTTTATTCAACAATTCGTTTGGATATTAGACGAAATGAACAACTTAAGATGGGTGATGGAGTTGTTGGAAATAAGACTACTATTAAAGTTGTTAAAAATAAAGTTGCTCCACCTTTTAAGAGTGCTGTTGTTGATATTATGTATGGTGAAGGCGTTTCGCGTGAAGGAGAGATTTTAGATTTAGCAGCTGATGCTTCTATTGTTGATAAAACAGGAGCTTGGTATTCTTATCGAGGTGAGAAGCTTGGTCAAGGAAAGGAAAATGTTAAATTGTTACTTAAAGATAATATTGAACTTAGAAATGAAATTGAGGCTAAGGTTAGAGAATATTATGATATAGCCTTAGATAAGACTGATGCTAAGAAAAAGGAATCTGAAAAGTAGATGTATTTATGAGAAAAACTTTGTTTTTCCTTTTTAATGTTATTATTTTATTTCCATTTTTTAATGATTGCATAGTATATATTAGTAATAAGAGGTGAGAAGATGAAGAGAATTAATCAATTAGTAGATTGTTCTTATGATTTTTTTGTTAGTGGTGTTAGTGACGATTCTCGTGAAATAAAGAAGGGATTTTTATTTGTTGCTACACATGGCTTTTTTGTAGATCATTCTGATTTTATTTTTGATGCAGTAGAAAAAGGAGCTGTAGGTGTTGTTACAGATAAGAAAATAGAACTTTCTATTCCAGTTATTTTAGTTGATGATGTTAATTTAGTATATGATAGAATTTGTCAAAAATTTTATGATGTTACTTTAGATGAATTTTCTTTGATTGGTATTACAGGAACTGATGGTAAAACAACCTCTACAACCATTATTCAGAATTTATTAGATAATTATAGCAAAACGGCATTAATTGGTACAAATGGTCTTTTAATAGATGGTAAATATGAATCTCTTCATAATACTACACCTTGTACTTTAGAATTATATAATTCTTTAAATAAGGTAAAAGACAGTGACTGTAAAAACGTTGTAATGGAAGTGTCAAGCGAAGCGTTGCTTCATAAAAGACTTGATAGTTTTAAGTATGATATTATAGGGTATACTAATATTACTTCAGATCATCTAAATATTCATGGTACTATTGAAAATTATATTGGTTGTAAGTTATCTCTTTTAAATTTATTAAAAGATGACGGAATAGTTGTTTTTAATGGCGATGATAAAAATTGTAAATCTATTTCATGTAAAAATATGTATAGTTATGGTTTTGATAGTAATAACGATTATGTTATAAGTGATGTAAAACAAATGTCTAAAAATGTTGAATTTGTTATTTGTAATTGTGGAAAAGAATATAAGATAACTAGTCCATTTAAGGGAATGTATAATGTTTATAATGTTACGTTAGCATTTATAGTTTGTTTGTTAAAGGGAATTGATAGTGAGTTTTTGATTGATAGTATCAAAAATCTTGGTCCAGTACTTGGAAGAGGAGAATATCTTGATTTTGGACAGGATTATACAATTATATTGGACTATGCACATACGTTTAATGGGATTTGTAATATTTTGGATAGTGTGAAGGATTATAAAAATATTATTACAGTTACTGGTGCAGCAGGTGGTAGAGAAAGGGAAAAACGTAGTAGTATAGGGGAGGTTGTTTTAGCAAAGTCAGATGTTGTAATTTTTACTATGGATGATCCAAGATATGAAAGTGTGGATGAAATTATTGATCAAATGGCTGGTAGTCATAAAGATTATATTAGAATTATTGATAGAAGTGAGGCTATTAAGAGGGCTTTGGATATTGCTACAAAGGATTCTGTTGTTCTTATTTTAGGTAAGGGCCGGGATAATTATATGGCTATTGAGGATAAAAGAGTAGAATATTGTGATTATGATGTAATTAAAAATTATTTTGAAGATAAGTAGTATTGATAAAGTTTTTAAGTTAATAATTTTAATCTTTTATCTAATTTGTTTTTATAATTTATTAGTATTATGGCATTTTTTGCCTTTTTCTTTTTCTTGACAAGGTATAAAAATGAATCTACAATATAAGTAGATTGGGTATTGGACCTAAATCTAGAAATGGAGGAATTTATGAATGATTTATTATTCCCCATTTTACTTGTTGCTATTGGTTTATTAGCCGGTTTTATAATAGCATTTATTATAAATAGTTTAAAAATTAATAGAGCGTCTAAGAGAGCTGAAGCTATGATTATTCAAGCAAAGAAGGATATAGATAAGGCAAAAAGGGATGCAGCTATTGAACAAAAGGAAGAAGCTCATAAATTAAAAATTGAGTTAGATAAAGAGGTTCGCGAAAAGAAAGAAGAGTTAAAAGATTCAGAGAAAAGGTTACTTCAGCGTGAGTCTAGTCTTGATAAAAGAGATGAAATGTATCAAAAACGTGAATTATCTTTGGATGATCGTGAAGAAAAACTTTCTTTGCGACAGGTTGAGATTCAAGAAGAGAAAAGTAAAGTGGAGGAAATAAAGAAGGAACAATTAGAATTATTAGAGAAAATTTCAGGATTTAATAAGACTGAGGCTCGTGATCTTGTTATGAGTAAGGTTAAAGAGGATATGAGTCTTGAGATTGCTGAATATATTCGTGAAAGTGAAAATGAGGCTAAGCTTACAGCTGATAAAACGGCTAGAGAATTTATAGTAAGTTCTATGCAACGTTATGCTGCTGATATTGCTAATGATCAAACTGTTACGGTGGTTTGTTTACCAAATGATGAGATGAAAGGTAGAATTATCGGCCGAGAGGGGCGTAATATTAGAACAATAGAAGCTATTACTGGTGTTGATTTGATTATTGATGATACACCTGAAGCTGTAGTTTTATCTAGCTTTGATCCTTTACGAAGGGAAATTGCTCGAGTTACCTTAGAAAATTTAATTAAGGATGGTCGTATTCATCCAACTCGTATAGAGGAACTATATGATAAAGTATGTAAGGATATGAAGCAAAAAATTATTGAGTATGGGCAGGAGGCAACTTTTGAACTTGGACTTACTAAGTTTGATCCAGAATTGGTGGAAATTATTGGTAAACTTCATTTTCGTACTAGTTATGGTCAAAATGCTTTACAGCATTCTATAGAGGTTTCTAATTTATCAGGATTGTTAGCAGCAGAATTAGGTGAGAATGTTTCTTTAGCAAAAAGGGCAGGTCTTTTACATGATATTGGTAAGGCTATAGATCACGAAATTGAAGGTAGTCATGTAGATATTGGTGTTGATATTGCTAAGAAGTATCATGAAGATCCAGTTGTTATTAATGCAATTGCTTCTCATCATGGTGATAGTGCTGCTACTAGCGTTACTTCAACTATTGTTGCTATTGCAGATACTTTGTCTGCTTCTCGTCCAGGAGCTCGTAATGATTCATTAGAAAATTATATTAATAGACTTTCTCAGCTTGAGGATTTAGGAAATGATATTGAGGGAGTTGAGAAGACTTTTGCTGTTCAGGCTGGAAGAGAACTTAGGGTTATTGTTAAGCCAGAAGAAGTTGATGACTTAGGAGCACATAAAATAGCTCGTGAAATTAAAGAAAAAATAGAGGATAAAATGAAATATCCTGGTACTATTAAGATTACAGTTGTTCGTGAAACTAGAGCACAAGAGGAAGCAAAATAGTTGTTTCTTTCTTTTTTTTTCGAATAATATATTGGGAGTGATATTATGTTTTTCAATAATCGACTATATTTGTTTTGGCAAGTAGGTAAATATGTTTTTCAAAAACAGAATTTTTGTGAAAATGCAGTATATAAATATTCTACATTGTGTTCATATCATTACGGAATGAGTGATGCATTCTCTGTAGAAAATGTTAAAATGATGAGAATGTTTTATTTATGTTTTCCTTTGTTTTTTCCTACAATGAAGAAATTAAAGTGGGAGCATTACCTTGAACTATTAAAGGTTAGTGATACAAAAAAGAGATATTTTTATTTTAAAACAGCTATCTTTTGTAATGGTAGTATTTTAGATTTAAGGGATATGATTTATAATGACTTTTATGACAAAATATAAAGAGATGATAGTTAATGGTCATCTCTTTATATCTAAAATGATTGGTAAAATAATAGGCTTTCTTCCTGTTATATTGTTAATAAATGGATATAGTGTTTCTGTAATATCTGTTTTTAGGCTAGCAAAAGTAGTTCTTGGATCTTGAAGTGCTGTTTTGATTGTGATTTCTGCTTTTTTCTCAATTTTATGAATTAGCTCTTCATTTTCATTAACTAGAATAAATCCTCTTGTTGTTATATTTGGCTTTATTAATAGTTCATGTTTTTTCATATCAATATTGATAATAACAACTAGTATTCCATCGTTAGCCATTATTTTACGATCTTTAAGTACTGCTCCACCAATTTCACCAATTCTATTTCCATCTACATAAATGTCAGCTCCTGACATATTTTTTCCTTTAGTGATTATATGATTTTTTAAACTAAGTGTATCCCCATTTTTTAAAATGAAAGTATTTTCCTTTGGAATACCACAGTTTATACCAATATTAGCCTGTTTTTTTAACATACGATAGTCTCCATGAAATGGCATTAGATATTTTGGTTTAAATAAGCGAATCATTAATTTAATTTCTTCTTCGTTGGCATGTCCAGAAGTATGTAAGTCAGCTAAAACATTATTTGTATATACTTTTACGCCTTTTAAACATAGTTTATTTATTGTTTTTGAAATACTTAGAGCGTTTCCTGGGATAGCACTTGATGAGAATATTACAACATCGTCAGGTCGTAGTTTTATTTGTTTATGGGTACCATTTGATATTCTTGATAGAGCCGCTAAGGGTTCACCTTGACTACCAGTACAAAGAATTGTTACCTCATTTGGTTTTAGATTGTTTGCCTCTTCTGGTGAAATTAGTAGTTCTTTATGTTCAAGGTAACCTCCCTTCATAGAAATATTGATGTTATTTTCCATACTTCTTCCAAAAACACATATTTTTCTATTATGTTTGTAGCAAGTTTCAAAGATGTGTTTAACACGATAGATGTTTGAGGCAAAAGTTGCAATAATTATACGATTTGTTTTACATTTATCAAACATTTCATTTAGGGTTTCATCAACAACTGATTCGCTGTTAGAGAATCCTTCATTTAAGGCATTTGTAGAGTCTCCGATTAAAATATCTACTCCTTCTTCTCCTAATTTTGCCATTTTGTATAAATCAGCCATTGGGCCAATTGGTGTTAAATCGAATTTGTAATCTCCTGTTGTTACAATTCGTCCATCAGGAGTTTTGATACTTATACCATGAGAATCTGGAATTGAATGTGTTGTTCTAAAAAATTCAATTTCAATATCTTTAAATTTTAGCTTAGTATCTTCGGTATAGACAAAAAGGTTATCATATCTTATGTTTTTGTCTTGTAGTTTAACAGCAATTAATTCTTTAGCATGGTTTGGAGCATATATTGCTGGAATATTAATACTTTGTAGTAAAAAAGGTATTCCACCGATGTGATCTTCATGACCATGAGTAATTAATAAGGCTTTTATTTTATCTTCATTTTCTTTCAAAAAAGTAAAATCTGGTAAAACATAGTCAATTCCCATAAGTTCACTTTCTGGAAAACTGACTCCGGCATCAATAATAACAATTGCATCTTTATGCATTATACAATACATATTTTTTCCGACTTCTCCTAAACCACCTAAAACGATTATGTTTGTTTCATTGGTTTGTTTTTTGTTCATATATATTATTTTTTCTCCTTTCTTTTTATAAGTTTTATAAAGAACTAACGATGAAAGTATACTACATTTTTTTGTTTTTGTCTATTCCTTGTAAATATTTTTCTTTTATGCTATTATAGTTTTTAAATTTAGGAGGTGAGGTTTATATGAAAGAGAATAGTCAGATTAATTATTCTTTAGATTTTCGTGTAACATCTGGTTCTGTTAAAGATACTTTTGCATCTATGAAGAAGTGTCAAGAATTAGGTATAGCTGATAGGGAGGCTAGTATAACTTTAAATGGTATTTGTCTTCCAGCTGGTTATTATGATGAGTTCGAGGATTATTTTAAATTGTATAGTTCTGTTGTACATATGAATGTTTTTGCAGTTATTGAATGCTTACCAGAAGATTTATCTTCAAATGAGGCTAGTAGGGCTTTACAGATGTGTTCTTTGGGAATGCAAGATTATGGGGTATTACTTAATGATTCTGATATTAATAGAATTGTTGAAGAACGTTATTGTTCTAATGTTAAAAGAAAATGATGGGTAGTATTCAAAACAATTCTATATTTCGTGAAGAAAAGAATCTTTATGTCAAAAAAGATAAAAAATAGTTTTAAGTGATTTAATGCTGATTTAATTATCAAATGTTTTATTTATTTTTAATCATATTGAATTTACTATGAAATGTGTAGATGTATTGAGTAAAATATTTGGTAAATTAATATTTTAGATAAAAATAATGATTTTAATTCCAAGATATCTTCTTGGTTTTTTTGTTTGTTTGGTTGTAGGCATAGTATTTGCATGTTATACTATTAGTAGGTGATATAAATGGGATTATTTAATAAGATAAAGAATATGTTTAAGGGTAATGAGACTGATAAAGTAGAAGAAGAGCTTTTGGGTAATACATATGAATCTTTATCAGATGGGATAGGTATATCTGAGGAAACTATTGACTTAAAAGAGCCAAAGGAAAAAGAAGAAAAAGAATCTGTTAAAATATATGAGAAAGGATTAACTAAGTCACGACAGGGATTTATTTCTAAATTAGCAAATCTTACCAATAAATATAGTAAAGTTACTGAAGAATATTTTGAGGAATTGGAAGAAATTCTTATTATGGCTGATATTGGTGTTGAGACAGTTATGGACTTTATTGATCGGATGAGATCTAGGGTGAAGTCTGAAAATTTAACGGATCCTGAAATGTTAAAAGAAATTATAGTTGATGAGTTGTTTATTATTTATGTTAATGATTCAGTGTTAAGTAGCAAAATAAACTATAATGAGAATGGTCCTACTGCAATATTATTTGTTGGAGTAAATGGGGTAGGAAAAACTACAACTATAGGTAAAATTGCTTATTCTTTAAAAAAAGAAGGAAAGAAAGTTTTATTGGTTGCTGCTGATACTTTTCGTGCTGGAGCGATTGAACAATTAAGGGAATGGAGTACTAAAGTAGATGTTTCATTTTTTGGTAAAGAAGAAGGAAGTGATCCAGCAAGTGTTGTTTATGATGGAATCGAGATGGCTATTAAGGATGAGTATGATGTAGTATTAATTGATACTGCTGGAAGACTTCAAAATAAAGTTAATTTAATGAAAGAACTAGAAAAGATGAATAAGGTAATAGATGGTTTGATTGAAGGTGGGGCCAGTGAAACATTGTTAGTTTTGGATGCTACTACTGGTCAGAATGGAATTAGTCAAGCAAAATCGTTTAAATCTATTACAAACATTACAGGTATTGTCCTTACTAAGTTAGATGGAACTGCTAAGGGAGGAATAGTTTTGGCTATTAAAGGGAGTGTTGGCTTACCAGTAAAATATATAGGACTTGGTGAGGCAAAAGAAGATTTACAAGTATTTGATATTGAAAAATATATTTATGGATTATTCAAAGATATGATGTAGGTGTATTATGAGTAAAAATAATGATAAGAAAGAAAGTAATAAAAGTGCCTCTATAATTAATAGATTTAATATTTTATTTGTAGATTTTCAGATAGTGATGACAATTCTTACGTTAATTGTATTTGTTTTGTTTATATTTAATACAAGGTTATTTAACTATTTGCAATTATCACTAGGAGTAACCTTATTAGTAATGGCATATAATAATCAAATTATTTATAAAAGGGTAGGAGCTACTATTTTATATGGAATTATTGGTTTTATGTTATTAATTTTTCTTTTTCTTGGTTTGTTGGGAGTGTAGTGTTTGGAAGAGTTATTTTATTACAATGAGTTATATGATTTATATGGGGAATTACTTACTGAGAAACAAAAAAATTATTTTGAAGATTATTATTTTAATAATTTAAGTTATTCGGAGATTTCTTCTAATTATTTAGTTAGCAGAAATGCTGTTTTTAAACAATTACATATTGTTATTCAAAAATTACAGGAATATGAAGATAAATTACAATTATATAAAAAGAAACAGAAATTGAAGGATATTATAAAAGAGCTAGATAATGATTTTATAAAAAAACAGCTAGAAGAATTGATTTGATAATTGAAATTGTGATGTTTATAACTAAATGATATATAAGGATAATAGCTTTGAATTTGATTTATTTTATAAGGTTTTGGTGTTATTGTTTTTATTTGAATGATGACATCTTTTTTGTTATTTTTAAAATTTCTTGTCAATCATTTTAAAATAAGATATAATTTTAGTATATTATGAGGATAGGAAAGAATTGAGGGGATAGTAATATGTTTGATAGAATTACTTATATTAGTGATCATTCTGCTAGTATAAAATTAAAAGATGATACGGATGTTGTTATTAATTTGATGAATTTACATTTGATATTTGAGGATGATACTAAAAAGGTTTTGGGTGAAGTTGATGATTTAGATGGTAATATTGTTAAGGCTAGATTTTTAGGAGAAATAGTTAATGGTAGATTAATTGGTGGAACAATTCGTAAGCCATCTTTAGATGCTCATATTAGAGTTATTGAAAAAGAAGAAATACCAATGGTTACTGGTAGAAATGAGAGAGGATTTATGCAGTTAGGTGTTAGTCCTTTCTATAATGATCATCCTGTTTTTTTAGACGTTAATAGTTTCTTTAGTAATCATTTTGCTATATTTGGTAATAGTGGTTCTGGTAAAAGTTGTGGTATTTCTAGATTGTTCCAAAATATGTTTAATGATCAGAGATTGTTTCCTTATAAAGCTAATATTTTGCTTTTTGACTCTTCTGGTGAATATTACAATGCTTTTAAAAATCTTAATTCTATTAATCCAAATTATCATTATCGTTTTTATAGTACTAATGAAGCTGATGGTATTGGAGAAAAGTTACGTTTACCTATATTTTTATTGAATTATACAGATTTAGCATTACTGTTGCAAGCAACTAACCATTCACAGTTACCTATTATTGAGAGAATGTTAAAATTAGCACTTATTTTTTCTCAGGATGATATGGACGCTAATAATTATAAAAATCATTTGATTGCTAAAGCTATTATGACAATTCTTTATACTAATGAAACATCTCCTAATAAGAGAAATGAAGTGTTTTCTATTTTAGCTAGTTGTTCTACAGCGGAGTTTAATTTAGAAGCGCCTGTACAGGGTATTGGTTATACTAGAAAGTTTAGAGAATTATTCTTAATTAATAATGATGGACAATTTGCAGAGAGTGTTTTACTTACTGAGTATGTTTCTTCATTTATTAATAGTGAGTATGATGATTATGAGCCTCAAGGTGGAGTTTATTATACTTTAGATACATTGGAAAAAGCTTTGAACTTTACTTTAATTAGTGAGGGATGGTTACGTAATGAGAACACTTATGGTGATGCAGTTACTATTCGTGTTAGATTGCATGCTTTAATTGTTGGTAACAATGCAAAATTTTTTGATGTTCCAGATTATGTTTCTTTGGAGAGTTATTTGTCTTCTATGTTAATTAATAATGGGCAAAAATATCAAATTGTTAATATTAATTTGGATGATGTTGATGATGATTTTGCTAAAGTTATTACGAAGATTTTCTCGAGACTTGTTTTTGAATTTGCTAAAGCCTTAAAAGATAGGGCGAGTATTCCTTTTCATATAATTGTTGAGGAGGCACATAGATATATTCAAAATGATACAGATAGATTTTTAATTGGTTATAATATATTTGAAAGAATAGCGAAGGAAGGTCGTAAATATGGAGTTATATTAGGACTTATTTCGCAAAGGCCTGTTGAGCTTTCTGATACAGTTATCTCTCAATGTTCTAATTTTTTGATATTTAAAATGAATCACCCTGTTGATGTTGAATATATTCGAAAAATGGTTCCAAATATTAGTGATGAAATTGTTGAGAAGCAGAAAACCTTACAAGCAGGAACTTGTTTAGGCTTTGGAATGGGATTTAGAATACCAATAATTGTTAAGATGCAAATGCCTGATCCGGCTCCTTGGAGTAGTAACTGTGATGTTGTTACTATTTGGAATGGTAATACTATGTCTAATAATAATGGAGTTTCTCCAGAAATTAATAATAATAGTATGGTTACTACTGCTTCAGTTAATTCATCTGCTGATATGGTAATGCCGCAAAATGCTATTCCAGAGATGAATATTGAGCCTAGTATGGCGTTTGGTGATGAAAAGTCTGAAAGTTTTGATTCTTCTTTTGTTATACCTAGTGATGTTTCTTTGAAAGAAGAATCTTCTAGTGTAGATACGTCAGCTTCTGTTTCTAGTACAGAAAGTAAGTTAGTGGATGTAGTGGATTCATCAAGTGCTACTTTATCTTCTATAAGCAGTTCAGCTCCTTTGACTACTTCTCCTGAGCCAGTAGTGCCTCAGCAAGTTGTAAGTAATGTTGGAGTTGAGACTAATGCTGTAGCAGGACAAGGAATTCCTGAGATGGTTCCATTAGGTGATAGTAATGAGTCTTCTTCTATTCCATCTTTATCTTTGGATGATGTTACTAGTTAATATTTTATAAATTATAGCATCTTTTAGGTGCTGTTTTTTATTTACTTGTTATTTTTTTTTCGTTATAATTGGTTTAGGAGTGATATTAATGTTTGAAAATTTGGGAGATCGTTTACAAAATGCGCTTCACAAAATTAAAGGTTATGGAAAAATTACAGAAGATAATATTTCTGAGATGATGCGTGAGATTCGTTTGGCTTTGTTGGAGGCTGATGTTAATTATAAAGTGGTTAAGGAATTTACTACTATAGTTAAGGAGAAAGCTTTAGGAGAAGAAGTTGCTAGTAGCATTAATCCAGGAGATTTATTTGTTAAAATAGTTCATGATGAACTTACCAATCTGTTGGGTGGAGAGAGTGCTCCTTTGAATATTAGTGGTAGTCCTGCTACTTTAATGCTTGTTGGTTTACAAGGTTCTGGAAAAACTACGACTATTGCTAAATTGGCTAGTTTTTTGAGAAAAAAACACAATAAAAAGCCTTTGTTAGTAGCTTGTGATGTTTATCGTCCAGCGGCAATAGATCAGTTAAAACAACTTGGTAAACAGCTAAATATTGAAGTTTATGAAGAAGGTAAGGCTAATCCTGTAGATATAGTTGTACATGCTATTTCGTATGCTAAAGAAAATAAATATGATTATGTTTTAATTGATACAGCTGGTAGATTACATATTGATGAGGAGCTAATGGATGAATTAGTATCAATTAAAGATACTATTAATCCTATGGAAATATTATTAGTAATTGATTCTATGATGGGTCAGGATGCCATCAATGTTATTACAGGTTTTAATGATAAATTACCGCTTACTGGTGTAGTTCTTACTAAATTAGATGGCGATACTAGAGGTGGAGTGGCTTTATCTGTTAGACATTTAACTAATGTTCCAATTAAGTTTATGGGAACTTCTGAAAAAATGGATGGACTTGATTTGTTTGATCCTGAAAGAATGGCTGGAAGAATTTTGGGAATGGGTGATATTGTATCACTTGTTGAAAAGGCAACTGAGGTAATTGATGAAAAAGAGGCTATGAAGTCGGCTAAGAAAATGCAACAGGGTAAGTTTGATTTAGAAGATTTTTTATCTACTTTAAAGCAAATGAAAAAGTTAGGACCACTTGAGAATTTGATTAAAATGATTCCTGGAGCTAAAAAGATGGGACTTACTAATGTAAAAATAGATCCAAAGCAGATGGCACATATTGAGGCTATTGTTTTATCTATGACACCTAAAGAGAGAAGAAATCCTGATATTATTAAAGCAAGTAGAAAGACAAGAATTGCTCTTGGTAGTGGTACTTCTGTACAAGAGGTTAATAAGTTACTGCAACAATTTGATCAGATGAAAAAGATGATGAAGCAGGTATCTAATGGTAATATGAAATTACCTTTCTAATTGGTTTATTTGGGCCTTCATAGTAGCTAAAAATTAGTTTTTACATACTATAGAATAGAGGAGGTAATTAGATTATGTTTGATCAAAATATGGCTCAAAATTTTGATTTTGATTCTTCTGTTATGGGTAACAATAATGTTGTAGAAAATGATATGAATGTTGATATTAATATGATGAATTATAGTGGGGAACAGATGATGCAAGGTGGGAATTTTTCTAACTCAATAAATGAAGGTGTTCAAGAAAAATGTATTCACAGAACTTTCGTACATGAAGTTCCACAAGTGTGATAATTTATGATAGACTAAATATAGAAAGAGAAAATCAAACTAAAGTCATTTTGATAAGAAGTATTAGATTTTTTAAATTATAAAGAATGAACATGATTGGTTTGAATTAACTTGTAAAAAACTATTAAGTTTTGAAATTAATGAATAATATTAAAAAAATGATGAGTCTTAAAATTATGATAGGCTATCATTTATATAGATTTAGGACATACTTGACTAATAAAAATAAGGGTACTAATTGGTATCCTTATTATAATTTATCGGAGTATTATCAAATTCTTTATCCATAATAAACTCATGTAATAGTTCTTCTTCATTTTCAACAGCAATCTCCTCAATTCTGTCTACTCGGCATTTTTGAGCTATTAGAATAGATTCGATTTTTAATAAAGCATTATCAATTTCATCATTAACGACTACATAGTTATACTTTGGTATTTCATTTATTTCTTGATAGGCTGATTTAAATCTTTTGATTATTTGTTCGTTGTTTTCTACACCACGAGCTTTTATTCTTCTTTTTACTTCTTCAAATGAAGGTGCCAATATAAAGATTAAAATTGTTTCAGGAAACATTTCCTTGATTTGTTTAGCCCCTTGTACTTCGATTTCTAGTATGACATCAGTACCAGTTTCTAATATGTTTTCAATTTCTTTTTTTGGTGTACCATAATATTCACCATGTACAGTAGCATATTCTAAAAAATCTTTATTTTTGATTTTTTCTTCAAACTCTTCTCTGGAAATAAAATAATAATCTACTCCATCAATATCTCCTTCACGCATAGCCCTTGAAGTATAAGAGATTGATAATTTAATATTATTATGTTTTTTTAAAAGTTTTCTAATGATGGTACCTTTACCTGCACAAGTGGTACCTGAAATGATAATTAAGTCTCCTCTAGTTTTTTGTTTAATATTTCCCATAATATTCTCCTTTGTGTTGATAATTATAACTTTATTTTTTTATTAATTCAAGTGGTTTTTAGTAATTATAATAATTAGTTAAACGATAATTATTTGTAAACTAAATTAAGATAAATAAGAATAAATTTTATATATAGATAAAAAATGTATTTTTAAGATATAATAATTATGGTGATTATATGAATAGTTTATATGATTTTTATAATTCTATATTAAATATTGAAGGCAAGGACAAAGAAGCAGATATAAAAGCAATAGTTTTTGATGAGAGGGAAAAGTTAGCTGATAAGGTTTTGGAATTTGATGGCTTTTGTAAATATTTGGCTAATCAAATAGAATATAGAATAGTTCAAGATATTTCTGGGGTTCATACTTATAAAATAGATTTGAATGATTTAGTGTATGTTGATCATACTATTTTGATAGCTGAGTATATGACTAATTCTAATATGAAGAGATTATTAATTAATCCGAGTTTTTCCCAGTTTGTGAGGAAAGATAATAGTAATCTTGTAAAATTAGTGGAATGGCCTGGGGATAAAATAGATAGGAATCTTTTATCTAATTTACTTACTAGTGGTGTAGTAGAAGTTAATAATGATTCTTTTAAGAATTATTTAAATTCATTTGGAAGAGTAGATGATAACTTTAGTTTGGATAATTATCTTTTAGAGGGTAAAATAGGACATACTAGGAAGTAGTATTATTTTTAATGAGTATGTGAATTATATGAGAATGATTAATATAAATATTTATTATTTTTTAGTAATTTAAATTATAAAACTGGGATTTTATCCATAAAGTTAAATAAGGAGTTTGAATTTATGGATAATTATAAAATTACTTATATATTTAATGGTAAGGAGGATATAAATGATATTTTTATTAAGGTTTTAAAAAAAGAAATTAGTGTATATATTGATATGATTAGTAAGGAAAAGAATAGATTTTTGTTATCTTTAGAAGGAGATAAACGTGTTTTTAAATAAAAAATATAGTGTTGGTGTTTATATAAGATTATCTCGTGAGGATGATGATAAAGGGTCTATGAGTGAGAGTATTATTAATCAGAAGAGTTTATTACTACAGTATGTAAAAGAGAATAATTTAGATGTTTATGATATTTATATAGATGATGGCTATTCAGGAACTAATTTTGATAGACCTGGTTTTAATAAACTATTAAAAGATATAGAATTAGGTAGAGTTAATATGGTTATTACTAAAGATATGTCTAGGCTTGGTAGAGATTATATTGGCACAGGTAATTTAATTGAAAGGTATTTTCCAGAGAATAATGTTAGATATATAGCGGTTACTGATAATATTGATACGTTTTTGGATAGTTCTAATAACGATATAGCACCTTTTAAGGCAATAATGAATGATATGTATGCTAAGGATATATCAAAAAAGATTAAATCTAGTTTGAGAGCAAAACAAAAGTGTGGAAAATGGGTAGGGGGTAGAGCACCGTTTGGATATAGACAAGATAAGAATGATAAGAATTATTTAGTTATAAATAAGAATCAAGCTATTGTTGTTAAAAGAATATTTGATATGTGTTTGAAGGGTTTGTCATTTTTTAAAATAGCAAGAATTCTAACTAATGAAGGTGTTAAAACACCAGCTCAATATTATAGTTTTTTATGGAAGAAAAAATATAATTTAAAATATGGAGAATGGAATGCTAAAACGATAAGAGATATTTTAACTAATAGAATATATATAGGAGATATGGTTCAAAATAAGAGGAGTAAAGTAAATTATAAGGTAAAAAAAGTTGTTAAAAATAAAGAAAGTGATTATATAATAGTTTCAAATACACATGAGGCTATTATTGATAAAGATACATTTTATCAAGTACAGAAGCGAATACCTAAAAATGTAGGAAGAAGTACTAAAAAAGAGAATCATTTATTAGATGGACTGTTATATTGTGGTGACTGTGGACATAGAATATCTGTTCTTGCGAGAAGGAAAAAAGATAATAGGTGCTATACAATTTGTAATTATTATAGAACTTATATGAAAGAAAAAAAGTGTAGTACTCATTCTAATAATTATGATAAGTTAGAGAAATCTATAATTAATTCTTTAGTTGAGATGTGCCTTAAATATATTGATAAAGATAAAATCGAAAATAATGTATTAAATAATTTAGATGAAGTTAATAAGGTTAATGATAAAAAAGAGTTAGAAATATTAATTACTGATATTAAACAAATAAGTGATAATTTAGATGCTATTTACATTGATAAATTAAATAAAAGGATAACCGAAGACCAATTTGAGAGAGTGAAATTAAAATTAGAGCGGGAACTAAGCATAAAACAAAAAAGATATAATGAGTTAAATAATAACATTAATGATACTATAAGTGAGCAATCAAAAAATAAAATTATAATAGAGTATATTGATAAATTCTTGTCTATGAAAGAACCTAGTAGAGAATTAATAATTAACTTAATTGATAGAATAGAAATATTTGAAGATAAAACTGTTAATATTAAAGTAAGTTTTGGTTAAGTTGGATATAATAATAGGGCGAATGTATAAACTTTGTATATACTATGAATGAATTGATATGATATTGTGGAAGCAAGACTTCAAAAATGGGGAAATTCTGATGGAATTAGAATCCAAGTAGCATTTTAAAATCGCTTAATTTAAAGACAAATGATAAAGTAGATTTAATACAAGAGAATGATAAAATTATAATATCAAAACAAACTATAAAACATAAAACATTAGAAGAAAGATTTGAAGAATTTAATAAATTACCTGATGAAGAAAAAGGTAGTATTGAGGCTTTTGATTGGGGAGAAGACTTAGGAAAGGAAAAGTTTTATTAATGTATCTACCAAAACAATAAGATATTTGTTATATGAATTTTGCACCAACAATTGGTTATGAACAAACAGGACTAAGACCAGCAGTAGTTATTAGTAAAGATAATTATAACAAATACACAGGACTAGTTGTAATATGTCCTATAACTACAAATACAAAAAAATTCTTAATTTTTAAATACTAAAAAAATAAAAGGTTCATTTTTATGTGAATATGTTAGAAGTGTAGATTTTAAAGTAAGAAAATTATCGTTTGTTGAAAAACTATGTGAAGATGAATTAGAAGAAATTATTGATATAGTAAATGGAATAATAGAAATTTAGTCTATCAAAAAAGGGCAAGGACAAGTGTGATAATTTATGACAGACTAAGTTTTAAAGAGAGAATAAGTACAAATTTAAAGGCATTTAAATGTCTTTTTGTGTGATATAATGAAATAGAAGGTGATACTTATGAATATTTTAATGATTAGTAATATAGATGCAGATGAAAAATTAGAAGATATATGGCTTGCTAGAGCTTTTCAAAAAGATGGTCATAAGGTAGCGATAGTTGATAAGAATTATGATGAAAAACTTGAATCTTTATTTGATGTTTTTTTGTTAAGGAATACTTGGGATACTGATGCGAATATAGAAACCATTAAAGAGAAATCTAATTTTCGACTAAGAATCATTAATAAAAATCTCCCACGTATTAATTTTGATGGTAAATATGATGGAAAGAGCAAAGAATATCTTGTTCGTTTATATAAAAATGGCTATCCCGTCATTCCAACTGTCGATAATATTGAAGATTTACAAATACTAGATAAATGTAATAAAATTTTATTAAAGCTTAAAGATAGTTATGATGGAATAGGACAAATGGTAGTAGACAAACAACAATTAGAAAAAAACTTTACTGATTCATATGTAATTCAACCATATATGGAATTTCAATCTGAGGTACAATTTTATTATATAAAAGATAAATTCGAATATGCACTAGAGTTTATTCCAAGTAAAGTTCCAATTTATCCCGATGCAATAAAATATGAACCAAATGAAAATGAAATGAAATTAGCAGATGAATTTTCTAAATTAAATGAAAATTATTATGGTATTCAAAGAATTGACTTTATTAAACTTAAGGATGGAACACTTCTTTTGACAGAGATTGAAGATATAGCTCCCTATTTAGATTTAGATTGTGTTGAAGAAAGAATAAAAAATAAATTTATTTTGGATTATAAAAATATGGTATATGAGTATATGAAAAATATAAATAATGATTAGTAAATAATGAAAGGATGTAAGATTAATGAATATAACTAAAATAAAAGGAGAATTAATTAGCCAAAAAGAATCAAAGTTTAAAGGAAATATATATCATTATTCACAAGTTAATTTTTCCTATAATTCAAATAAGATAGAAGGTAGCAGGTTAACCAGTGATCAGACTGAAGCCATATTTGATACTTCATCTTTTATTCCTAAGAGTGATGATTTGATAAAATTAGATGATTTAACTGAATCTAAGAATCATTTTAAATTATTTGATTATATGTTAGATAATGTTGATAATAAGTTATCTAAAGAAATGATTATCAAAATGAATAAGATATTAAAAAGAAATACTAGTGATGAAGAAAATCCTAGATATAATGTTGGAGGATTTAAAATAGTTCCTAATATGATAGGTCTTGTTAATGTTATTAATACAACTGCACCAGAAGATGTAGAAAAAGAAATTGATAAATTAGTTTTTGAATATAATGCAAAAACTAATATTACTTTAGAAGATATTATTGATTTTCATTATAAATTTGAGAAAATTCATCCCTTTGGAGATGGAAATGGCAGGGTTGGAAGAATTATTATGTTTAAAGAATGCTTAAGAAATAATATTATGCCATTTATTGTATTAGATGATGATAAACCTTATTATATGAGAGGTTTAAAAGAATATGAAAATGATAAAATGTTTTTAATTGATACTATTAAACATGAACAAGACTTATATGAAAAGATTTGTGAGGAATTATTAAATTTTGAAATACAATAAGATATTAATTTTAAGGAGGTTTTATACATGGTAGATATTCATTCACATACTACATATTCTGATGGAAGTTCTAGTGTAGATGAACTTTTAAGTGAAGCACAAAAATTAAATTTGAGTTTGCTTTCAATAACTGATCATAATACAATACAAGCTCATTTTGAATTACAAAATTCTAATATAAGATATAGGTTTAAAGGAGAAATAATATCAGGAATTGAAATAACTACAACTTACAAGGGAGAAACAATAGAGGTATTAGGTTATGGTTTTGATTTAGAAACTATGCAGAAATTTTTAGATGCTAATGTACTTTCATTTGAACAAAAACAAATAAAAGAATATGATCTAATAAAAAATAGGTATAATGCCATAGGAGTAATATTTGATGAAAATAATATTAAATTTGATCCAAAAGTTGAATCTTGTAGACCAGCATTTGCTATTGAAATAAAAAAACATCCTGAAAATTATAAATTTTTCTTAAATCAAGAATCGATAAATACAGCTAGTGGATTTACTAGGAATGAAGTATATAATCCTAAAAGTCCATTATATGTTGATGAATCATCATTGTTTCCTAGCTTAGAAACAGCAATACAAATGATACATAATTCAGGAGGACTTGCCTTTTTAGCACATACTTTTGCTTATTCTCCTAATATAGCAAATGAGTTATTAAATATAATAAATAATTATGAATTAGATGGATTGGAGTGTTTTTATACAACTTTTACAAAAGAACAATCTGATTATTTAGTAAGTGTTTGTAACGATAGAAAACTGTATATGAGTGGAGGTAGTGATTTTCATGGAACTAGAAAAATAAATCATAACTTAGGTACTGGACAAGGTAATTTGCATATTGATGAGTCTGTTGTTGATAATTGGGTAAGTGATTATATATCATCATTTGATAGTGTTAAAAATATTAAGTAAAAAATTTAATCATCCTATAAATTTTATTAATTTAAGAATTTTAGGATGTTTTTTTATGGCATAAATTATTATAAAATAAGGGTATTTCCTTAATACCATCCTACATAGTAGGATGAATTTTGTAAGTACGAAATAAGAATTGTGTATATAGTTTTCTTTATTTTAAAAGGAAAACTATGTATTGATACACAATTTTCTTATCCTGCTGTTTTATAATTTATTAAATTATGAATATTTTTAGGATGATAGATAAAACTTTCTATACTTTATGACTTGACTCAATTTCTTAGTGGAGGTATCATGCATCATGCAAAAAGGAGATGATGTTTATGATAATTAGAAAGAGAGCGAATGCTTATAAGTAATACTAAATATGTGTGTAATTTAAATATTATACGATTTAGTATTACTAAAACTAGTGATTTATCCATAAGTTTAAATGAGGTGTACAAAATTTATGGATAATTACAGAATTAATTATATCTATAATGAAAATAATGATATAAATGATATTTTTATAAAAGTTTTAAGTAAGGAACTTAAAAAATATATCCAAATAATTTGTAAGAATAAAAAATTTGAGGTACCATCATCATGTGCTTATTTATCTCTAGAAGGAGGTAAGAATTGTTAGAGAGTTTAAATAAGATATATAATGTTGGACTTTATATAAGATTATCTAGGGAAGATGATGATAAAACTTTAGAAAGTGAGAGTATTACAAATCAAAAGAGCTTATTACTTCAATATGTTAAAGAAAATAATTTAAGAGTATATGATATTTATATTGATGATGGATATAGTGGAACAAATTTTGAAAGACCTGATTTTAATAGATTATTAACTGATATTGAATTAGGTAAAATAAATATGGTTATTACTAAGGATATGTCAAGACTTGGAAGAGATTATATTGGTACTGGTAATTTAATCGAAAAGTATTTTCCAGAACATAATGTTAGATATATAGCTGTTACTGATAATATAGATACATTTTTAGATAATTCTAATAATGACATTGCACCATTTAAAGCTATTATGAATGATATGTATGCTAAAGATATATCTAAAAAAATAAAATCTAGTTTAAAAGCAAAAATGAAAGAAGGAAAATGGGTTGGAGGAAGAACTCCGTTTGGATATGATCAAGATAAAGATAATAAAAATCATTTAGTAATAAATCCAGAACAAGCAATTGTTGTTAAAAGAATATTTGATATGTGTTTAGAAGGTTTATCATTCTTTAAAATAGCCAAACAACTTACAAATGAAGGAATAAAAACCCCAGCACAATACTATAACTTTGAATGGAAAAATAACTACAATTTAAAATATGGAGAGTGGCATTCAAAAACCATAAGAGATATTTTAACTAATAGAATGTATATTGGTGATATGGTACAAAATAGAAGAAGTAAAGTTAATTATAAAGTGAAAAAAGTGATTAAAAATAATCCCAATGATTATATAGTTGTAGAAAATACTCATGAAGCAATTATAGATAAAGGAATATTTTATGAAGTTCAAAAAAGAATGCCTAAAAATAAGGGGCGAAATGAAAAAAAAGAGATTCATTTATTAGATGGGTTATTATATTGTGGTAATTGTGGACATCGAATATCCATACAATCCAGAAGAAAAAAAGATAATAGATGTTATACAATTTGCAATTATTATAGGACTTATATGAAACAAAAACTTTGTACAACTCATTCTAATAACTATGATGAATTAGAGAAAGTTATAATCAATTCATTAACTAATATCTGCTTAAATTATATTAATAAAGATAAAATTAAAAATAATGTATTAAATAATTTAACTGAAGATAATAAATTAAATAATAAAAAAGAGTTAGAAAGACTAACTAACGACATTAAGCAAATAAATGATAATTTAGATATTATTTATATTGATAAGTTAAATAAGAAAATAACTGAAGAACAATTTGAAAGAGTAAGAGTAAAATTAGAAAATGAACTAAATATAAAACAAAAAAGATATAGTGAGTTAAATAATAGTATTAATGATAACATTAATGAAGAATCTAAAAATAAAATGATTAACGAGTATATTAATAAATTTTTATCCATGAAAGAACCTAGTAGAGAGTTAATAATCAATTTAATTGATAGAATTGAAATATTTGAAGATAAAACTATAAATATAAAGATTTCTTTTAGTAAATAAAAAGTCTATCAAAAAAGGGCACACACATGTTTGTCCTATTCATACAAGAATAATTAATCATCATATTTATAAACATACATATAGACCTGAATATTCTTGTTCTGAGGAAAATACTGTAAGTAATGTTCAATGTGGTTCTTGTTGCCAATTTAGATAATTTTCTTGACTAATAGTCAGTAAAAATATTTACTTTTATGAGTAAGTATTTTTATTTTGTAAATAAATGTGTATAATTTTGTATAATACATTGATTAATATAGAATCGTGTTTTATTCTAATAGTGGGGAGTGTGATATGAATGATTTATCCTTCTATTGATAAATTGCTTAATATAGTTGATTCTAAATATGAGTTGGTTCATATTTCAGCTAGAAGAAGTAAAGAGATTGCTAAAGATGGATATTTACAAATGCCTGATGCCTCGTATAAGAGCCAAAAAAATATAGGAAGGGCTCTTGAAGAAGTTTCAGAGGGGTTAATTAAAGTTGAGAAAAATGAGGCTTAATAGTTTCTTTTTTTTTATATTTTTTTTTGTTATACTTAATGTATAAGTAGGTGATCGTATGAAGATTATGAAGTATAAAAAGGGTAGGAAAGGGCAGTATAAATTAGAACTTGCAAATGGTCAGGAATTATTTTTATATGAGGAAGTTATTTTAAAATATGAGTTATTGTTAAGAGGTTATATCAATGAATGTGATATGTCTTTGATTGCCTCTGATAATAAAGAGTGGGATGTTTATTATGCTTCTTTGAGTAGTTTGAAAAGTAGATTTAAAAGTTCTTATGATATTAAGGAATTGTTATTAAAAAAGATGTTTGAAGAAGAACTTATTGATAAAGTAATTTTGAAGTTAGTTAGTCAAGGGTATCTAAATGATTCTTTGTTTGCTAGAAGCTATATTAATAATCAGATTGTAACTACTATGAAAGGACCTAAAAAAATAGAGAGAGAACTTGAGAGGCATCATGTTGATAGGGCTATTATAAAAGAAGAAATACAGTCATATGATCAAGAGTTACAGAGAGAAAGGATAGATAAAGTTATTCAAAAATCTCTTAAATGTAATCGGAAGTTAGGGGGAGCTGTGTTAAAGAAAAAAATTACAAATGATTTAGTTAAATTGGGGTATGATTCTTTGTTGGTAGAAGAAGTTTTTTTGGATGTAGATATTCCAGACTGTTCTTTGATTGCTTCTTTAGAGTATGAGAAATTACGGAAAAGATTGGAAAGAAGGTATGAAGGGGCAGAGTTAGAACGAAAGATAAAAGAAAAGTTGTATCAGAAAGGATTATCTTATGAAAATTAAGAAATTTATAAAAAATCATAGGCTTTCTTTATCGTTTTTATTATTATTGATAGGTTTTTCTTTTTTTATGATGTCTTTTTTCATTAAAGAAAGTGATTATTTTTGGCACATAACAGCGGGGAAATATATGGTTTCTAATCGAACTATTTTAAAAGAGGATATTTTTTCTTGGTATCTTTCTAATAAAGCTTGGATGTCTCATGAATGGTTATTTGAAGTTTTGATTTATAAATTTAAGGTTATTTTTGGTAATTATCATGTAATAGTTTATGCTTTTTTGACTATTTTTAGTTTGTTTTGTTTATTGTTTTTTAGTAATAAAAAGAATTATTTAAAGAATATACCTTTTTCTTTATTTTGGATTGCTTTAGGCTTAATATTTTTTGTGTTTATTCAGGCTAGACCTCATATGATTAGTTTTATTTTTCTTGCTTGTACAATTTATTTTGGATATGATTTATATTTACATGAAGAATCCAAGAAAATATATTTTTTACCATTAATAGCTTTATTGTGGACTAATTTTCATGGAGGATCTAGTAATTTAAGTTATTTATTTTGTTTGTTGTTTATGGTAGTAGGATTATTTCAATTTAGTTTTAGTAAAATTGAGGCTAGAAGGATAAAAAAGTGTCAATTTCTTAAATATGGTCTGATAGCTCTTGCCTGTATTTTTTGTATTTGTTTAAATCCTCATGGTGTAAAAATGCTTATATATCCTTATACAAATATGTTAGATGATTTAATGATTTCTAATATTTCTGAATGGCAACCAACAGTACTTAGTGAGTTTAGTCATTATCCATATTTTTTGTTGTTACTTATTATAATTGGTATTTTTTTATTTAGTAAGAGACGAATTCAATTAGTGGATTTTATGTTATTTTTAGTAGTTTGCTTTTTGGGTCTTAAAAGTATTCGTTTTTGGTCTTATATGTATATTGCTATGAACTATGTTGTTTTTAATTATATTTCACCTTATAAAACAGATAAAGGTAGTTGTATGTTAGTGTGTTTATTAGGAGTGATTTTTTTCTCTGTATTTTTACTTAATAGAGAGAATATAGTTAAAAATTTAGAAAAAGAAATGATTAGTAAAAAAATGATTTCTGTTATAAAACGTGAAAATCCTAAAAGATTATATAATCTGTATAATTATGGTGGAGAATTAATTTATAATGGAATAGATGTTTTTGTAGATGGGCGGGCTGATTTTTATTCTAAGTATAATTTGGAGGATGCTTATAATATTTCAAGATTAGATAAAGATTATATTAAATTGATTAATAAATATGATTTCGATTACTTTTTAGTTTCTAAAAATTATTCTATTTATACTTATTTGAAATATAGTTCATCTTACGAAGAGGTTTATCGATCTTTAGATGTTGTTTTTTATAAAAGGAAATAAGAGATTATTTTAAAATTTTTATTGTTTCTTTGTTTTTTTCTATTAAGCCATCTTGTTCCATCTTTTTTAGTTCACGCATAAAATTACTTCTATCTACAGCAATGTATTCGGCTATTGCTTTGTAAGATGTGGTTACTTTGAAGATATTTTCCTTATTTTTTCGTTTGTTTAAGAAAATAGTTATTTTTTCGCGAACAGTTCTTTTTGAAAGAAGAGTTATTTTTTCATTTTGTTGATGGTTATCTTCTATTAATAGATTAAATAATGTAAGTACTAAATTGTTGTGAAAAGAACACTCTTTTTTGCAGTTTTTTAGTATTGAATTATAATCAATGAAACTTACCTTTGTTATTATATTACTGATTATAAAAACTTCATCTTCTGATCCTTGGAAAAATAAATTAGAAAAAACATCATTTTCTTTTAGTTCGCGAATGATTGTTGTATTACCATTTATATCAGTTTTTATGATATTTGCTTTACCATATATTATAAAGCCTATTTGTTTTGTACTGTTAGTGTAGTTTAGAATTAATTCTTTATTATAAAAGGTATCTTGTTTGATATTTTTACATTTTGATAGATTTTTTTTGAAGAGAATAAGCTCTTCTTTTTTTATGATGTTTGTCATTTTTTAACTCCTTTATTATTAAATTATAGCAACTTTTAATTTGTGTTGCAAATGCAACACTGATTTTTTGGCATTTCATATAGAATATTTTTAATGTATTTAAAAATAGGTTTGATTTTTAGATATTATAATTTTAAGTGGTGGTGAAATTATGAAGTATTGTAGTATAAATATGAAGTATATGATTAATGGTGATGGACTTAGAGTGGTTCTTTGGTTAAGTGATTTGAAAAGTTATGTTAATGATTTTTTATTTGATGATTCTGTTAGAAAAGAGTTGTTTTCATTGCTAAAAAATGATTTATGTAGTGGATTAACTTTAGTAGGAGGAGAGCCTTTTTCTTTAGAAAATAGTAATTATGTAGCTGAGTTGTTTTTAGAAGTAAAAGAAAAATTTCCTAGTAAAACTATTTGGTGTTATACAAAATATAATTGGGAAGAACTTATTAAGTATTATAGTATTAATAATAAATTTAGTGTTATTTTAGATTCTTTAGATGTGTTAATTGGTGGTGATTTTAGTTTTAATTCTTCTTTTGTGTCAAATTATGTAGGTGGTAGTAGTCATTGTATTATTGATGTTAAAAAAAGTTTAGCTAAAAAACAAGAAATATTTTATATTTTTGATTATGATCATACCTTGGGAACTTTTTAGGTTGTAATGCTTATGTTTTATTTTGTTATGGTTTATTCTGTTTATTGTAATTAGTAATGTTTTTTGATGTCGTATTATAGGTTTAAAATAGTTTATTAAAAATGTTATATTATTTGATTAATGTAAGTAATATATTATTGATAAAAAATAAAAAAATGATAGAAATGGTTTTTTATAAAAAAACGATTTTTTGATATTTAAATTTTATTAGTTTGTTGATATATAATGTTTTTTATATATTTTGTTGTGTTAAAAAATAAAAAATTAAAAAAATCATTTTGCTATTTTGTTAAAAAATGTAAATTGTCGTAAATCGAACAAAAAAATTTTTTTAGTATTTCTTTGTGTATCAATGGAGTTGAAATTATTGCCAAAAAAAACCACTTTAGTAGTATTGATTTTTGAAATATTTCATCTTAAAATGGATTTAGAAAGTGGAGGTAAACGGATGGTAGAAGTAAGTGATAAATTAGATAATTTGATAGTTGTTAAAAGAAATGGAAAAAAGGTTGCTTTTGATGAAACTAAAGTGGCTTTAGCTATAAAGAAGGGGTTTGATAGTGTTGAGGTAGATATTGATGAAGATGAAAAGATGCGTAAATATACTACAAAAGATGTACAAAAAGTTTATCAAGCAGTATTAAAGAGAATTGAGAAGGAATCTGTAGATGTTGATAAGTTTAAAATAGATGATATTCAAGATTTTATTGAAGATGAACTTTCTAAAAAGGGTTATAGTGATGTATATGCATCATTTTCAGAATATAGAGAAAGAAGGAATCAATCGAGAAAGTCTTTCTTTGATGATAAAAAGACTCATAAGTTTTTAAAGTCTCTTGAAAATTTGGGTTTAAAGTCAGCAAATGAAGAGGATGCAAAAAGAGAAAATGCTAATATTGATGGTAATAGTTCAATGGGAACAATGTTACAATATGGTGCTACTGTTTCAAAAGAGTTTGCTAAGTCTTATTTAATGAAGCATGAGTATGCTAGTATGCATGATGATGGAATTATTCATATTCATGATATGGATTTCTTGGCAATGGGAACTACTACTTGTTGTCAGATTGATTTATCTAAATTGTTTAAGAATGGGTTTGATACAGGGCATGGTTTTGTAAGAACACCTCAAGATATTAGTACTTATGCTTCACTTGCGGCTATTGTTATTCAAGCTAATCAAAATGATCAACATGGTGGTCAGGCTATACCAGCACTTGATTATTATTTGGCTCCAGGAGTATTGAAAACTTTTAAAAGACAGTTTAAACAGACACTTTATGATTTCTTAGATTTAGAAGGCTTTTTGCAAATTATTAATATAGATAGGATAATTAGAGAAATTGATAAGTTAGATAGTATAGCTTTTGAACTTTCTAATTTGACAGATTATCAAAAAGGTTCTTCTAGAATAAGAGAGATATTTTCTTTAGGATATGATAAGGCAATGCAAAAAACTGATCGAGCTACACAACAGGCTATGGAAGCTTTTATTCATAATTTGAATACTATGCATTCTAGAGCAGGAGCTCAAGTTCCTTTTTCTTCTGTTAATTTTGGAACTGATACTTCTCCAGAAGGGCGAATGGTTATTAAAAATTTCTTATATTCAGTTGACAGGGGATTAGGAAAAGGTGAAACACCAATATTTCCAGTGTCTATTTTTAAAATAAAAGAAGGGGTTAATTATAATAAAGAAGATCCTAATTATGATTTATTTAGATTAGCTTGTCAGGTATCTGCTAAGAGACTTTTCCCTAATTTCTCATTTTTAGATGCTCCTATTAATCTTCCTTATTATGAGGAACGTAATCCAGATAGAGAAGTGGCTTACATGGGATGTCGTACTAGAGTTATGGCAGATATTACTTCACCAGATCATGAGGCTGTTACTGGTCGTGGTAATCTTTCTTGGACAACTATTAATTTGCCTAGATTGGGAATTAAACATGGTATTGCTCTTAAGGAAAGAGATAAAGCAGATATGAAAGCTTTTTATGCTGAACTTGAGGAAATTATGGATAAAGTTAGGGATCAGTTATTAGAAAGATTTGAAGTTCAATGTAATAAGAGGTGCTATAACTTTCCATTCTTGTTAGGTCAAGGGGTTTGGACAAATGGCGAAAAGTTAAAACCAACTGATCGTTTAAGAAAGGTATGGAAACATGGTACTTTGTCTATTGGGTTTATTGGTCTTGCAGAATGTTTGAAAGCTCTAACAGGTAAACATCATGGAGAAAGTGAAGAGTGTCAAAAGCTAGGATTAGAAATCATTGGTTTTATGAGAAAGAAATGTGATGAGTATACTCAGAAATATAGATTGAATTTCCCTTGTTTAGCTACTCCAGCTGAAGGTTTGGCAGGTAGATTTACAAGTATGGATCGAGCAATTTATGGAAAAATTAAAGGAGTAACAGATAGAGAATATTATACAAATTCTTTCCATGTTCCAGTTCATTATCATATTAGTATTACTAAGAAGGTAGAATTAGAAGCTCCATATCATACCATTACTAATGGTGGACATATTTCTTATATTGAAGTAGATGGTGATGTTGCTTCTAATGTAGATGCATTTGAGAAAATAGTTCGTATTATGAAGGAATCTGGAATGGGATATGGTGCTGTTAATCATCCTGTTGATCGAGATCCAGTTTGTGGTTATGTAGGAGTTATTAATGATGTTTGTCCTGGTTGTGGACGACATGAGTTTGAGGGGGTTCCTATTGAACAAATTACTGCTCCAGAGTGCTGTGGCAGATAATTATAGATAAAAGATAAAGAAATAAGGAGGAATAATATTATGGAAAAAATTGTAGGAGAAGGAAGAGGTTTTGAAAGAATAAGAAGAGTTACTGGTTATTTAGCTGGTGATGTATCTCGTTTTAACAATGGTAAAAGAGCAGAGGAGAGAGATCGTGTTAAACATAGTGGTGTTAAAGAACTTTTAAAATCAGAAGAAGAAGCTGCTTAGTATGAAAATCCGTTTAGCTGCAGATTTACAATCTGATTCTATTGTTGATGGAGAGGGTATCCGTACTGTTATTTGGACACAAGGATGTCCTCATAATTGTTTAGGTTGTCATAATCCAGGTACACATGATTTTGATGGTGGAGAATTAGTTTCTGTTGATGATGTTATAGAAGAATTAAAAGCATTAAAAAATCAGGATGGAATTACATTATCAGGTGGAGATCCGGTATGTCAGAGTGAGGCTTGTTTACCTATTTGTAAGGCAGCTCATGAGATGGGACTTAATGTATGGTGTTATACAGGATATACGTATGAAGCGATGCTTCGTAATCCTAAACATTATAATCTTCTTAAGGAAATAGATGTTTTAGTTGATGGAAAATTTGTTTTACAAGAGAAGAGTTATGATCTTTACTTTAAAGGCTCTAAAAATCAAAGAATTATTGATGTACAAAAAAGTTTATCTGAACAAAGAATAGTTTTAGTTTCTAAATACGTAGAAGAAAAGACTTGTTCTAATGATTATGAAAAACCTAGTTATTTATTTGTATAATTAAAAATTATAATAAGAAAGATTGTTAATTATTTTGGAGGCATTAGCAATCTTTTTATTTTTGGGTAGTATTTTTGTTTTATTAATTTTGATTATTGATAAATTATTTTTAAATTTACTTTGTTGTTAAATAAAAGTGTTTGATTATTTGTGTAATTATGATATGTTAAATATATATAATTTTATTAGAGTATCAAAAGGTGTTGATTTAGAATGGAAATAATTGATAAGTATGCGTTTTATAAGAAAAAATATTCAGATACTATAGTATTTATTAAAGATGATATTTTTTATAGAACTTTTTATGAAGATGCTAAAGTAATGTGGTATTTATTTGATTATAAGTGTATTAATGATTCTGTTTTTTTTAGTGAGTCTTCTTATGTTATGGTTTTATCGCGTTTGAATAAATTGGATATTGGTTATGTAATCATTGATAATGATAAGGAGATTTTGTTTTCTTTTGAAAATAAAGATAGTTATCGTTCTTATGTTTCTTTGGCTACTAGGGGTTATCAGAAAGAGACTATGGGTCAAGAATTGCTTGAAAAAGTAAAAAAAGTTATTGAATATTATCCTGAGAGTTATGAGAGATTGAATGATTTATTAGATGAATATTTGATTGATAGTGAAAATAGTTAGTTTTAAATAAATAGCTATTATAAATATAAATTTTTTATTGCTAAGTTGACCAATATTATATTATGATTATTTTGATTAATGGTAAATAATGGAATGATTAATTATTAATTCATCATAAAGTATTTTTAAGTTTATATAATTGTAATTTATAAATAGTACTTGTTGATTATTGATTGTAATAAGTTTAGTTTTTTATATGGAGGGAGTAGTAGTAAGATGAAGGATAGAGTTGTTAAGTATTTAAGGAAGCAGAGTAAATATAAAAGAATAATAATGTCTATTGGTTTTATATTTATGGTGGCTTTGATTTTGTTTATTCCTTTTTCTTTTGCTTCACTTACTCCAATAAAAAGTATTACTATTACGTCAGAACATACTAATTATGAAACAAAAGAGGCTGGTTCTTGGCAAGTTAAGAAGAGTGCTGTATGGAAGAAGAAGGGAGAAGCAGAGATAACTTTTGATGTAGACACAGTTATGAAGACTAATAATGAAGCAACGGATGTAATTTTAGTCTTAGATGTATCTGGTTCAATGAATGGAGATAAATTAAATAGAGTAAAGAATGATACTATTGAGTTAGTTAACAGTTTATTAGAGAATAGTCAGAATAGGGCAGCTTTAATTACTTTTGAGACTAAATCTACTTTGGTATCAGGATTAACTAGTGATAAAGATGGATTAGTTAATACTATTAATAATTTAAGTACAGGTAATATGACCAATTATT
>CAOJZZ010000002.1 GCA_948466315.1 uncultured Mycoplasmatota bacterium | reverse complement strand
CTCCTTTATTGGTAATAGTAACCTCATAAATCATAGCAGATTCACTACTTGGAAGGGTTACTTGCATACTTGTAGTATTTTTAGAATAATCACTATTATATGTTTCATATGAACCATTTGTTTGTTCTAATACTTTTACATCAGTAATACGAATATCCTTTTCTACTCTAATATGAGCATCTCCATTTATAAACATTTCAGAATTTAAAGCACTATAAACTATTGAATTAAATAATACTACTATTAATATCATAACTAATAATAAATTCTTATTCTTCATAATACCAACAAACCTTTCAATCTTTATACTACCTAAATACTTTCTATTATTTTGTCTAATTTTATCTAAACCTTTAATAATTAATATTGATATAGCTTATAAAATAAGACAAAAATAATCATAAAGGTAATTACTTTATGATAAATATTATTTTTTCTTTGGAAATATAAGTCCTAAAAAAATATGACTAAATTCTTGACTGAATTTATAAATATAATTATTTTCTTAATAAAAATATTAACCCCCTTCATATGCTATATTTATAATTAATAAATATTAGACTAAGTTCTGACTATTAAATAAATTAGCTTTTATAAAAAAATTCCTTTTTAGTAAGAAAATCTACATTAAGGATGTCTAAATTTATTGATTAAGAGACAAAATTATAGTATATTTGATATAGTATAGTAACAAAATATGAAGAATTTTATCTTCATAAAGTAATTACCTTTATGGCTTCCATAACAACTAAAATAAGACAATAATTAACAACTTCAACTATTAATAATATATAATTTCATAATCTAATATAATAATTTATATTTATACATATACTCAAAACAATAATTTTATCTTTCAAGATATTTTTTTATTTCTATATTTATGATAAAATACAAAGAAGAAATAAATTATTATATTATATTTTTTATTGAAAGGAAGTCTTTTATTATGGAAAAAATAATACTTACTGGTCTACGTCCTACAGGAAACCTACACTTAGGGCATTACTTTGGTGCTTGCCAAAATTATATCAAATTACAAGAAGAGCATGATTTTTATTTAGAAATAGCTGATGTACAAGCCTTAACTGATAATTTTAATAATCCTGAAAAAGTCTATAAAAATGTATTCGAAATAACTAAAGATTTATTATCAATAGGTCTTGACCCTAATAAAGTGAATTTTTTTATTCAATCAAAAATACCAGAAATAGCCGAACTTACTGTATTTTTTTCAAATTTAGTAACTGTTGCTAGACTAGAAAGAAATCCTACTGTAAAAAATGAAATTAACCAAAAAAAAGAATTATTTGGTACTAATGGTGAAAGTATAACTTATGGATTCTTAGGCTATCCTGTTAGTCAAGCTGCTGATATTACCGTATTTGGTGGTAGTCTAATACCTGTCGGTGAAGATCAACTACCACTACTAGAACAATGTCGTGAAATAGTTCGTAAATTTAATTCAATTTATGGAGAAATTTTAATTGAGCCACAGCAAGTATTAAGTAATACTACTAGAGTAAAAGGATTAGATGGTAATGAAAAAATGGGTAAAAGTTTAGGTAATGCTATTTATTTAATTGACGCTGAAGAAACAATCACTAAAAAAATAATGGGAGCAGTTACTGACCCCCAAAAAATAAAAAAGGATGATATCGCTAATCCAAATGTTTGTATGGTTTATTACTACCACAATTTAGTAAATAACAAAGAAGATATTAAAAAAGTATGTTCAGAATGTAAATCTGGAGAACGTGGCTGTGTTCAATGTAAAAAAGAACTTATAAAAGCTATGAATGATTTTCTTAAACCAATCCAAGAAAAAAGAAAATATTATGACTCACATCCAGAAATAGTTACTGATATTTTAATAAAAGGTACAAAAGAAGCTCAAAAAAAAGCTACTGCTAAAATGGAAGAAATAAAAAAAGCTATGAAAATAGATTACTTCGAATAACTATTTTTTCATATAAGTAAGTCTTACAATATCATACAAAGCATTATGACTACTAGAATAATCATTTTCTAGTTCTTTTTTTATTCTCAAATACTTATCATCAAAAGATAATGTATCTTTAGGATATAATTCATCATATAAATAATTCAACTTATCCCTATTTTTATCCTCATATAAAACCTTTATTTCCTGTAATAAATATCTCTTACGTTTTATTTCTTCCCTAGTAAGAAATATATCTTTATCATATTTCTCTAATCTTTGATAAGAAATAACTTCCTCTGCCAAATCAGAACACTCATCCATAATATCTTCTGCCTCATCCAAAAGTAAACTGCTCTTACTAATAACTTCTCCCTTACTATTAAACTCTAAAGCAAATACCTTATTTAAATCAGAAACTAAAAACGCATATTTCAAATCACTATGCTTTTTATAAGAAATTGTTCTATTCTTTATCCTCTCTAAAAAATCTCTAGACACTCTAATCTTATAATTATCAATTTCTTCTATTTGTTTAGAAGATACTCTCATCAAAAGAATTCTTTTAATATGATCTATACAATCATCTTCCTGCCATTCATAAAACTCTACTAAACGATCATCATCTGTAAAATTTAACAACACATCATAAATATAAGTCATTTTTTTGCATCCTTTCTATATAATAGACAAATTACTTCTATCATAAAACCAACAAGTAAAAAATAACATTCATATCTTGTAAATAAAAACAATAGATACTCTTTTATAGTATAACCAAATGTAAATAAATTCATGTATATTAAAATATAAGTAATACCTAAAACCATTAAAATATAACCAAAAAACATAACCAATACTCTAGCAATCATACTTAAATTTATGAAACATCACCTAATTGTATACTTTAAAAACATCACAAAAAAGAAATACCTCGCATTCCCTTTATAAAAAACTACTATACTTTATCATTCACCTGATAATTTAATTTATCAACTTCAACTTTATTAATAGTTTCAAATTTTTTAGTAATCTTATCCGTCGTAATAGAAACGCTTTCCACATCCTTATTAACTACTTGAATACTTCTAGCTAACTTATCCCACCTTTCTCTATAACGAGAAAATTCTAAACCTAATTTATTTAACTCCTCATGAATAATAGAAGTATATTTATCTCTTTCCATATTTTTAATAATCATTTCAATAACTGTAAGTGTTGATATAAGAGTAGTTGGTGAAGTAATCCATACTCTTTTTTTATAAGCATAATTAATAATATCAGAATGATATGCATTTACCTCAGCAAAAATTGCTTCTGCTGGTAAAAATAAAATTGCTTGATCAGCTGTTTCCCCAGAAATAATATACTTACTACCAATAGCATCAATATGTTTTTTCATATCTTGTTTAAACATTTTTTCATAATTATTTCGCACTTCTTGAGAATTATTCTTATCTACCATTAATTGATAATGTTCAAGTGGAAATTTAGAATCAATCGCAATAGTTCCTAAAGGTTCAGGAGCAAACACTACACAATCTGCAATAACTCCTGTACTCATAGTATATTGTAACCTAAAAATATTATCGTTTCTCTCCCCAAAAACACTAGTCAAAATATGTTTTAAATTAACCTCTCCAAAAACTCCCCTTGTCTTTTTGTCTGTTAAAATGCTTTGTAAACCTACAATATCAGTAGAAAGAGTTTCAATCTTACGTTGCGCCTCATCAATTTTAGATAATCGTTCAATAACATTCACAAAGGTCTTATTAGTCTTTTCAAAATTCTCATCTAATCGTGCATTTACCCTCTCGTTAATAGCAAGCAATCTTTTTTCCAACTGTTCATTTAAAGACGTAAAATCCTGATTTAAATTCCTACTTAAATCACTCTTAAAGTCTCCCATCTCCTTCATCATACTAACTTCTAACTTTCCAAGTCTCTCAGTAATATTACTTTCATTAATATTTTTAAACAAAGATAATAAAACTAATATTAAAATAACAATAAGTAACCCAATTATAATATAATCCATAAATTCTACCCTCTATTCTATATTCATCTTTTTTCCAATAACTTTAGAAATAATATAAGAAACAACCAATGTTAATGCAATAAAAATAATCGTTTTAATATCAGTCATACTTTCTATAAAACTCTTACCAATGTACCCCCAAAAAATAACCATAAATAATTTACCAATTATAATAGATATTAAAAATTTATCAGTTTTAATCCTAGAAACCCCTGCTAAAATATTAACTAAAAAAGCTGGTGTAAATGGAAGTGTAATAATTAAAACTAAATTCTGTAATGGAATTTTCTTAAATTTAGAAGTTCCCTGCCTTACTTTTTTCCTCAAATTACTATTTAAAAATTTATCTATAAAATTATTTGATAAATAATATAATAATAAATAAGATAGGAAGCAACCTAAACAGGTTGCACTCCAAGAAATTATAATACCAAAGAAAAAACCAAAAGCATTAATATTTAAAGCAACAAAAACACCTAATGGTAAAGCTGGAATAAAAGACTCTAGTAAGATTAAAAGAAAACCAGTAATTGGACCACCAGTTGCAATAATAGTAGTACAACTTCTTACAAAGTCACTTACGATATGCAATATATCACCTCTTGCCTAATTATAGTACAAATCTATTTTCTATACAAGTAATTATTATAACCACCAATAATATTTACAGTATTATATCCTTTATAATTTAATATGTGAACTAAATCTTCACTTGTTGATCCTGTTTGACAATAAATATAATATTTATTATTTTTATTCAAATACTTATCTGGGTTTAAGGATAAATTATTATAAGGAATATTAATAGAAGTTGGTATACACCCTAAACTATGTTGAAGCGGAGAACGAATATCAATAATTTGAATATCTTCTTGCTTCTTTTTTTCTAACAATTCCTCTAAACTAATTTGATTCATTTTATCACCTCTACATATTAATATGATAAAACAAAGTTCAAAATAAATTTAGAATACCTAGATTCATATCTAAATTTTTCATAATTCTTAGATAGTATACCCTAATAATCACAATAATAAAAAAACTATAGCAATTATAGTTTCCTATTTTATAGTATAAGGTTTACTTTTAGTACCTTTCCCATTTTTATATAATACCTTACTATTTAAATAAATAACTGGTCTAAGCCTAGCATATCCACTAGTATTAGCATTTTCAATCGCGCCACCAGATTCAACCACATATGTCTCACTTGTTGTACCAGCTACTGATGTAATAAGCCACCATTCATCTTCTGGAAGAGCCAAATAATTATAATTTTGACAAGTTGCATCCGAAGGAGATTTACACTTTTGATCAATACTAGCACTAATATAATCAGATAAAGTAAGTAATCCTACTCTTTGATTTTCCAAAACTTCACTACATTCAACTACATTATCAATTTTAGTCTCATTCATAGCCATTTTACCAGTACAAACATTATAAGGAACTATTTTAGTTTTATCATTCTTACTCAAAAAAGATATTTTTTCATCTTTCTCTTCCTTATAATATTCAAGAAGTTTATCTCTAATCCTACTAGCTGAATAAACATTAATACCAGCAGTATACATTTTTTCATCATTATAACGGTCATCCCAAACAACAGACCCTCCCTCAACTATACTATCTTTTACTAAAACAATATTATTATCAGCAGTAACTTTAACAATACGCCATAAAGCCTTATCTAACTTTACATAATTATTAACAGACTCACCACGATAATAATAAATACCATCTCTATAGTAAAGTCCATATCCAGAATCTACAACATTATCTTCAACTGCAATTTTTTTATAAAGCTCTGTTGTCACATAATGTTCTCCACAATTTAAATATGGAGTATACAAATATTCAGAACCTACTTTTTCTACTTGTACTTGACCAGCACATGAAATACCTTCCTTTGTATATTCTGATAAATCTTTCATCTTTTCTTCTGAAGCCAAATTAACAGCATCTATTTCTATAATTTGATCCTCTGTTTGAGGTAAACTCTGTGGATGATCTTTAAAATAAGATTGTGCCGCTTTTTCTAATAAAGCTTCTAAATCATCATAATCATAATTCTTTTTTGTAAAAAGAGAAAAAACAAAAATTACTACAAAAAGAACAACCATAGCACCCACAACTACTAAAACAAATTTCAACATATTTTTATGCAAATCATTATTTTTATTATTTTTAGACGTTGATTGATCTTTATCTTTATTATTATTAATATTATTCATATTCTTAAGCATATTAAAATTCATATTCTTCTTTCCCTCTCTTTTTATCAATTATCAAAAAAATCATCAAAGAAATCATCATCATCATCTTCTTCATCGTCTAAATTTAAATCATAATTAATCGATGCTTTTTCCTGTGAAGTATTTAATTTATCTTTATCATCTACTGTATCATCAAAAGAATCCAAAACTTCTTTTTTTATTGAATCATCATCTAAAACCTTATCAGTCTTTTCCATATCATTTTGTGAAATTGACTTTTTCCTCTCTTCTTCTCTCTTCTTATTTTGTCTCTCTTCTTCTTCAAGCTCTGCAATCTTAGCATCAATCTTTTTTACTAAGTCATCAATATTAAAACTCATATCCTCATGTTCTTTCTTACGAGGTTTAAAAGGAGGATTAAATGAAGAATTAAAACTATCATTACCAGGATGAACAACACTACCATTATCAGGTCGAGTCAAAAAGTCTGGTAATTTAGCATCATCTGATGGTGGAAAAGGCATATTCCCTTGTTGCATTAATCGTCTTGGATCCATAGGAGGCATTCCAGAAACAGAATTCATCTTAGCCATAGAATCTAATGGATTACCACCCATCATCTCTTTCGAACTACCATCAGATGAGTTCATCATTTCTAATAATTTCTTTTTCTTTTGTGTTTTTACATACTCCTTAATATCGAATGTATGAACTTCCTCTTTAACCCTTGTTGGATAAGTTGCTTTAGGATAAGTCCTACCCCAATCTAATTTATAATAAGGTGTAAACTTAGTCTTAAATGGTTGCTTCCGCATTCTTAAAATAATAACTTCAAACTGTTTCATTCTTTGTAAATCAGATACTGTAACTAGTGGTGTTGAAGCTGTCTTATCATCTTTTTTAGACTTTACCTCACCACACATCTTAGAAATCTCTTCCAATGCCTTTAACTCAGTTGTAACTAAATAAATCAAATTACCACAGTTACCCCTTAAAGTTTCAGCATCTTCTTTTCCATAAACAGAATCTAACTGTGCAAAGTTTTGTACAATCATTGTAAATCTAATTTTTCTAGATCGAGCCGCTGTAATCATAGTAGTAACATCTTTTAACGGTGGCATATTAGCAAACTCGTCTAACAAAAAATTAGTTCTAACAGGTAAAGAGCCTCCATTCTTTTGAGCAACAGCAATCAATGTTTCATAAACCTGCTTCAAAAAGATAGTAACTAATGAATGGTAAGTCTTCTTTTCGTCTTGAATTACTATAAAAACCGCTGTAGGCTTTTCACCTATACTTTCCAAGTCAATATCACTATGAGAAAGCATTTCACTCAAATTATCACGAGAAGCAAATAATTTTACCTTTTGTTTAAAAACAGATAAAATACTTCCTTTTGTTTCTGTAGGTGCCATAATAGTACTAGATGCATTAATAGCAGCAGCACTTCCTGGATCTTTAAAACCAAAATATTCTTTAATATAAGTAGACCCACCAAATTTCTCTTCACCTACTGTAGTAGCTAAAGAAATACTATTAATATTAATTTCTTCTTCCTTAGCATCTTCAAAAAGACCTAAAGCAACACCAGAAAAATAATCAGCTGAAGTTTTTTCCCAAAAAGGATCAGCATTTTTATTAGATTCATCATACAAAATATTCAAAGCCAAATCGTCTAATAACTCAATTGCTTTATCTTGATTACCTTCCTGATACATTCTATATGGTAAAGTCATTGGATTCCAAGCATTACCATTTTGCGGATCACGGAAGTTAAGAAGTAAAATCTGATAACCACGATCCCTAAGCATCATACTTGTCTTTTCATAAATTTCACCTTTAGGATCAGTAATAATCATAGATTCCCTAGCTTTAGCTAAACTATGAACCATTGGTAAAATAACAGTTTGAGTCTTACCAGAACCAGTAGCACCAATAATTAAAGAATGATACTCACTATTATCTACCCACATTTCATCACTATTTAAAATTAATGGAACTCCTGCACAACTAATATTTTCTTCTAAAATTCCAACTCTTTCTAACTCTTGCTTAATCTCCTTATCCTTTGCCCATCTAGAATATCCCTTATCCTTTTTATCAGTTGTAAAACCAATTCCCTTCTCTCTATCAAAGAAATAAGAACTTACACTAATAAAAAAGCAAACTAAGCATAAAAAGTAAAGAATAAACGTAGTTTTTAAATACTCAGGAGAAAAAGCAGGAAATGGATTAAATCCAGATAAAACTCCTTCTGATGCAAAAGTAGATAAATTAACTACACCTAGACACACTATATAAAGTAGAAAAATAGCAAATGCCACAAAAACCGCTAAATCATGCGAATCTGTTCTAAATTTAAATTTCATATGCCTACTTCCCTTCTTCCCTATATTATAACTTAACTTTTTAAAACTGTCATTAATTATTGATTGGAAATTAAAATTTTAAATTCATCTTTTTCAAATTTATATAACATATCAACAGGTTGCTTAACACTATAACGACCACAACTCAAAATAAACTCATATTTATTATCTAAATCAACATCGAAAAAACTATTAAAATATGGCTTACACCCATTAGTCGTCTTATTAGGGGCAATATCTCTATAAATATAATAAATCTGATTCCCTTTTACCATAAAAACAATAGAAAATAAAGTATCTGGAACAAAATCTATTGCAAAAACATTACTGATTATATAAAATTCCTCCAAGATATTATCATTATCTATATCAAATTTAGTAAGTGTATTAACAGTAAATTTAGAAGAAACATCTAATTTATTTTCCTCTAATACTTGACTAACAACATCCATATTAACTATTGGCTCAGTACTAAACTCTTTTACTTTTAAAGGAAAATTTGAACGATAAGCAAATAAATTACCTGATGAGTTAACTGCATTTTTATCCTTATCAAACAAATACCACTTATCATCATGCCATAAATAATAATTACCTAATTTTTTATTATCTATATAAACAGTAAACTCTTTCCAATTAATATCTTTTATTGTAGATTTACTAGTAACATTCAACCATTTTTTATTAGAATAATTCCAAATAGTTGAATCTCCTACTAAAATAGTGGTATAATCCTTCTCTTTTTTTAAATGATTAGCCCCTAGAAAAAAATACATTGCAATAACATAAATAGCTAAAATAATTAATAATACAATATATCTTTTTTTCTTCATATTTCGATTTCACCCCTATTTACTTACTTTATAATATCCTAAAGTACTAGTATTTTGCCAATTGTACTGACTCCACATATTAGTTGAATTACTACCTGGATCCATCATAATAATATTATTACCTGATACGGAATCTATTGCTACCCAGTGCTGTCCTGTTGAACCTTTTACCTCAGCAGTAACATAATATCCCTGATTTACCAAACTTTTTATTTTATTTAATTTATCAGCTTGATTTAAACCTGCCACACTAACTTGACCTTGATAATGGAATGTTGGAGCAACAGTTGTAGCTGAAGACCAAACAAATAATCCACCACCAATAAAACCACCATGACTATTTAAATATGAAACAAAGGTTCCAGGATTAAAATCCTTAATCACTGTATTCTCTCTACTTTTAGCAATTAATATAGCAACTGATGTGGCCAAACAACCTATAGCACCAATATTTTGCCCACTTGCACCAACCATAACATTAGACCAAGGAGCACCAAACTGTTTCCAATTAGCATATGCGCCTCTAGCCTTTACTACATTACCAGTACCTCCACTAGAATCATCATCACTACTACTACAACCAGAATTATTACCATCATTACAATTCGACTCAGAAATACTATCAGCACCATATGCCCTAGACCCTTGATTATAAACCTGCAATAAAATTTGTTTATAATTAAGACCACTATTAGCCATACTAGTAAACATATTAGACTCAGTAGCTAAAAAACCAGTTTGTATAACATAGCCTTGACTATTAAGTAAAACCTCTCCCTGTGTTTCAGCAGCTGCAACACGAATATTGTGCTCCTCTGGCAAAGGACCTTTATAAACTGAAAGCCCAGGAAAATTAACACCACTTTTAAGATAACCACCTTGTTGACCACCACCAGAATGTGAACAACCTTTATCAATATTACAGAAAACCTGATCAGCAACACAAGATGATATTTGTAAAATCCATTGCCCATTTTCCTCTTCCAGTTTTTTACCCAGAGCATTTCCCATAGCTGTAGGCCTAGCAAGCGCATAACTTCTTGCTGCTATCATTTGAGCCTTCATAGCTTCAAGAGGAGCATCTGGTCCAATTTCGCCATAAGCAACTCCCGCAATATAATCTTCAAAATTCACTAAATCTTCACCATCAATTGGTGTTGAATAATTTCCAGGACCATATGGAGGACCACACTGCATTAACCTAACTTTTAAATCTTTAATATTCATAGCTTTAGAAACATTTCTACCATCAAAAGAAAATCCTTTAATATCATAAACACAACTACCAAGTGACGCACAAGTAGTAGAAGATGATTCCTTACCAATAAAAGTATTATATCTATCAATATAATCAAAAACATCATCGGCTAATTTTTCATACCCTGTATCTGTCATATCTGATAAATATTTAGGAAAAATATCATTTATTAAATTTTCTCTAAAAACATCTTCTGAATAACTATTATTGTCAAACATACTATCAGCTATCTCTTCAATAGCAGAAGTAGTCATATCATCATATGTAATACTAGAATCATTTTCATTTAAAATATGATATACTGCAACAATTTTTAAATAATCAACAGTTTTTCCTTTAGCTTGAAAACTAAGTTTAACATCATTAACTCTATCATAAAATTTTTGGGCTTCTTTACTAGTAGCCTCATAATCAATATTTCCAGTCTCATCACCAGCTGCAATACTAGCTCCTAGTGCATCATCAAAATCCTTAATATTACTAGTCATATTAAAAAACAATATAACTAATAAAAAAAGTAATCCTCCCATACTAATTATTGCTGCTATTGCAATTTTTACACCAACTGGTATGTGACCAAATCCCATTCCATTATAATCTGAATCTGCTTGACCATCTTCGGAATCTCTATCTTTGCTTTTACCAAAAGGTGATTTAGGTCCAAATGGAGGCTTTGGCCCAAACGAACCTCCTCCACCGCTTTCACTAGGAGAACCAGTAGCTCCTTTACTATCACCAGACATTTTATTATTACCAGAAGGCATAGGTTGATTAACTTTACCACCACCAGCAATATCAAGAGCTTTATCAGCCTTTTTTATAGTACCAGAATCATCTAACTTTTTAGCTGTTTTACCAACACCTGGTATCTTATTCAATAACTCAGCACCATTATTAAGTACTTGTTGTCCTGCTTTTGTATTAGCTAAAACATCTACAGCCTTTCCACCAGCACCACCAGCAACATAAGTTGCAGCCCCCTTAGCAGCTGTCTTAGCAGCATTTTTAGTAGCTTCTTTTTCTTGTTGTTTTTTATCTGTAGGAGCTGAAGCAGAATCAGTATTAGAAGAATTTTTTTGATTTAATGGATTACCCTTAATTGATGAATAAGGATTAGTGGAACTAGATTTTCCACCTTGAGAAAATAAGTCACCATTATTAGTCTGATTACCTAAATTACCTGACGAATTACTTTTATTATTACGTCGATTACTCTCATATGGCATCCACATCACCCTACTTCTTTTTTATCTTATAATCCTCCACCACTACCAAAGGAATCTAACTCTTCCTTAGTAACTGCAACATTTATACGCATTCGTCTATTTCCGCAAACAAATAACGCTTCTCCTTGTGAATATCTCTTAATACTTTCTTTCTCACTATCATTCAAATCTATTAATAAAGATAAATCTTCAACAGCTTGCTTCTTAAGTCCCATCACTAAATAATAAGAAGCATTATCAAATATAGCTTTTCCTTGTGTTATAACAGCAGGAGATGAAAAATCACTTGGTTGTTGAGTAATGATTATAGTACCAGTATTATATTTTCTAGCACGTCTTTGTACCTGAGCTAAGAAATCAGCACCTAAAACATTATTTTCTCCTAATAATACATGTGCCTCATCAACCATCATTATAGTATCTACATTATAATCTAAACAAAGACCCCAAGCATATTTCAAAACATTGAAAAATAAAGCATTACGAACATTAGAATCACTATTCATTAATTCTTTAATATTAAATACCATAAAATCACTATCTCTACGAATAGTAGTATGACCATCAAAATAAAATTTCAACTCTTTAGTAATTGGTCTTACTTTTAATTCCAATCTCTCCATAATATCTCGTTCTTTAGTCTGTTCTGTAATAGACATTAATCTACCACGAATTGTTGCGTAAACATCACTAAATGTTGGATAATCAGCTGAAGTATAAGTAGAAAAATCAGTATTAAAATCAATACCAAAACGTTTATAAGTATCTTGAACAATTTCACTAAACATAGTTAAAACATCTTCTTCAATTGATGGATCATAATACTTCATAAAAGCTTTTAAAAATTGTAAAGTTCTAGTAAGTACAGTATACCCTAATCCTTGTTTAATTTCCTCTTCATCTGCATCAATAACAACTTCTAATGGATTAATTAAACCAAACTCTCCACCTTTACCAATATCAACAGTATCTCCACCATAAGTATAAGTAATTTCTCTAAACTCATCCTCAGGATCTATAATAACAAGTTGACAACCATTCCTAATATGAGTTCTAAGCATCAACTTAGCCGCAGTAGATTTACCAGAACCAGAAGTACCAAGAATAATCATGTTAGCATTATTTCTATTATTTTCTTTTCTAATTTTATATAAAAACTGATTAAATAATATAACTCCTCCAGAAAAATCAATTCCTAAAAGTGTCGATAATCCTGGATCTTTAATACTATCAAAAATAAATGGATACATAGCAGCAATAGTTACAGATGGAATTGGAGTTCCTACTCTTTGTTCAATATCTTGAGAAGGAAAAATTGGTAAAATTGATTTTAATACTTTCTCTTGTTCAAATCTAAGAGAAATTCCTTTAAGCTCCATCGCATCTAAATAATTTTTAACATTTACTTTCTTCAATTCTAAATCCTCTTTAGTATCAGAAGTAATCATAATATGCATTTGAAAATCAAATATTCTAGCTTGACTACCCGCAATCATTGAAACAAAATACTCTAAACTCTCTGCATCCTGTCGATATCTTTCTCTAGAAGTTTGATCTCTTTCATTCCTATAACGTTCTTTCAAATCAGCAATTTGTCTATTTAACATTTTAGACATATCTTGAAAAGGAACAGGTATATGTTTTACAACTACTTTAATTCCAGGCATATTAGTAAGTGTTGATAAATAACCAGGAAGAATATATTTAGGATAAGAAACAACAGTCAAAATAGTAGCATATTTATCACTAATGAAAAAATCACTTGTTGAAAAAGAAAGTCCTTTAGGAGCTAATTCACTTCTTATACTATTACTCAAAAGACATCACCATTCCAAACTCAGTAGTAGAACCACCATTCAAGAAATTATCTAAAATTACTCTTAAGTCCTCATTACTTACTTGTGAAGCATTAAGCCCACAAGTAGCCAAACCATTAATCATCATTCTCACCCTTTTTTGTAAAACATCTGGATCCTTATCTTTAAATAAAAAGAAATATTCTGTATCAACTATATTATTATTAATAAATCTTTTACCTTTTTCAATATCCTGACTAATCAACTTCCTAATTACAGGAGTTTGTGTCTCATTATATAGAAGTTGCAACTGAGACATATATACCGAAATATCAACTGGCCTATCAGCAACCACTAACCAAAACTCAAAATCAATCATATTATAAAAATTTTTAAGACTAATTAAAACCGAGTTTTGTGATTCTGGATCTAAAATAAAGATATTACGTGGTGCTATTTTAACTCCAGTAATTTTAAAATTATCAGTAGTAATAATCATATTACTTTGAATACCTCTTACTGGTAACCAATCCTCAGTAAAAGCACTACTTCTTTTCTTGGCCATTTTTATAACACCATCCTCTCCATCGATAAGTTTGTCTTGATGTAAAAAACTCATACATTTCAATAATAACATTCAACATATTATGATAATAAGGAATTGGCATTACTAAAAATCCAGAAATAAGAGCAGGACTTAAAATAAGAATAGTTACAAATGTAGAGGTTAAAGGCATAATAGCCAGAAAAACAACAGTAATAAGTACACCAACACCAAACAATATCAAATCAAAAGGACGAAATATTCCTAATATTAATTGTCCCCTTTTTGTATTAGCTGGAATTAAATAATTCACTATATATCACACTCCTTTTTATTTTCAAAATACTATGGATTAGATCCTGGACCACTACCTGGACCACCTGAACCAGGTCCATTTGGTGGTGGTGGAGGTGGCGGAACAGGAGCTATTGTAGGAGTAGGCCTACGTCCTTCATCACGATCATTCCCTGCTTGAGTACGCCATTTTTGAGCACCACTAAATCTAGAATCACGCCCTAATCCACGGAAAGCTCTATGAGTAAAGTCACGGTTAGGATTATTTTTATCTACATAACCTTCATATTCAGCTTCATAAATCCTAGATTGACCATATCTATCCTGCATCTTAGACATTTTATCATATGTTGATTTAGTTTTATTAAAGGTAGTATTAGCCTCATTTGCATACATAGTAGCTCCTTGTGCATGCATCTCATCAATTTGATCTGCCGTAAGAGCAGTACCAGCACCAATATGTTTCTTGTTTCTATATACTTGCTCAATAGCATGTTGCTCATTAGATGTTAAAGCACCCCAACCATTTTGACTAGCACGTTGAGCCATATTTTGCGCTAAAGATGCCAAATCTTGTTCATGATACATTTGTCCTTTAAGAGTAGCCATATTATCTGCATTAATATTCATTCTATCCAAATGTCTAGTTCCCCAATCCATTTGTCTTCCAGTCATTCTATCGTTACCAGTAAGAAGTCTAGCCATATGATCTCGTCCCATATTATAAGACTGCATAACAGGAGGAGCAGCTTTTCCTTGATTGTAAGCATCTGTACGAACTCTAGTATCTTCAACCATGGCCTCTCCTGCCTCAGCAAGAGTACCACCTTGTCTAATAGCACCAACACCAGCAAGCATAGCTGAAATACCAATATTGCTAAGTTGATTTTTCAAACCTAAAACATCCCTAATAAACTTTGGTGCTTGTTTTGCGAAGAAGAATAAACCTAAAAAGATAAAAATCATTGAAATGAGACCAATTACACCACTACCATTATTGATAACAACACCATTAACAATCATATCTTGAATCAAAAAGATTACAAAATAAACAACTGCTAAACGGACAAACAAATCTAAATATGTAGAAGTTAATATTCTAACATAATTTTCAAACGGACCACCATCTTTAGACTTACTTGGTTGAATATAACTGATAATTGGTATAGGAGCAATCAATCTTAATACAGCTAGTTTTATTGCTCTAATAGCGATATCAACAGTAAAACCTAATAATATAACAGCAAAAACTAAAGCCACAACACCACCAACAACTGGCATATAAGCAAAAACATACCTGTCTTCTCCTTTAATTCTTTTATAAGTTCCTACAACTTTATTGTAAAGATATTCACCAAACCAACTAGAATCAGACATTTCACAACTAGCATTAACTAGTCCCAATAACTCACCAGGATCAGCATCCAATTTTTTATAAATCGCTAAAGTATCATCATCCATATCCTCACACATACGATTTTCGTTCTTAGTCTCATCATCAGAATCCCGCTCTTCTACAGGTTTCAAATTTATTCTAAAAAACCCTTTTAAAATTGTTGAAGCAAATACATCAGCAGACTGTTTCAACTTCTCATTTTGCTTATCAGTAGCACTCAATGTATCATCATCAGAAGACGTAGCATCATCAGTAGTCCCTAAAATAAGTCTACCTAAAGTATTGTTTTGTAACAACCTATTTTGCAAAGAATATAAAGTACCAAACAATAATCCATTGTTATTAAGTTGAATTTCATACTCGTTTTTTGCATTTGGAATATTAATAGGAACTAATAAAGTCAACATAACTAAAGAAAAAATTATTCTAGTAATAATAGTACCAGCACCACTTTTTTTATCAGTAAAAGTATCAGGATTAACAATTCCTTGTAAAATTGTTATAGCCAATTTAAATACCATAAAAACGCCAATAATTAATTGTACTCTAGAATAGAAATTCTTAACTGTTGAATTAACAAACAATTCAGCAGTAGAAACATTAAAAAAAATCTCATACATAATTCCAAGTAACCAATAAGCTGGTCTATCAATAAACCAAGCTGGGGCACTTCTAAGCAAATCATGTATCGCATTAGCAGCTGTATTATCTGTCACTTTATATCACCTCTTTACCCTTTTACTTTAAACTACAAGTCGGATCATCAGTTAATCCAAATATCCCTAAAAGAACTGTTACCAATGTTGGTACAAAAAACAAAGCTACAGTAAGTACTAATCGCAAAATCAATTTTTTCTGTGCCTTTTGCATAATTTCGTCATCACTCTGAACAATAGCTTTAGAAAAATCCATTCCACTCATCACAATAACCACCATTGGACCAATAACTTTTAAATAGTTTAAAATTTGCTGTAAAAGCCAAGCTACTGAATCTTTATCCTTAGGATTACCAAGAATAGTATTACACTTTATATTCTTTTTATCATAATCATTTAACCATTCTTCCATATCCTCTTTAGTAATATCATTAGTCTCTTCATTCTTCTTTTTCTTTTTTTTCATATCTTTTACTTTAGTAGAAACATTTGTAAACTTATTAACATCTTTAAAAGAAGCCTTACTAACATTAACAACACCAATACTTACAGAAGAAGATATAATCTGTTTTTTTTCCATAGCTTTTATATTTATAGGTAACAGTAAAACAAAGAAAAATATAATAAATATAATCATCTTTTTCATACCATCACCTCAATCACGGATTTACACACAATAATTATATCAGAAAAAAAAAAAAATAGCAAATACTTACTATCTCTATAATTTAAAAAAGTCAAACTATGCAGCAGCACTCCAACACTCAGACCAAGAACCAGTACCATCACTAACACCAACTGCTACAATATTCATAATAACTGTTACTAAGGTAACCACCAAAAATATCGCAACTGCATAAATGCAACGCTTAATCAATCTAGACTGAGCTTGCTTTACTTCTTTTTCATCACTTGAAATAACGGCCTTACCAAGATCAACAGTTCCAAATACAATCAAAAGTATAGGAATAAAAATTTGTACTATTGGCATAATTCCCTTACGTATAATCTTTACTATTGCTAATAATCCTCCACAAGCATCAGTACCAACAGCAATTTGAAACAAATTTGACATAAAAAACCCTCTCCTTCACTACGAATATAATACCTTATATATCGCTTTTTGTCAATTATTAAAGTCTAAATAACCCAAAAATTCGATTATTTTCGTTTCCAGATTGAGTATTACCTTGTGAAAGTACTCCAACACTTATCAAAAAATCACGAACAATAGGATTTCTTTTTCTTTCATCTAAAGGAGGCATATTAAAAATAATCTTAAGACCAGATTCCTTCTCAAAATCACTAATATCACCAGTAGAAAGTAAACTTTTATTAAGAACCACTTTTTTACCTCTTAACTTTTCTAAAAGATAACGATGTGTTTTAACTAATTTATTTAATTTAATAATACTAGGTTCTAACAAGTAATAAACATCTGAACAAATACTTAAATCTTTCAAATTATTAATATCAATAAAAACAATATCTACAGAAGAATGTTGCTTTATAGTATTTTGTAAATTATTAGTTGTAATAGAAAGCATAGTTTTATCATTAAAATATTGAAAATCATTTTTATCAAGTTCAATAGAAATAACATTAAAACCAGACTTTTGCAACTCACTTTTCAACATATAAATAAAAGTAGTTGCTCCTGCACTATCCGTAGCATTTCTAATACCTATAATTCTAGGACCTTTAAAAGCATTTTCATCAGAAACAACTACATTTTGTCCAATATTTTCATTTTCTACTTTTGCTTCCTTTTGAGCCTGTTTTTGAATATGAACAACATCCTCATATTTATTAACCTTTTTTAATAAATATTTAATACCATCAATACTAGTAGTAAAATTATATATTCCAAGAGATATCAAATCAGCCAAAAAACTAGATGTACATAGTCTACTACCATCAGGTAAAAGAAAAATAATCTTCTCTACATCTAATTCTTTTGCTATAATCTTAAATTTACTAATATCAGTATATCCAGAAATTGCAGTAACATCCAAAATCATTCTATTATAAAAAAAGTTCTTAAACATTTCTACAAGTTCATTTACTTGATATACACCTGAAATATTTTTAATAACATCAATATCTAATTTAGAAAGTTGATTTTGTTGTTTATTAGAAATAATTACATTCAAAACATATCATCCTCTCTATATTATTATTCAGGTAATATTATCTGTTTCGTATCACCCCTTACTTGAAATATACGTAAACTAGGCATAATTTTATTAATAATAGGTATATCAACATTAATTTGCGTTACAACTTTATAATAGACTCTATCCCTAGTATCTTTTCTAACATCACCAGCTCTTTTAGCATCTACTTTAACTCTACAAATACAATAGCCTGTCCTACATTCCCAACTACCACCAACTTCACCAGTAGCAGCCCCAGTATTAAGACAAGAACCACTTTTATTTGGATGATCAGTACTATAACCTAAACTTTTCATATAATCATTAATAATAGTAGCACATTTACTACCTGAATTGCATGAAGCTTCATACTGCTCATATGTAGATATAATTTTATTTTTAACTCTAAAAGCCTTCGTATAATTAACATTGAATGCCAAATATCCAGAAACTAAAACTAGAAATAAAACAATTAATACAATATTTAAAAGTCCTCCAAAAGCATTACTCATTAACTACACCCCATTATCTTTCAATTACTATCATTGATGTACCAGAAATATTTTCCCATTGAGTATTAATAGACACTTGAATTTTTGGCCACATCATCCAGAAAAACCCAATTATTGCTGCTATTGCAATTATAGTAATAACAGTTAAATTTAATTCACCTGTAGCTGCCTTCATTAATCTCCACATCCTTTCTATATGATAATTACATTATAACAAAATTTAATTAATTTAACAATATTTTTGTTTTTTTTTTACATACTAAACATCATCAACATTGAAATCAAAATAATAAGCATTACTCCAATTCCTGTTACAACTAACATAATCATAGTCTGACTTTCCATATGATTAAGTCTTTCTTTATATTTTGTCTCTCTAGCCTTATTTTGTAAATTAGAAACTGTCTTAGAAAACATCATTAAACGCTCTTGTTTCTTTTCTTGTGAACCAATACCTAAACGATAAAGAAGTCTCATCATACGCATAGAATCTCTAACTGGATAAGTATTAGCAAATTCCATATATGGTTCTATCGAAGCATCACCATCATTAATACGATCTATCATTCTTCTAAGACCAGGTTTAAATATATCTGGAGCATCATCTATTGATTTACCTAAAGCAACAGGAACAGTATAATGCTGAATTAAAATTTCCAGACTCTTTAAATAGTATGGCAACATTATATCTATTTCATGTAAATGAGCTTTATAAAATGACTTCAACTGCATATATGAAATTTTAAACATACCAAATGCCGCAACAGTAGCAAATAATAAATTAAGCAAAAACTGCGAATTAATAATATTGGCTCCTGAACTACTACTCAATGAAAAAGCTAAGACAATGAAGAATAAAATTATAGATGAAGTTACTCTTTTCATATACAACTGATCAGCATCAACTGTCTCACCATATTTTGCATATACCAAAAATGTATAATCCTCTTCTCGAATAAGTTGAAGATACTTCTCATTATCAGCAAAAAACTTATTCTTATCAATAGTATTATTATATACTAAAATAAATATAATAATTGCCCCAATAATTACTATCTCCATTACTCAGCACCTACATTCTCATTATAATATTTTTCTCCTTTTAATAGGAAATATGTATTAACAATTATAACACCATGCAATAAAACTTGAATATACCATCGCTCTAATAATACCAAATATGTTTCTCTACCTAACAAATATTGCACTAACATTACCATCAAATATAACATAACACCAAATTGCAAAAAAGATTTATGAAAAGAAGCACGTTCAATTCTATCCCTATATACACTCTCAATCAACATATCAATATCTAATTGCATATTATCTAAAGAATCCGCTGAATTTTGAGCACCTTCTTTAGTAATTTGTAAAAATAAATTATGCATATTTTTAACTATATAATATGGATACTTTGTACTCATAAAATTAATTGCCTCATCAATAGTACCATTCTCATATGCCATATCAATCATCATTTGTACATCACTAAGTACAGGTTCTTCCAATACTCCAGAATTTTTAACACCTTCTAAAGATTTAACAAAAGATTGTGTTGTAGCAAATTCCATAATAACGTTTGATGTATATGTTTGTACCTGTTCAAATAAAAATTCACTATATATTCTTTTACAACGTAAATAAGATAAATAAGGAACAAACATAACAGCAACAATCATATAAAATATACTAATAATCAAATTATAAAAATAAAGATAGGTAACAACACCAGTAAAACCAGCTATAACACAAACTTGAATTAAATATTGTCTAGGCGTATATTCTTGTCCTAATTGTTTAGTTTTATCTCTTACTACTTTAAAAGAATATGGAGCAAATCTATCATATAACTGTTGTGCCTGATTAGTAATATATTTACCTACATTTTGACCTTGATAATTTCTATATAAAAATATACCTACTACTAATACAATAATTATTATTAACTCTTCTAAAAACATAAATTTACTCCCTTCTATCCACTTGGTTCATTATCTAATCTAGTAATCTCCTGCATAACTACTGGCTGCAAATTAACATTAGCTGAAGTAATCCCTTCTACTTGCTGCACAGGCTGTACTGATTGAGCAATTTGGGAAGTTTGAACTTGTTGAGGTGACTGAACTGGTTGTACAACAGGTTGCGAAGAAGCAGCAACTACTGGAGTAATTTGTTGGGCTTGATCTTGTACAAAAGAACCAGCTGATATAGAACTAACTACTGGTTGAGAAGTAACAGGTACATTTTGTTGAGTAGAAACACTAGATATAAGAGAAGAATCATTATTATCAGTAGTACTATCATTACTAACTGCTTTTGAATCAACACTCTCCAAAGGCTGATTTAAAGAACTAGCAGCAACACCATTATCAGTAGAAACATCATTAGAAGAGTCATTATCCTCATCTGTACCTTGCTCCTTAAAAGGAAACTCTTCAGGCAATTTTTCAACTATACTACTTACATCAATATTTTGATTAGAAAGATACTCTTGTAAATGTTCACTAGGTTTACGCATAGCTGGAGAATGACCAAAGATTTTTTTATAAATAGTTCTAGATTGAAGCCCATTATTATCATCAACATAAAACTCTGTTACTTCATCTAACTCACGATGAAATTTTCCATATTCTTTACTATAATAAGCCTTAATATGAACACCAAGTTGTATATAACGATAAATAGTTGTCAAAAACTGATTAACATCAAGATCAGTTTCCATCAAACTATACAGACGATATGGTATAGCAGCTGCCTTGTCAGCATGAATTGTAGATAAAATATTATGTCCTGAAGATATAGAGTTACGTACAGCTGAAACAGCCTCTGCACTACGAACTTCTGAAAGCAAAATCCACTTAGGATTTTGACGCATACATGTAACTAACACATCACTATAACTAGCAACATTATTAGTTTTCATTGAAACAATATCACGCTGTGGAAATATCTTATCCAAATGAAGTTCCAAAGTATCCTCAATAGTAATAATTTTTTCATTTGTTTTAGTATGACTGGCCAAATACTTAACAAATTCTGTTTTTCCAGAACCAGTCTCTCCTGCTACCATAATATTACAATGCCCTTCCACACACTTTATTAAAAAGTCGTGAATTTCATTAGTAAAATAATCATCTTTAATTAACTTATCTTTCTCCAAACGAATTTTAGCAGGAGTTTTACGAATAACCAAGGCTATTCCATTAGTAGCAATAGATTGATGAACGAAATTAAGACGAAGTTCAGCAGATTCTGCATCCAAAAATGGTTTAGCATTATTAAATGTCGTACCCATAACATTAGAACATTGAAAAGCAAGCTTCTCAACGAACTCTGGAGTAGCTCCATCAATCTCTACTCTCATAGAGCCTTGCGTTAATGAACGTACCCAAATCTGACCATTATTATCATAAGAAACATCCGTAATATCGTCATCATCTAATAAAGCTCTAAATGGTCCAAAATCTAACTTATCAAAGATACTTTCATTCATTTAACCCACATCCCTTTCTATTCTATTTATTCTAAGTTTCAGTCCAAATTGTTACTTTATTAATCCACTCTTTTAACTGTTCACTACTAATCTCTAAATCACCTGGCTCATCCTTCAAACTCTCATTAGTTGGTACTGGAATTAATGTTGAATCATAGGTTCTTAAAAATTCAGCCTTCTTTAATAAAATATAATATTCCTCAGGTACTGCAAACACAACCATTGCAGGTGTTCTTTGTTCATCTAAATTAGAAAATACTGGTTGACCACTAGAATCTTTAACAGCTAATACTTTAACATTAGCAACTAACTTACCTAACATGATTTTATCATCATCAGCAGTCATTGTTTCAGCCTCCCCAACTTTATTAACTGCCTTCAAATAAATATCAATATAATTACCTGGATAAATAGAATTACCATAAGTAATCTCTGTATTTACTGACATATTATATAAAACATAACCTTTCGGATAATCTAAAATAATATTTGCTGGTAACTGTTCTTGTTCAACAACATTACGAGTAAAAAACAAACTACCAGCTGGTATAACTGTATCTGCTGCCGAATATTTATCAATAACATTGCTCTGATTTGTCAAAACATCTCCTTCAAGCATTGATGGAGGAACAGCACGTGTTCCTACCATATCTGCTGTAATTTGTGTCCCAGCTGGAATTAATTGTTTTGCATAAGGTACATTAACTGGATTAACAGCTGACCTAACCCTCATATTATATGCTACATAAAGAATAACTATCGCAAGAACAACCCCAACAACAGTAACAGTATTCTTATTTGTAAAAAACTTTTTTATACCTAAAGTTAAATTTCCCATTTTTCCCCTCTTCCTTTCTACTTACATTATTAATCTATTTTTCTAGCTTCAATCGCTTTTCCAACATCACTATCTGGATCCCTAAGATTTGCAGTTGTAAAAGTATCGGCCTTATAATCAGTTTCTAAAACAGCATCTAAATTGGTTGAAATATTAGCAGCCTCATGTGCAAAGCTCAAAACTGTTAATGAATCAACCTTAATACTTACTTTAGGAGGAACTTCATTTATATCGTAAAATTTAACCTCATATGAACGAGTATTATCCACTGCATCAGCAAATCTTCTTAAAAAACTCTCAATAAATTTTTCCTTATCCATACGTTGCATAGAATTTAAACGATAATATTCAACATCTAAAGCGTCAGCCATTGCAGCTTCTGTCGTATCCTTTACTAAATAGTAATCCAATTCCCCCCCTGTGGAATAGTTAGTCAATACATTGATTAATAGTAATGATATTATACTAAGTAAAATTATACCTACTGTTAACATACCTTTATTCATTTATTAAAAACCTCCTATCGACAATTGCTTCCCGCTGAATCTCTATAATTATTACAACCCCAACTCCTATGACTACCATTATCCTTTACGCCATAAGAAGAAATACCATCAAGGAAATCACTCTTATAAGCATTAATACCATTAATTCTTTTGATACTACCACTCCATTCAGTATAACTATGTTGTTCATTATACCTTTTAATTTTCGCTAATGATTCTATACTCAAAGTATAACTATAATCTAAATATTCTGCATCATTAGAATAAATTGAATCACCACGCTCTTGAATCTTTTGTCTAAGTAGTATAGGATCTACTTCATACTTTTCATTTTTATATTTACCAGTTCCATTAACTTTAGAAACTGCACCTTCACTCCAGTTAAATCCTGGTTGTCTACCAGTCTTAGACTTATCAGTCAACTTTGTTACATAAGATAACCTAGTTGCCTTCTTACTCTCAACTGCCTTACTTGAAGTATCAACTACTGAAGCATCCTTTTCTGGGAAGATATCATCATTATCAATTGGCCTAATAGTATGATTATCCAATGTATCATCTTCCTTATCCTCTTCACAAGGAGGAGTTGCACATTCTGAACAATCTTCACCCTCACACTTTGTAGGGTTCCTATGTAATCCATAAAAACAACTAATTCCAAAATCCCAACCAAAGTATCCAAAGTTTTTAGCCTCTGCATAAATATTATAACCATTTGATGGAACAGTACGATTATCAAACTTTTTACTACTAACAGGATTATTATTGAAACAATTATTTAAATTATTTTTATCAGCTTGCGTTTTATCAGAAGAAATATAATTGTTATAGCAATCAAACCAATTAGTATTAACATTTTCAGCATCAAGAGGAATACAGAATTTATCTTTTACAGACTGCCAAGCCTTATTTCCACTTTTATCAACATAAGAAACCTCGCCATGTTTATTATTAATCCAAGTACCAGGGAAACTCCACTCTGTTCTATACCATCTTCTCTTCTCCTCATCTTTATAACATCCAGCATACTCTAAAATTGTTGTATTATTACCAGTTTGTCCATCCATACCAGGAGACTTAATTTTATCACCATTAGAATTACTTGGATTACTTTCAGAATAAGGGAATTCTAAAACATTAACCTTTTTTCCACTGTTATCTTTAACATCATATTTTATAGATATTTTAAATGTAGCAGTCTTAGTAGTACATGTAGCCTTTTGTTTACAAGACCTAATAGCCACTTTATATGCCGCATTATTATCAGCAGTATCAGAAGCCATAGTACCAGGATTCAAATATCTACCTTTACTACAACCTTCCCACCAACAAACGTCACTACATCCATTTTGTCTTCTAATTCCTTCATCATTTCCACCAGTTGATATATAATAACCACAACCAGCACTATCACAAAAAGTACAACTAGGATTTCCTCCACAATAACCTGAATCAATATACCATCTACCAGGCAATTGAGTTCCATGACGCCACCTAACTGAATCTCCTTCCCAAACATAGCAACCAGCTGGATTATCTGCTTTACAATCAGCCACAGAATATAGCTTAGAAGCATTAGAACTCTTATTCTGATAATTCAATCCCAAATTATTAGATTTTTTTCCATAAACTTTATTATAACACTTATTACTGCAACTAGCAGTATACTTACCACCATCACAATCCTTAATACATCGTTCAAAATCTTCATTTGGTCCTGCTTGATGATAATAAGCAGGTATTCCATTACTACATCCTGGCGATGGTGTACAAACATCATTCGGAACATCAGGTTCACTTCCAGCTTTAACATTAGCATGACAACGAACTCTACTAGTAACCTTTACCTTATATTCAAAACAAAGACCAGCTTTAGATGCAATAGGAGGACCATAATTAACCTCAACTGACTCCTCACACACTTGATCACAAACATCCTTTGTAACTGTCCTAGTATCACCTGGAGCATAATTATAAGTATATGTTACCTTTTCTGAATCCGTAACACTAGAAGCATAATAATAACTTGAATTTTGATAATAATCAGCATCATTTTGTGAAAGTGCCTTATCAACATCCACAACCGAACTACATTTTAAACTAGTATCTTGTAATTTATCTAAATTCTCTTTTTTTATTAATTCATAAACACTCTTACCATTACCAGCAGACATACTAGCATAAGCAGCATTTTTAACTTCCTCAAATTTTCTATCAAACTCTGTGTCTGTACTAGCATCAGCTGTAGCTTGAACTTTCCAAGTAGCTATTGTATCTCTTATAAGTCTATTTATCTGATTCTTTTTAAAATTATAAGTGACTTGATTAGTAAAACAATACTTTAAGGCATCTTCATAAAAAGCTTTTCCTTCTTTACTAACAGCAGCATAATTATATTTTTTGAAATCTTCTTTAGCACGTTCTGTATCACCGAATTGCGAAGCATTATAATTACCATTTATAAAATTAGTACAAGCTTCACCAGAACCAATATTAGTATTATTACGCAAAGAAGCCTCCTTAGAAAAAGCATCACCATCATTATGTGTACTTATTGAAAAATAAATATCACCATCACAGACATCATTAGAAACCAATTTTAATCTTACTTTAACTATTTCTTTTGTTTTTTTTCCAACAGTCTTAGAATCTATCTCTGGTGTCAAAGGTATTTTTAACCCACTCCCAGATGTAATCAGATCCAAATCTTTAATATTACCGTCATATGACCCTGTAACAATATCCACTACTTTCAACTCTGCCCCTTCAGTTTTAGGACCATCAAGATAAATAGAATAATTTTTTTTAGTTAATCTCCTAATTACAGGTTTATACTTACTATATAAATCATCTGATATAGCCTGAGTGCATGCTGGTAATTTTTTATCTTTCAATGACTTATGTACACCTTTAGCAGTAACACTTGAAATTGCAGTAAAAAATGACATCATAACTATTAAAAAAACAACCCCAACTATTCTATACTTATGCTTCATCATTTACCTCATCACCTTTCAGTATTTTTTTTATTTTTTTATAATTTTTATTTTCTACAACATCATAATTTGTATATTTCTCATTTTCATGAACAAGTCTGGCATTAACAATTAATTCATAAGTTGAATTTTCTCCAAACATTCGAGTACATGTTATCAAAGAAATAATTTTATCATCACTATCTACATTAACATCAAAATCATAAATACTCTTTTTCTTAACTTTTTTTAAATATGTAGAAAGATCATCTTTAGAATAATTACCTTGATAAGACAAGTTCAAATTAAACTGATAATCAAAATACACCGCAAATATTTTATAAAGATAATCTTTTCCATCTACAGTATATTGAATATATTTATTATCCTCAACAAAATCAGTATAAACAAAGGCCATCAAATCATCAAACCTAGAAAAATTAACATCACCAACTCTAGGAGTAGAAGACAAATTCAAAATATTATGACCCATAATATTTACTTTATTATAAAATTTTTTTTCATTAATTTCATTCCATAAATAATTATCTTTAGTGACATTAACTTCCTCCCCCCTTGTATTATACCCAATAATTGGAGCATCGATATTAGTTCCTTGTACTCTTAACCATCCAATAGTACGATAGTCTTTTTCATCTTTCTTTTGCTCTTTTTTTATATTATTAATACGACTATCTATACTATATATTGGTTTAAGATTAAACTTATTAAATACTATATATCCTATTCCTATACCAACAACTAATATCACAAAAAGAATCAACCACTTTTTATCAATAACTTTTCTTTTTTTATTTCTTACTTTGGGCATAACATCACCTACTTATTTTGTTATTATATAAGGATTATCCTTAGTACCTTTTCCTTTCATAATCATAGTCTTCTTATTAAGATTACCAACTACTCTTACACCTGTAGGTAAATAATCACTTACATTACTATCTACTGCTACACCAATATCAGTAGTAACCCCTTTTGCAAATCTTTCCTTTGAAGAATTAATAAACCAATATGACTGCATACTATTATCATATACAAATGCACTAAATATATCATACATATTAGGAGCAGATAATTTAACAGTATAGCTTTTTGTATCGGTCTCCTTACCATAATTTATCTTATTTTTATATATTGGAACACTTACTTTTTTATTTACAAAATAAGAAGTATCTACAAACTCACTAGCCTTATTATTAATATAATATCCTACATTACCTTTTTCTTTAGGATTATATATTTTAGCAGTAGACTTAGTTTCATAATAAACCTTAACATTCTGCCCATCTTTCTTTAAAGTACCATTAGATATCACTTTAGTAGTACCATCATCATTTACTTCCATGATTCTCCATAACATATTAGAATACTTTACATATTCACCAGAATTTCTTGTATTAACTAAATCATCAGCGTTTGCCTTTTTAGTATCTCCTAAAGAATAAGGATTATCAACTGTTCCCGTACCAGACTTTACCAAAGTAGAACCTTTAATTGTTAATACTGGTCTTACACCACAATTCAAATCTTTATCCTGAACTATAAATGATTTTCCATATGATTCATCAAAAAATACTTGTCTAGTAACATATGCTGATTTATTATCTTTTTTATTAGCAACCCATGAAATAGACTGTGGTTTTAAGTAATTACCATCATCAGCTTGTGCATTATTAACATCAATAACTGATGGAATATAAACTTCTCTTTCTTTTGTATACTTTGTACAATTAGTTGTATTAAGATCATTCTCACTCAAAGTCATATCACAATATTTGTTTTTAACAAGCAACTTCTTAGCAGATGAATTAATATGTTTATAATAATATTTAAGCCAATCATCTAACCCATCATAATTAACATTAGCAACATCTTCTTCTGCTACAACTCTAACATTATCGCCATCTAACCCAACAATTCTAAATAACATACCTGATAAATATAAATAATTATTAGGATTAGCTCCTTTATATATCCCAGTATTAGCTGTAGCCTCATTAACTGTATTTTTTAATCTTTCAACTACTTTAACCTTCCTAGTAACTGTCGTTTTATTTTTCAAACTATCAAAAGCTATATAATTAACCTCATAAGTACCAACTTTTTTAGTATCAACATTACCTTTTATAGTAACTGAAGAAGTATTAATTTTTCCATCAACATTATCAACAACACTTGAAACACCTAACTCCTTATATGCCTCATTTTTATTAACAGTAATTTCCTCATCACCATTTAATTTAATGACTGGTCCTTTATGATCTATTGTTGATGTTAAAGCTCCACACTTCAAGTAGGTATAGTATTTATACCCTTCTCCAGTTTTCTTTACCTTAACCCAAGAATCTGTAACAGAACAAGCCTCTTTTGTATAAGGAATATAAAAATCATCTTTCAAAAAAGCCTTATAATATAATGTTTGCAAACTAACAGTAGCAATCCTCTCACCAGTAGGTAATTCATTACTATTTAATTCAAAATATCTCTTAGCCGCCGCTTCCATACTCTTCTCATCATTCCTAAAAGTGACATATGGTAAAAGAACTAAAAACCAAACAAATAGACCTACGACAACTACTGTAACAATAATTTTAATGTACTTTTTGACATCTTTACCCATTTTATTTCTCCTTTATTTTAATTTATATACATACTGATTATTTCTAACTGTATAAATTATCTCAATAGACTTAGCCTTAGATACTTCTTCTGGAACACTAATATACATATATTTACCATAATGCACTCGGTATAATGGATTTTCTACTTTAACAAATCTTTCTTTATTCTTATTATCTATGTATTTAATTTTACCATATTTAGTTGAAAAGTCAATCATATCTTTACCTTCATAATTATCTGATGAAAACTCAATTTTCAAAACACGCTTACCACTAGGGGCTTGATAATTAGCAGTATGTGTAGCACAATTAGAAGTATTACAAACTCGATAAGTATAATCAGTACTATTAGCTATTTCATAAGCTGCAAAATTAACTGTTTCCTTACTCTTTTTCACAACAAAACTAAAATCTTCATTCATTTTTATAGTTTTATTCTTTTTTATAGTAGAAACATCATCCATTTTTAATTTGATTTTTCTTAAATATGGCTTATTATTACTCAACTCTTGATAATATAAAACAAACCTATTAGTCCTTAACTTCTTAGATACTCTATAAACTAAAATAAGATCCAAAGTCTCATCTCTTCTTAATTTTTTACTTTTATAAGTAGTACCAAAATCTTGAAATTCTGTCCCATACATCTTATGAGTAGTAACATAATTATTAACGCCATTCATTATATGAAATTTATTAAAATCAACCTCTCTTGGAGCCTCATTATTTTTAATAGTCAAATCCAAAACAACAAATCCATTTTCTTTAGAAATCAAATCCCCTTTATAATCTTTATCAGTATAATAACTTTTATTAATTTTTATAGTATAACCATTTGCCTTTAAAGTATCTCCTTGTTTATAAGCCTTATGTGTAACAAAGATATATGTATAAGTATTTTTAGCAACAATAACTAGTGTTATAATAGCCAAAGTATTACAAACCAATTTATGTTCCTGATAAACATAATTTAGATTACGAAGAAGCCTTTTAAAACCTCTTTTAAAAGACTCTTTATCAATATCAATACTTATTTCTAATTCTTCCCTATCCTTACTATCTAATTCTAAATACTCCTCATCCACTTTAAAGTTAAATTTATGCAAATCAACTCCAAAAATACGCATCAAAAAAACAATAAATACAGGATACTCAAAAATAGTACTAATAAAAAGCATATCTCTAACTGCCCTAATACCAGCAGTACCATCTTCCCCAGTATAACTAGCAAAATACCCTCTAGCCATCACAAATGCTATAAACATCAAAGAATAAACAACTATTGGTAATAGATATAATTTCCAAGGTTTCTTCTTATGTTTTAACAAAAGTACTAAAGTAACACTTCCTAAAATAATTAATATCAAAGAAAACATTAATAAAAAAGGAATATACTTAGTAATTGGTTCATTATAAGCATCATAAGTACCTAATACAATAAACTCTTTAATAAAAGCACTAGTTTGCATATTCTTATAATAAACATAACAACACAACACCAAAAGAAAAATATGAATCTTCTTAAAATTCTTTATCAAAAAAGCATAAGGTTTTCTAATAATCATTCTTAATCCACACTCCCTATTCTTTATTCTTAATTTAGTATAACCTATTTAAACATAAAAGAAAAGATAATTTCTTTACATTTCACATAAAAATAAATAAACACAAAATAAATTAAGCAAGAAAAAAAGACCTTAATATTAAGTATCTTTTACCAATTAATCCATTCCTAATTTAAATTTAACATCAACCAAATAATTATAATGAGAAAAAGCCAAAGTATAATTATCTAAACTAATACCAGAAACCATTCCACTTATCTTTTTACTTGAATGCTTTTTTATCAAATCAATACTATCTCTAAAATAAACATCCATTCTCTTCTTTTTAGTATCATAAATACTATATTTAAAGTTATTAGATTTTAAAGAAACAAACAACACATACTTATAAAAATAATCATAAGCTACCCTATTAATCGACTTATCACTTTCATAAATACCATAGTTAGTACCAGAAAATATTTCCCTTTTTACTTTAATTGGAAAGTCTTTAAGACTTTTCTTATTCATATGATACTTTTTATTATAATAATTTAAATAATACAATTCTAATGCTCTATCACCTAAATATCCTTTTTTACTTAACTTAGTATATAACACTTCATCTACCAAATCCCTATCATAAACCTTAACATAATTATAAAGATCTTTTAAAGCTGTATTAAAAGTCCTATAAGATACTACCTCCCCCTCATTATTCTCATTTATTCCAATAAATAAACTATTATCTATATATGAATAATCATAAGAAGCATTATTCTCAATAATAAAATTTATTTCAATATTATCTCCTCCAACTAACTCTTTATAATGTTTTATAAAAGAAAATACATCTGAAGAAATATTTACTACTTTATTATTACAATCACTTGGTATCTTTAATAAAACATTAACAGAAGCAATCTTTCCTTCAGAATTCCACTTAGCCTCGATTTCTTCTTCTACTGATACCTTTGCCCAAACTTTATCAATACTAATAGTAAATAAAAAAACTAATAATATAAATATCTTCTTTCTCATTAATATTCTCCTTTTTAAACATCAAAATTCTTATAAAATAAATATCTAATTACAAAAAAACAAAGATAATCTACAAAACATATATATTTTTTATGTTTAGTATAGATTATCTTTTTATCAAATTATGTCATTTTATAATTAATTAATCTCAATAATTTCAACGTCATATGAACCATTAGGACTCTCAACAGTCACGATATCTCCAACTTTATGATTAAATAAAGCCTGAGCTATTGGACTCTCATTTGATATTTTACTTTCAAAAGGATCAGCTTCTTGAGAACCAACAATCTTATATTCATCTTCTTCATCATCATCAACATATTTAATAGAAACTGTATTTCCAATTCCTACTATATCTTTTGATACTTCAGAAATTATTGAAACATTTTCTAACATCTTTTCTAATTGTTTAATTCTAGATTCAATCTGAGCTTGTTCATTTCTAGCAGCATCATATTCAGCATTTTCTGATAAATCTCCTAAAGATCTTGCCTCTTTAATTGCCTGAATATTATCAGGCCTCTTTACATTTATTAAATCATCTAATTCATTCTTTAAGTTATCTAGTCCCTCTTGAGTTAGATATACTGTATTCCTATTTCCCATTTTATCACCTCATTATGTTTTTTATTAATTTTCTAGATTCAACCTGCGCTAGTATATCATATATTTCAATACTTAGCAACAAGTAACATTCTGATTATTAAATAAAATACTAAAAAAAAGCACTCACCTAAATCAGAAAGTAGACTAAAGTATAACACATTTTTACTATTTTGACAAGCCAATAATTCTCTTAATTTCTCTATCTAATAAATCATCAGTCATTCCTGCTATAAAATCAATAACCATTCTCTTAGGATTAGTACTAGAAAAATACTCCTCACCTTGATAATTTAAAAATATTGAAAAAATAATATTATCCTGATTATTATTAGTAATTGCCTCTAAATAGCTATTAAATAATATATTCATCCCTTTAGTATAATATTCTCGTTTTTCATCTGTCATACTAAATTTATAAATATTCTTATAATTAAACTCCTTCAAGGAAACAAGTGCCTTATACACATCATCACTCATTTTTATATATGGTTTATTCATGCTATTTTTAATAATATCTAAGATAATAGTATTAACAATATCTCGATTATTATTACCAAGTACCTTAGTAATTTCTTTATCTAAATCATTCCTATCAAACTTACCAAGTACTATAGCATCCTCAATATCTCTCCCAATATAGCCTATTATATCACTTATTCTTACAACGCACCCCTCTAAGGTCATAGGAGCAAACTTAGAAACTGTTGCTAAATCTTTATAAGAAAGTTCATACTCCCTAAAAAATTCTTCCATAGTCTTCTTCATTGGAACATATTTACTACTAAGCATTTCTCCATTATGACACATAATTCCGTCCATTACTTGAATAGTTAAATTAAGACCACAACCATTATTCTCAACAACTAAATAGTTTCTAACACCTTGAATATTATGAGCAAAATACTCTCCTAACTCCCTCATAGAAATATCATTTAATATAGACTCTCCTACATGCCCTAACGGAGTATGACCAATATCATGCCCCAAGGCAATAGCCTCTATTAAATCCTCATTTAAATTAAGTGCTCTTCCAATTGTCCTAGCTATCTTACTAACTAATTGAACATGTACCATTCTCTTTGAAATATGATCATTAGAATTTAAAGGATAAACTTGAGTTTTATCAATATAACGAGTATAACTTAAAGAATGAATTATTCTATCTATATCATGAAAAAATGGTGGTCTTATATCTTCATTTTCTTCCCTAACTCTTAAAAAATCAATACTTTTTGTAGCAAATTCACAAAGATAACTTTCTTTTTTTAAAAAATTATTTCTAGCATCTTCCAAATAATTACTCATACTTTTTCACTTTCCTTATTAGTCTCATCATAGAATACTGAGGCACCTCCTTAAAAAACGGAATTAATAATACTTGCTCTGGATGTCTAGCAACCATAAGCTCATTCATTTTATCATCATAAAACTTCCCTATTGTATATTGAAATACTTCCCCATCAGGTGTAAATACTTCTACTTCATCTCCCACCTCAAAATAATTCCTTTCTACCAGGATAAGACAAGAATTAATATGATCATATCCTGTAATAAGTCCCAAATAATTTTGATTACTTACCTCACTTCTACCAGTATAATATTGATCATCCTCTGAAGCTTCCTTTTCAAAATATTGTGAAGAAACCACTCTATTAGCTACTCTATCTAAACGCCCCTTTATAACAGACATCTTACTAGCAGTTAAAGTATCAGCATAAATCTCATCTATTAATTCTCGGTAACTACCAATAACAGTAGCTAAGTAATATAAAGAACGCATTCTACCTTCCACTTTTACACTAGTAACTCCTATTTCTATTAAATCCCTCATAAATTCAGCTAAATTTAAATCTTTAGTAGCCATAGTAAATTTTTTTTCTTCTTTAGTAGTAAAAGCAAACCGACAAACCTGAGCACATCCACCTCTATTAGCATCTCTATTTGTAACATAATTTGATAAAGCACATCTTCCACTATAACAAGTACACATTGCTCCATGAATAAAAACCTCAACATCAACTCCTGTCTTATCAATTATTTCAGAAATAGAATTACGAGATAATTCTCTAGCTAATACAACCCTATCTACACCCTTACTCTTAAAATACTCAACTGCCTTATAATTACTAGTAGAGTTTTGTGTAGATAAATGAACCTCAACTCCAGGAAAGTTATCTTTAATATAAGAAATAATAAAAGGATCACTAACAATAAAAGCATCTATAGAAGCATCTACTACCTCTTTTATATATTCTTCGACTCCAGCCATATCTTCATTATGAAAGACTATATTAAGAGTTAAATAAACCTTCTTACCTAACCTATGAGCAAACAAACACCCTTCCTTTATCTCCTCCAATGAAAAATTAGTCGCATTAGCTCTTAAACTATATCTCTCTCCACCAATATAAACAGCATCTGCTCCATATAAAAGAGTAACCTTTAATCGTTCTAAATCACCAGCTGGTGATAATAACTCAATTTTTTTCATTTTTGCCTCACCTGATAAATTGTCTTTTTAAAAAAGAAACCTGTATTATCTCCTAACTTTTTATATTTATCAATATAACTACTATCTTGACAATTCCCTTCAATATATTTCTTTGTATCAACTAGTAAATCTTCAAACAATAAAGTTGAAATACCATAATCCTTCATAATTATATAAGAAACATCTAAATTATATAATTCTTTAATAATAGAAGTTCCATTAACTATATTTTTTAAATAAAAATTAGTACCATCACTATTTTCTACTATTTCATATCCCTCTTTTGATAAATCATCAAAAATCTCTAATTTTTCCAAAGACTCTTTACCCAAATCTTTATAATAATTTGATATTAACTTCCTCTTAGAAAAAGCAACTATTGGGAAACCTAAAACAAAAACCATTGGAGTAATTCTAGATTTTAATATAATTTCTTTAATCTCTTCTAAAGTTATCTCACTACTTAATAAAGCATATTTAACTCCTTCAGAAAAATAATAATCACAAGTTTTATAATTATTAACCATATAAGTCTGATTCCACACAAAGGAAATATTTAAATTAAGTTCTTTTTTTAGCTGTAATAATGAAAGATCATAAAAGAATATACCTTTTAATTTAAGTTTATCTAATTTTATTAATAGCTCTTTTAAAGGCTCTATATCTTGATTAAACATATTTTTATTAATAGAAACAAATATATCAAGAGAACTATTTTTAGAGACGATTTCCTCAATCTCTTCATACGTAAAATAGCATCCACCCTGTACAGCAAACCCTTCTAATGGCAAAATAATTCCATCTATACAATCTTCATATAATTTATTTTTATTACTAACTTCTATTAATAATTTCATACTTCTAAATATATAATATCTAAATATTATATCCTCTCTAATATTTAATAAAAACTAATCTTTAAACTTTGCTATTACAAATTTAAAATCATCATCTGAAAAATATTTTTCTTCTCCAAATACTGAGTAAAAAATAAATGATCTAAATACAACTAAACTACCATTTTCTACATAATAGAAAACATCATCTAAATAATTATCTATTCCTCGATAACTTAAAAAACAATTATAATCACATTCTAAAGAATCAACATATCCTTTATCTGTTACATCTTTATAAAAGTTTCTAAAACCTATATCTATTTTATTATATACAGTTGTCTCATCAACTTCAAATAAACCAAGTAAACTATCATCTGAGATAACCTCAGAAGTATCTAAATTAATATTATAAGTTTTAAAATAAACTTCTGGGGCATACTCTGTTTCATTATCAACAATTTTTAACACAACAGATAAAATAATTCCATTAATATCATACTCATAACTAATTACACTTTTTTCTTTATCTTTATAATCATCACAAAAAAGATAGATATCGTGATTAACCTTTTTTATAACATCTGCTTTCATATTAATATATGGAATTTCTTTTTGATAAACACTACTTTTATCTTCATACTTTGTATATACAAGATATTTAGTCTTATCTTGTTTTAAATTACCATAATTTTTTGTATTATTTTTATTTACAGCAACAATTATAATAAGAATAATAAAAAGTAAACTACCAACTATAAAGAGTACTATTTTTTTAGTCTTTAATATATCAATATTCAAATAAATTCCTCCTTAATTAACACCATTAATTCTCATAATACCAAGTATAGCTTTATTAGAATTAGTTCTATAATCGGAAGAAACAACAATACCTGAATCACTTGACATAGCATGAACAATTTCATTACCGTTACCAGTAAGTATTGCTACATGACCATTATACATAACAAGGTCTCCTGCTTGAATATTTTGAGGTGGTTTTACTAATTTATAAGAAGCTGTATCAGCCCATTGTGTATCTGTAGTCCTAGTAAGATTTATTCCAAAATGTTTAAATACGCCTTGTACAAAACCACTGCAATCTGTTCCCATATATGGAATCTCACCATTCCAACTACCTCCATATATATAAGGTTTTCCTACAAAACTTTTAGCATAATCAACAATAGCCTTACCCCTAGCTGTACCAGTTATTTTATTATTCCCACTACTTTCCTTTTTATCTTTACCAGGTTTATATTGCCCTGGACTAATTAAAACATTAACTTTCTTTTTACCAGTTTTAGGATCAATATAAACAGTCCTTTTAGATCTTAAAACCTCCGCAGAAGACTTAGCACTCTTCCAACAGGTTGCAACCTGAAAAGACTTACTAACAGGTAAAATATTCAATAATACATCAACAAACACTGGTAACAAGAAAATAATTACTGCTGCTATAAATTTATTAGTAACCTTCTTTAAACCATTTTTCATATCAGGATTAATAACTAAATTAGTAAATTGAAAAACAACCATAACTAATAATAAAATAGGTACAATAATTTGTATAAAAACAAAAACAGTATGAATAATATTTAAAATATTTACTAAACCATAATCACTACAACAAGTACCAAGTGTATTATTACAAGTAAGTATTTGAAAATATGACACATTAATCACCTGACCATATTCTATCACAGGATATTACTTTTATCCATAATGTTTTTTTATAGCCTTAGCAATATCCTTAGCAATAATCTCTTTTTTACTAGTATAAGTTTTCATCGCATTACCATTATCATAAAATTCTGTCTCTAAATAAGTAATTGGTACTTTTTTATTTTGAAAATAACTAATATTAGCAATCCCAGTAACATAATCGCCATACCTTCTATGACCAGTATTTTTAACAACTGCATCAACTATATCTTGATCAGCTGGTGTACTATAACCAGCTGTATTTTTAACAAGCATCGTACCAGAGGCTGTACCAGCTCCAGAAGCATTAAAATGAATCTCTAAAACAAACTTATATTTACCCCAATCATATTTATTACATAAAGCTGTTCCTAAGCTACACTCAATATAAAAAGACTTATTCATTTTATCGTTATCCCCTGCCATTAAGGCATTAGCTATATCAGATTTAACCCCCAATTTATCTAATTCACTCTTAATAAGTTTTACCAAAATTCTAGTCTGATCAGTTTCATCATATCCAGAAGCAGCCATTCCACGACAATCAGCCTTACCACCAGTACTACAATATGGCGGATAAGAATGACCAGCAATTAGTAAAATAGAACCATCACCTTTACTCTTACTAGGTTTATTTTTATCCTTATCCTTCTTAGGATTACCTTTTTCATACTTACTAGGATCATTCAAAATATCTTTAGCTTTACTTTTATTAGCCCTAATATAAATAGATTTATTAGCTTTAATGATATTATCAACCTCACCTGCTGACTTCCAACAAGAAAAAAGCTCATAACTAGAAGGTACAATTCCTAAGATAACATTAACAGTAGTTGGCAAACTAAATATAGCAAAAGCTGCCATAAATTTATTTATAAACCTTTTCATATTCTTCTTCTCATCAGGATTAACAACCATTGCTGTAAGTTGAAAAGTAAGCATCACTATAAGCACAATAGGAGCAATCATCTGAATAAGAGAAAACACACTTTTAAAAATAGATAATATTCTAGCTAAACCATAATCACTACAACAAGTAGACATCTTACCTGTACAATTAAGTAACTGCAAATAACTCAAACTAAAACCTCCCTTACTAAGTAATAACAAAACGGAAGGAATCTTCTGTAAAATAATTCTGCTCTTTATACTCCGTAAATATATTAAAATACTTATAAACCTCTAAATGATTATCTCTAATATAATAATGATTATCTAATAAAAAATCTATAACTCCCTTAGAATCCAAAAAACAAGAAAAATCACACGCACTCTCAGAAAAATATTTTTTATCTACTAAATCATTATAATAATTCATAAATTTATAAGCAATAAAATAATCAACTTTTTCTGATTTCAAATTAAACATCTCAAAAAGTTCTTTTTCAGTAAGCAAATGAAAATCTTCCAAATCTAAATTATAAGTCTGATAAACAAAATCAAAATGTGTAGCATCATGATATCTTTGACTTGATTTTATCAAAATAGATAAAATTTTGCCAGATACATTATATTGATAAGTAAAACCATCTGTAAATTTACCTAAATAATCCTGATAACTATTCATAATTTTTTCATTTATTTTTTCTACACTATTATTCCTAATATTAATAACTGGAACTATATCATTATCTTTTATAGTAGAATCTTCACTTGAATATACAATATCTTTTTCAGGATTTTCTAAAAACTCTTGATAATCAATAGTCTTATTCTTATTAAAAAAACGATTAACTATAAAAAAAGTAACTAGACCTATTCCAATAGTAATTACTAATATTATAATGATTCTCATAAATTTACTATTATTATTAAATAATTTTGTATGGCTATCATACATAGAATCACTCCAATGATTTCTTTAATTTGCTAACAGAAAGTCCATCTCCAATATCTAAAAATTCTGTTTCATAATCTTTATTATTTTTTAAAAAGGTAATATAGTCTTTTACTTTTCTTACTAAAGCTCTTAAATTCTTACTTTTAATAGATTCTTCATCTTTATCTACTAAACCATGAAAATTCAAATTATCTGTAATTATAACACCTGTTTGTTTTAAATTACGTTCAAATTTTTCAAAAAATTTAATATTTTGTGCTTTTGCTGCATCTATTAATATTAAATCAAAAGTACCATCTAAATTAACATCAAAAGCATCATTATAAATTAATTCTATTCTATCTTCCAATTCTAATTTTTTAATATTTTTTAAAGCTTCTAAGTACCTTTTCTCATCTCGCTCAATACTTGTAATATGAACATCACTAGAAGATAAAGCCATCATAATAGCCGAATAACCAATAGCTGTTCCTATCTCTAAAATCTCTGTTACTTGATGTTTAACAATATAATTAGTAATATAAGAAATTCCCTCACTTGTCATAATTGGTACATTATTAATATCTGCATAATCTTTTATCTCTTTAATTACACCATAGTCATTTACCATATCCAGTCACCTTTTTCTTTTATTTCTAATACTTTAGCATTATGTTCAGCCAAAGTACGTGTATAATATATATTTCCATGTTTATCAGCTACAAAATACAAATAACTACTTTTAGTAGGATAAACACTGGCCTCTATACTAGAAATTGAAGGATTACATATTGGTCCAATTGGCATTTTTCCCTTCATAGAAGTTGCTCTTGTATTATAAGGATTATCAGTCGCAAACTGAGCAGTTGTTAAATCTTTATCCATAGGATATTGTAAAGCATAATAAGTCGTAACATCACTACCTAAATTCATATTACGCTCTAATCGATTATTAAAAATCCCCACTAATGTTTTACGGTTATCTGTATTAGTACCCTCTAATTCTACCAATGAAGCCATTGTTATATATTGATGAATATTATTCTGAAGAACATTTCGATATCTTTCCCATTTTTTCTCTGTCTCATCTAACATAGTCTCAATAATTTTCTCAAGTTCAACATTCATACTCTCAAAATGATATGTATCAGGAGCCAAATACCCCTCTAAAGGATAATAAATATCATCATCTAAAATATCTTCTGTTAAAAACCAATACTTGTCTATTAGTTTATTGATATAGTCTTTATTCTTTAAAGTATCAATAACCTCTTCATAATCACAATTGGTATTCTTAGCAATTTCTCTAGCATACTCACTAAGACGAACTCCCTCTTTAAATGTAATTCTAACATTAGGAGAGCTCCCCTTCTCTAACACTGCAATAATTTCCTTTAATGACATATTTTGCCTCATAACATAAGTAGAGGCTTTTAAAGAATTAACATTATTTAATTTTATATACATCTTAAAAAAGAATTCATTTTTTATTAATCTTTTTTTCTTAAGTATCGTAGCAATAGTATTCGTACTAGTACCACTAGGTATAATAACCTCAATATTTGCCTTACTACTAGTATCAACAGGACCTACAAAGTATAAGTAAGTACAAACAATTCCTGTAGCAAACACTACTAAAATACTTAAAATAATTATTACAATCAGTAATGGTTTAGCTCTTCGTCTTACTACCATAGATTACCTCCAACAAAAATAAAAGCTATTGGTCATCACTCACATTCTCTGCTTTCTTTCTCACTTCTTCTTGTAATGTATCTAAAATCGTTTCAATTACTTTCCACTCTTTTTCTGTCTCAACAGGTTCCAACTTACTATGTGGATCTTCTGGATCATAAATAGAAGCATAAACTTCTGTACTACCAGTCTCATCTTTCTCATTTGTTGTATAAACAATATAATTTTTATTTGTTTCCTCACTTTCAAATGTAAATAATACATCACAAACTATCTGATTACCATTATCATCAACCATCGTAAATGTGTTCTTTTTCATACTATCTTCCTTCCTTATCTAAAAATGCTTGTAAGATTATAGTAGCTGCTACTGAATCAACTACTTTTTTCCTATTTTTTCTTGAAACATTTCCCATAAGCAAAACATCAGTAGCACTCTTTGTCGTTAATCTTTCATCTTGTAAATATATAGGAATAGATATAACTTTTTCTAACTTTTTTTTAAATTCTAAACTAAGCTCTCCCTTATAACCAACACTATTATTCATATTCTTAGGAAAACCTAAAACCACTCCCTCGATATTTAATAAAACTACTATTTTTTTTACTTCTTCTACCAAAGAATCGTATTCTTCATTATGTTTAAGTGTTTTATAAGAAGAAGCAATAAGTCCTGTTGGATCACTAACTGCTATTCCTAATGTTTTACTTCCTAAATCTAATCCTAAATATCTCATTTATTATTTTTCCTGAATTCAGTCAGTAAAATCTCTACAATTTTAGCACGATCTACTTCTTGAATTTTACTTCTAGCATCTTTATAACTAGAAATATAGCCAGGATCCCCACTAATAAGATAACCAACAATCTGATTAATAGGATTATAGCCTCGATCTTCTAAAGATTCATATACTTCTTTCAAAATAACATTTGTAAGTGCTGCATCTAAATCAGCTACCTTAAATAAGCTAGTCGCCTCTTGTGACATAAAATCACCTCACTTTTATTATACATATAATTTTATCATTTCCTACTATTAATTACAACAAAGATATTTTTTATTTATTCTATAATGATTATCACCTTATAACATAAATAAATGCCATATAAATTGCAAAAACTAAAAAAATTGCTGTAATAATCCACCCATTAATCTTTTCAAAAGTACTACTTTTATCTTTAATACCTAAAGCTACTGTAATAATCGCACCACCTATTAAACCACCAATATGTGCCGAATTATCTATTCCTGACATTAAATATCCTAAAAGTAAATTTGTAATAATTAAAGGAATAATCTGACTCTTAATAACATTTCCTAAATAAACACGATAATGATACCCAAAATAAACTAAAGATCCCATCAATCCAAAGATAGCACCACTTGCTCCAATAGAAGCATAATTACCACCAAATATCATTGAAAACAAAGCTCCTGATAATCCACCAATTAAATAAATTATTAAAAACTTAACTTTTCCTAAAAAACTTTCTAATTGTCCGCCAATTACATATAAAGCATAACAATTAAAAGTCAAATGCAATAAATTACCATGTAAAAAAATACCTGTAATTAATCGATAATATTGACCAGCTCTAATACTTGGACCATGAATACAAAATTGTTCAATAATATTACCATATTGACCAAATAATAAAGGAACTACATAAAAGATAACATTCATCGCAATTAACATATAAGTAATCATTGGAAACTTACTTCTAAATACTTTCTCAATCTTACTAGCATCTTCTTTATTATGCTTATTAATATCGTTAGTAATTTTTACAAATAAATCAATTCCCTTCTCTGGATACTTTAAATTAGTATCTAAATCAGGAAAAATACGCTTAATAACTGTACTCTTTTTTAAATCATCCTCATCTTTAACCTTTACACATAAAAGATTAGGATTCTCCTCCAAATAATTCTCTACATTATCACCCAAATCTAAAAATATACTTAAAACATTCATACTAAATGATAAAGTCTTATGCTTAATTTTCTTCATTATTCGTTTAGTCTTAAAACGATCAAAAGCAAATTGCTCATCATTATGAATATAAGCAGATACAATACGAATAACCTTATAATCTTCATTCAAGTTTTCTAACCAGATCTCATTTTCTACTCCTTGAAGTATAATAGGATTATAATTCTTTTCTGTAATAAAGTAATGAAGTAATTTCATAACAATAATATTTTTATCATCTAACGTAATCTCTGTTTTCATATTTCTCCTCCAAAATTACTAATAATATTATATACTAAAACATAAAATATTAAAAGAGGTGATTATCTTGTTTAAAAAAATATTTATTTATATCTTATGTTTAATACCCTGGTTTTTTAGTTCCTTAATTCCTGTTGATTATTCTTTTTATCAAGAAATTAATCTACCATTTTTCGCCCCACCAAGTATTTTTTATGCCATCGCTTGGACCATTATCTATCTTTCTATTACTGTAACTATCAGTCAAATATTTTTAAATAACAAGTTTAAAAATATTCCAAAATCATATAAATTAGCCTTACTTATAAATTATTTATTTAATCAAAGCTTTACACTAGTATTCTTTGGTCTAAAAAACTTATTCCTAGGTTTTATAAGCTGCCTTGCTACTTTTATTAGTTGTCTATATTTATATCAAGAAACATCGTATTTAAAAGAAAAAAGTATTAAGTTCCTAGACCCTTATATACTTCTTTCCCTCTTCGCAACTATTCTTTCAATAACTATTTATCTAATAAATACTTTATAGTTTATTTAATTTAACATACTCTTCACTAATTTTAATAATTTTATTATATTCATCCTCTAATTCAGAAAAATGACTATTAACAAATTCTGAATTTTTCTCTTTACTCTTTAATTCATGTTGATATGCTATATCCGCAAGCTTCATAAATCCTAAATATTTAGCATCACTCTTCAAAGAATGTACCTCTATTGCATAATTATCCATATCATTTTTTTCTTTATAGAAAACTATATTATTCCATTTTTCTTTTACTTCCTTTAAAAAATCTACTATAGTTGAATTATACATTTCCATATCACCCAGTAAAGATATAGCATAATCTAAATCAACACCATTATCTCTTAAAAATTTCTCATTAGATATTGTATTATCTGAATCTATTGAATTATTTTCTACTAAAGAGCTATCTTTATTATTATCTGCTACTTCTAAGTTATTATTAGTAGAAATTGTAACTTCACAATGTTTATCACTTACTAAACTAGATTTAGCTCTTGAATCTTTATCTAATACTTTATTCATAACTCTAATAAGTTCTTCTTTTTCTATTGGTTTAGCTAAATAATCATCAAAACCATCTTGAATATACTTCTCTCTCATACCAGTTATAGCATTAGCTGTTAGTATTACAACTGGAGTATTAAAACCATCTATTTCTTTTAATTTTTTCAATGTCTCTACACCATTCATTTTAGGCATCATTCCATCAAGTAAAATAACATCAAATTTATCTGATTTAACTTTTTCTAAACATACACCCCCACTATTAACACTAACTATTTTATTAGCTTTATATTTTTCTAATAATTTTTTAGCTACCTTCAAGTTCAATTCATTATCATCAACTAATAATATTTTTACATCAAACAAGTCTAAAGATTCATTTATTTCTTGTTTCTTATCAACAATCTCTTCATGTGAAATTTTTTGTTCTAAAACTATTGTAAACTTAGAACCTTCACCATAAACAGTATGAACTATTATTTTTCCTCCCATTAACTCAACTAATTGCTTAGTAATAGCAAGTCCTAAACCTGTTCCCTCTATTGTTGCATTCTTATCCTCATCAAATCTCTGAAATTTAGTAAATAATTTATCAACACTTTCTTTTTTTATTCCCCTACCAGAATCTTCTACAGTTATAATTAATTTAACAACATCTTTTAATTTAACACAATTCACCTCATACTTAACAAAACCAGTATCAGTATATTTACAAGCATTACTCAAAAGATTAGTAATAACTTTTTTTAAACTAGCATAATCTCCATAAAGTACTTCTGGTAAATCAGAAGCTATATAATATGAGAAATCAAGTCCCTTCTCATCCATTCTAGGAGTAATTAACTTAGCCAGCTCTTCAAAAATTTTTTTAGATTTATATGGAGCATTAACTATCTCTAATTTACCAGCCTCTATTTTAGAAATATCTAATATACCATTAACTATTTCAAGTAATGTATTAGAAGCACTTACTATATCTTTAGCATTCTCTTTTGCTTCTTCTAAAGAATTAGCTGAGGAAATACAATCACTAAAACCAACTATTGCATTAAGAGGAGTTCTAATTTCATGGGACATACTAGATAAAAATTCAGTCTTAGCATTATTCGCTCTATCAGCTTGAACTTTAGCAATTTCTAATTGCTCAATCATTTTTATGTCAGGGTTTTCGATAGTGAAATATGTCAAAATAGTAATAAATGCAGCCACTGAAGACACAAGTAATATTTCTTTATGATAAGACTGAATACAAATTGCTAAAATAGCTAAAAAAACAAATAAAAATACTGGAATATATTTCTTATTTTTTATTCCATTTATATTTGAAAAAATAAACATTCCCCAAGATAAAACACAAACTCCTGCAAAAGAATAACTCACAATAGCACTAATACCATAAGTATACATAATAGAACCATCACTAAAAATATTAAGTGGTAAAAGTAAAACCAAACAAGACGATATCAGAAACAAACAAACAAAAATAATCAATATTTTCTCAAAGTAACAATACTTATCATTATCATCACCTATAATTTTTCCATCATTTTTACTCGATGAAATTACAAAAATATAATAAGTAAAAGTATACACCCAAGCAATAATAGAAACCAAATAAAGTTTACACAAAACATTAGTTAATGGATTTGTAACATCTAATAAAGCTAAATAAACACTTGAAATATCTGTAAATAATGTTATATACATAATAACAATCAAAATACTATATATCCTATTCTCTAAAGTATCAAACTTCTTTTTTCCAAAATAAACAAATGACATTAATACCATATAGAAAATACTAACTATTTGAAAAGAAAAACTACCCATCTTAGCACCTACTTTAATTATAATTATAATACAAAGATAAAAAAAATAAAAGTAAAAAAAGTTCAACTTCTTGAACCAAATACTTCCACTAACTAATCAACTGCTATCATAAGAAAGAATATTAAATTTTATATAATAAAATTCACAATAATATATTCTTCTTATTAAAGAAATAATATAAATTTATAATCAAATTAATTATTTTTTACGATTTTTAATTACTAATTTCTTACCACATTCTAATCCGTGAGAAGAACTAATATTAGGAATTAATGAAAAAATATCATCTTTCTTAATTTGTCCATGGTAACAAATACTCTCTAATTCATCTACAATATAACTTCCTTCTTTTAAAGCTTTATCATATAAATCAAAAAAAGATTCATTTGAAACAATACTATCATCCATAGGATTATACCAAATCTTATGTTCTAAATTTAAATACTCAAAAACATCAGTACTATCTCTATGATATGAAAAAGAACTTGTTCCTTTCAATTTAGAATCAAGAGCATCAAATAATTTCATTTTTATTCCTGATGGATCATATTTCAATAATTTCATAAACCACTCAGTTTGAAAAATTGCCCTTTCAAAAGAGTCCCCACCATCTACAATCCGATAAGTATTATACAAACTTTTATCTAAAGTTTCTATAAGAAAAGAGGAAAGAACATGAGTCATTTTAAAATCTTTATAAACTGGATATAACTTTGGATCTTTTTTTTCTTTGTTTTCCATTAAATAAATATCGATCAAATTTTCAGCAATTCCATGATACCAAGTATCTCTACTACAATCTCTAGTATGATCACCTGCTAAATAAATAATAAACGGATGTATATATGCATCTAACAAATGATGCATAACATAACCTGGACCTATAAACAGACGAACTTGCTCTTCTTCAATAGCACCACTATTATTTGCAATATTTAAATAATTATAAACAAACTGTGGAAAAGAATTCTCTTGTAATAAAATAGAATTTTCGATATTTCTATCTAATAATTTTTGATTCCATATCTTATAAAAATTATGATATATCAAAAAATCATGTCCTTGTGCAAATAATCTATAATCATCATAATTTGGAAAAGAATTAAGTGTTTTATTAGATAAATGATTTTTTAGTTCTTTATAAAAGATATCATGAGTTTTTGGTCCTGGCATACTTTCTCCTTAACGCTTATATACATATACATTTTCACAGAAATCTGAATTAACATCTAAAGATTCAATTTTTTTATCATCTCTAAACGAATAATACTCTGGATATTCAATAGTTGGCCCTTCATATATAATATGATCTTTTAAAACACCATAAAAATCAAATGGTTTAATATCTTTTGGATCTTTACCATCAAAAAGATCAATTCCAGATTCTTTTAATACACTTGCTACCCATTGTGAACAAAAAAATTTATTTTTAGGAGCTACTCCTTTACCAACAAATAACATCGAAGTCAAACCTTCAAAATTAAAACCAAATTCCTCTCTGTGTTCCCAATACCACTCCATTCTCTCCAACACTCTATCATACTGTTCAGAAGTAACTTCCAGTTTCATAACTGCTATCTTGCTATATTTCTTATTTTGTTTAAACATCCCTGTTCGAATATCCTCTTTTATAAGTCCTGCATTAAAAGGATTATTAATCTCCTTTCTAGCAAATGACATCATATTCCCCAACTTAACATCATGCGAAAGAGAAATATGAGAATAAGTATCACCTGGATAACGATTCCAAAACTTCATAGCTGCTCTAAATTGAATCATTCTACCTGGAATGGTATTATTAAAACTAGCAACAATTTCTAAATTATTCTTTTCATTCATATCTATCCCTCATCAATTACTCTTTTATTTTTTTACAAATTGCTTTTTATCATTTTTCAATCCATCTAATGTATAAACATTACCATTGTTATAAATGTTACCACCAACATATTTAAGATTAGGCAAAGTTAACATTCCATCTACACCATCTGCATAAACATTACCAGTTACAACTTCTAAATTATTTAACATATCCAAATTTCTATTCTTACTAGACATACGAATATCTCCCATTACTACCTTCAATTTTTGAAGATATTTTAAATCATCCAAAGCACACAAATCTACACTACCCCAAATTGCTTTTAAATGTTCTAATTTTTTCTTAGAAATCTCAGCTCCATAACGTATATCATCAACCAAAATAGAAAAATTTTGTTCAGAATGAATAAAAGTTGCCAAATTACCAGTTACTTTGTCTCTTGAAACACCAAATAATTTTGTAGCCACTTTCTCCTTTATCTTAAAATCTATACATTCATGATAAACTCCTCTTATACCAAGAACACAAAATCTAGAAAAATCAATAGCTCTTCCGATACTTACTCGTCTCATTCTTTCATCATCTCTATCAATTATATCACACATTTTATCACAAATTTTTTTTAACTTTCCCCCATTTAATCTACTATCATCAGCAAGTAAAATTATATTAGATAATTTTGTATCTGTCATAAATAAACAATCCTTTCATACTTTTATTTTAAGGAAACTTCCCTCAGTCAATAATCTATCCTAACATAAAATAATAGATAATACAATATTTTACATATTTGAGTTTTAGCATTTTTTATCAAAATTTCTATTTTATACCATAAAATATCAATAAAAATTAGTAAAATCTTATTGTTTAGTATAAATGTTGATTTTAGATTTATATTTCAACAAATCTATTAAATTTTACCAGAACTCAAATTTACATAATCATAAGATTAACACTACACCTAGCATTAATATTAAATAATATCTAAAAGCTTTACAAATAAAATTAACTAATATTTTTTATCTCAAACTATAAAGCATATTTTGAAATTCTACTGGAGGATCTACTCTAAAAAATAATTCTTCTTTAGTAATAGGATGTACAAATTTTATACTAGTAGAGTGTAACATTTGTCCAAAATCATTAGCCTTTTTCTTACCATAAACAGGATCATTAACAATAGGATGATTAATGTATGCTAAATGAACCCTTATTTGATGAGTTCTCCCTGTTTCTAATATACATTCTAATAAAGCATTATTTTCAAACTGTTCTAATACCTTAAAATGAGTAATAGCCTCTTTACTATTTTTATCAGTAACAGTCATCTTTTGTCTATCATTAAAATCTCTTCCAATAGGCGCATCTATTGTACCAGATAAATGATCAAACTTCCCCCAAACAATTGCCAAATAATGTTTTTCTACCTCTTTATTTTTAATCATATCAGCTAATTTCTCATGAACAATATCATTTTTAGCTACCAACATTAACCCACTAGTATCTTTATCTAAACGATGAACAATCCCTGGTCTAATATTATCTCTACTAGAAATATTAAATCTATATAATAAAGCATTCACTAAAGTATTAGTATAATGACCAGGTGCAGGATGCACAACCATTCCACTAGCTTTATTAATAACCAATAAGTACTCATCTTCATATACTACATCAAGTTCAATATTCTCTGGTATAATATCAATCTCCTCAGAGGATGAATCATTAACCTCTATCTCATCCATAATCTTAACTTGATAACTACTAGAAACATTCTTACCATTAACAATAACAAGCTTATTTTTAAGAAGTTTCTGAATCTTACTACGAGAAACATTCAATTTAGAAGCCAAATAAACATCTATTCTACCATTCTCATCTTCCTCTACTCTTATCATAAAAACTCCTTCCCACCAATTACATTTATAAAATCAAATATATTTATATTATAAATATATTATCTTAAACTTTCAATCATTCAAAATTAAAACTTAATTTTTCTTTCTTTTATTTCTTGAATAATATTATCTAAAACAAATAGTACTACTCCAACAGTTATACCTATATCAGCCAAATTAAAAACTGGAAAATTATAATCAAAAATAGTAAAAGACAAATAATCTGTAACTTTCTGATACAACAATCTATCAATCAAATTACCTATCATTCCACCAATAATAATACCAAGAGAAATTAAAGTAATTTTAGTATACTGCTGTTCTTTTTCTATATATTTAGCCATCATATAAAGACACAATATCCCAATAACAATTAATAAAATAGTCTTATTCTGTAAAATAGAAAAAGCAGCCCCTTCGTTTTCTACATAATATAAAGAGAAAAAAGAAGGAATTATACTAATAGAATCTAATAAATTCATTTTCACTCTTACAAGAAGTTTTATAATTTGATCAATAATAAGAAAAATACAAGCAATACTATAGATTTTTTCTTTATATTTATTCTTTTTTATCTTATTCATTCTCATTTTCTCCCTTTAAATTTTTAATTTTAGATATAATAATTTGCCATTGATTAAGTCTTTTCTCTACAACTCCTCTAATTTTTAATAAATATCCTCTCTCTATAAAACTATAATTAGAATAAGTCTTTGGAAATAAAATATATTCCATAGTACCAGTCTCATCACTCCCTGTAATAAAAGCCATTTTTTCTCCTTTTTTAGTATTAATAACTTTTATTTTTTCCACTAAAATTAAAGTATCAACTGTCTTAGAAAAATAATTTTCTACTTGATTTAACAAAATACAATAAGGATTATCTTTTATATACATAGTAACAGGGTGAGAAGATAAGTAAAATCCGAATACTTCTTTTTCTTTTTCTAATAAGTAACTATTTGAGTATTCTTCTTGCCTTTCTATATCTGGTTTCATAACCAAAGATGGATCAATATCTTTTGTTAATTCTGCATAATTAAATAAACTATCTAAATTATAAATAAGTGTAGCTCTATTAAATCCAAATTCACAAAAAACGTTTGCATGAATTAATACTTCTAGTGTTTTTTTACCAACACCTTCTATATATAATCGACTAAAACAATCATAAATGTCGCTAAATATCCCTTTATCTCTTGCTTTCTTTATCATATTAGAAACTACTGTTCCTATAGATTTTATATTAGAAATAGGATAAATTATTTTATTGTTTTTTACAATATAACGATTTTCACTTTCATTAATAGTTGGTTTAATTACTTCTATTTTGTTAGCTTTAGCTTCCATAATATATTCATGTGTTTTAGTCTCACTTCCAATAGTATTAGTTAAAAGATTAGCAAAAAAAAGAGTTTTATAATGACTTTTTAAATAAGCCATTTTATAAGCGATTAAAGCATAAGCAACAGAATGAGACCTATTAAAACCAAAACCTGCAAAATTCAAAACCAAATCAAAAATATGTTTAGCATGTTCATATGTATGATTATTTTTCATACTTTTAGTAATAAATTTTTCTTCCTCATTTTTCAAAAGATCTACCTTTTTCTTACTCATTGCTCTTCTGAGAATATCAGCTTCTCCCAATGAATAGTTAGCATAAATACTTGCTAATTGCATAACTTGTTCTTGGTAAATAAAAATTCCATATGTATTTTTTAAAATAGGTTCCAAAGAAGGATCTAAATAAGTAATTCTTTCTTCTCCATGCTTTCTTTTAATATAGCTATCAATATTAATAGCTGGACCTGGTCTAAATAAGGCAATAGCAGCAAAAATATCTTCAAAACAGTTAGGTTTAAGTCTTCTTAAAAAGTTCCTCATACCAACAGATTCAAATTGAAAAATACCACTAGTATTAGCAGTTTCAAATATCGTTAAAGATTCTTTATCATCTAATGGTATTTTAGAAAATTCTACTACTTCTCCAGTATGCTCTTTTATATCTGTTAAAATATTATTAATAATAGTCAGATTCTTCAATCCTAAAAAATCCATTTTTAACAAACCTAATTCTTCTAAATATTCCATTGTATAACTAGTTAAATACATATCATCTCCTACTGTTAAAGGAATCACTTCATCTAAATCAACTTGACTCATAATAATTCCAGCAGCATGAGAAGATGTATGCCTAGGATATCCTTCAAGTCTTAAAGCAATTCTAAACATATCAGTTAACGCCATATCACTATCAATTTTACTCTTAAATGCTGAATTTTTCATATAAAAATCATTTAATTTATCTTTAGTATATCCTGGTATGAATCTACACAAAGAATCTACTTTATATATAGGAATATTTAATACTCTTGAAACATCTCTAATAACTTGCTTCGCTCCCATCGTTCCAAAAGTAACAATCCCACAGACTCTTTTCTTACCATATTTAGAAACAACATATTGTATAACTTCTTCTCGACGATCATCAGGAAAATCAGTATCAATATCAGGCATAGTCATACGTTCTGGATTAAGAAAACGTTCAAATAATAAATCATATTCTAATGGATCAATATCAGTTATTCCTAAAGAATATGCAACAAGTGACCCTGCTGCACTCCCTCTACCAGGACCTACCAAAATTTTATTTTTTTTAGCAAACTTTATAAAATCATAAACTACTAAAAAATAATTAGCAAAACCCATTTCTGTAATAATTTTAAGTTCATAACTTAATCTATTCTGATACTCCTTAGAAATAACGCCACCAAGTCTTTTAGTTAAACCTACTTTACAAAGTTCAAATAAATATTTAACAGGATCATCACATTCATAAATTGGCAATAAACTTTCAGTCTTTGGAAACTCCAAATTACAAGCATTACTTATTTTTAAGGTATTTATTAAACCAACATTATCTGATAAATCTAAAATATTTGCTATTTTCAACTCATGATTAAATACATCATAGAAAACATCTTCACTAATAGTTTTACCATCACGAATTCGATACAAATATGGTAAAATATCCATATCACTTTTAAAAAGATATAGACTTTCTCTAAAAAACACAATTTTATCAGTAATAGCTGAAACTTCTGCCTCTTCTTTTTTATTTGTATATCCTAAATAAATATCATCATATATTGATGTCAATTTTTTATAACACTGAATATAATCATATGGAACTATTGCTATTACATTTTTATTATACAAAAGTAGTTCTTGTTCTATTACTAATCGTTCATTTTGAATAGTAGATAACTTTATCAAACTCTGATATCCTAAGTAATCTTTAGCATATAAAACTACTTGCATTTCTTCTAAAACAATTGTTAGTCCAATAATTGGCTTTAATCCATTGTCTTTACACTTATGAATAAATTCCATTGTTCCATACATATTGACATCAGCTATCGCAACACTAGAAATATTATTATTCTTAGCATAATTAATTAAATCATCAATTTTTAATAGACTAGAAAGTAAGGAATAATTACTTTTATTAAATAAAGGTATATACATAAATCATTCCTCCTTTAATTATATATTTTATCATAAATATTAAACAGTGAAATAGCAATTTAACTAATCAAGATAATTTAAATATATAATACATTTGTTCTATTGTCAACCACCTACAGACAAGTCTCAATCATCCACAAAACAATTACCTATACAAAAGCAAGGTATCTATTTATAGAAAACAAAAGTTTTCAAAATAATCAATATAAATAAATTATATATTTTATATAGTTCTAATTTTCAAGATTATTGTATTATAAATCTTTTGTAAAATAAGTCATTTATTGTGAGCTTATAAGGATTTATTATTTCATGAATTTAACCTAAATTTTCAATTTAATTCGAAACAAAACCTCAAGAAATTATACACTAAAATATAAAAAAATAAATTTATTATAATTACTAAGTTCCAAATAACTTTCAATTTTCTAATAGAAATAGACTTTTTACAGTTATAATTCCTAAATATTTACAAACGATTATTTGACTTTCATTTATTTTTGTGCTAGACTTAGTAATCAGAAAGAAAAAAACAAAGGAGGAAAACTTTATGGCAATAAATGTAAGTACAAGAAAGCCTAATAAAAGAAAAAGAATTCGTTCACATGCTTTAAATACAACAAATAGTACCCAACGCCTAAACTTACAAGTATACAGACTTGCTGATGGTACTAAAGTTAGAATATCTGCTAAAGAAAAAAGAACTATGTTAAAAGGTGAAAAAGCTGCATAAATTATGCAACTTTTTTATTTCCTATTAAAACATTATATATATCAAATAATTTAGATTAGTATTGTACTCTAATTTAATATCTTTTACCAATTTTTTAAAGAAAAATGTTCTCTATTCTATTCAACATCATCAAGAATTTAAAAACAACACCCTATTGACAACTGTAACCAAGTCCAACAAGATTATCTTTAATCATCTCTTTTTCCTCATCTAAATTAAACTCTACATTAGTAAAACCATTTTGTCTATGAGCATCTGTTAACGTATTCTTATCTAGAACTGTCAAATCAATATTCACACTAGATTGTATACCTGTACCCCTTTGTTCTGTAATAATAGTATAACCATTAATTGGTATAGTTTCATACTGCTTATAATTAGTAAACAAATATTGTATAGCTAATACACCATTTTCATTTCCAGCTGTAGGATTAACGGCTAAAGTTTTAGAGTAATTTTGTAATTTTCTCTCATTAAATACAAAACTTAAACTTGTAGTTGTATCTGTTCCGTCAGCATTTCCCATTTGTTCTAATGAACAAACAAGAGTATTACTCTCTTGGTTTTTTTTGTCATTTTTATCAGCTACATTACTTTTACTTGGTTTATTATCCTCTTCATCAGAACCAGAAAAAACAAACTGAGATATTAAACCAGCAACAATCGCAAACACTCCAACAAAAGCAATAATCATAACCGTTTTTTTATTATCCTTATTATCTTTAGCACTTTTCTCTACATCATTAAGATTTAATACTTGAGTTTTTGTCAAATTTTCTTGTGTAGTCTGCACAGAAGGAGTCATATTAGCCCCTTCAGTATTCATACCTTGACTAGGACCCATACCCATAGAAACATTAGGAGCCTGCCCCATATTTTGACCTACATTAGGATTTAGATTTTGGTTATTGTTATTATTTTGATTCATAATCACACCCCTATCCTTATCTAATATTATAACAAACAATTTTTATTTATCAAAGAAAAAAACAACTAATTTGTAGTTGTCTTTACACTATCTATTTTTTGCATCAAATTTTTTTCTCTCTTCAGTATTCAAAATTCTCTTACGTATTCTAATATTATTAGGTGTAACTTCTACCAACTCATCTGAATTTATATAATCTAGTGCATATTCTAAAGAAATAGCTCTTGGTCTTTTCAAAACAACAGTATGGTCAGAACCAGAAGCCCTAGTATTAGTAAGTTGCTTTCCCTTAACAACATTAACCGCCAAATCATTATCACGATTACACTCACCAACAATCATACCTTCATACACTTCTGTACCAGGTTCAATAAACATCACACCACGATCTTCCAAATTACCAATAGAATATGCAGTAGCTGAACCGTTTTCCATTGAAACCAATACTCCAAGTTTTCTTTCTCCAATAATAACATTTTCATAAGGTAAATATTCTTTAAAAGTATGATTCATAATACCATAACCTTTAGTTAATGTCATAAATTCAGTAGCAAAACCAATCAAACCACGTGAAGGAATAGTATATAATAAACGAACTTGATTTTCAAAATTAGTCATATTTTCCATCTTTCCACCACGTACTCCTAATTGCTCAATAACAGAACCGACTGACTCCTCTGGAACTTCTATTTGTAATTCTTCATATGGCTCGAATTTTTGACCATTTTCTTCTTTTATTATTACTTTAGGTTTTGATACCTCTAATTCAAATCCCTCACGTCTCATATTCTCAATAAGAATACCTAAATGTAATTCACCTCGGCCATTAACTAAGAAAGACTCATTGGAAGCTGGCTCTACTTTCAAACTAACATCTCTTTGTGTCTCACGAATCAATCTCTCCTCTATTTTTCTAGCAGTAACAATTTTTCCGTCCTTTCCTACAAAAGGAGAAGAATTAGTACCAATAGTCATTTGTAAGGTTGGCTCATCAATATGCAATTGTGGTAACGGTAAAACACTATTCATATTACAAATAGTTTCACCAACTGAAATATCAGAAAGACCAGCAATCGCAACAATATCACCTGCTTCTGCCTCATCAATCTCAATTTTTTTATAGCCATAAAAACCAAATAATTTCTGAATTCTAAATTGCTTTGTAGTACCATCAAGCCGACAACAATTAACCATTTCACCAGTTCTTATTTTCCCATTATGTATACGACCAATTCCAATTCTACCAACAAAATCATTATAATCAAGCAAAGCTGGTTGAAATTGTAAAGGAGCACCAATTTCTCCAATTGGAGCAGGAATTTCTTGTAAAATAGTATCCAAAATTTCATTAAAACCTAATGTTTGAGTACTTAAATCATCACTAAATGAACAAGTTCCATTAATAGCAGAAGCATAAATAACTTTAAAATCTAATTGATTTTCATCTGCACCTAATTCAATAAATAGATCAAGTACTTCATCAACAACCTGACCACATCTAGCACTTGGTTTATCTACTTTATTAATTACTACAATAGGTTTCACTTTAGCCTCAAAAGCCTTTTTTAAAACAAACCTAGTCTGTGGCATAGCACCTTCATAAGCATCTACTACTAATAAAACACCATCAACCATATTCATAATACGCTCTACTTCACCACCAAAATCAGCATGACCAGGCGTATCTAAAATATTGATTCTTACACCCTGATAATCAAGAGCTGTAGTTTTAGCTAAAATAGTAATACCTCTTTCTTTTTCTAAAGTGTTAGAGTCCATTGATACCATTGACATATCTTCATTATCTCTAAACATACCAGAATGTTTCAATATTCCATCTACTAAAGTCGTCTTTCCATGATCCACATGAGCAATAATTGCTACATTTCTCTTTTCCATATTCATACACCTCTTCTTATAACGCCCTTGATTATAACATAAAAAAAATAAAAATACTAGACATTTCCCATTATTTTAAAATAAAAAAGGAACTGCTGAATTTTTTTTCTAAAAGCAACCCCTATTTTATAAAAGGTTGCATTTACTTTTGAATTTGATTTTAAAAAGGAAATAGTAAAAATAGACATTATTTGAAATATTGTTTACATAATATTAATTTGATAACACTTATTTTCTAAAAGATTTGATCAATTAACACAACGTATTATTATACTGATATAATAAATAAGATTATGTACCAATTCGTAAAGTGTAATTCTATAAATTCCAAATTTAATTTTAAATATTTTGTTTAATTTTCAATAACTCTTTTACAATCTAGAATAAAACAATAAATATTTAAATATTTTCTATATTACTATAATTTACACAAATTTATAAAGTTAAATAACAATTATAATTTATTATTTATCAAAAGATAACAAAATTTCATCACCTTTAATTGCACCTTTTTTCTTTTTTTGTTTTAATTATATTTAGGGTGAAGATATGAATAATTTATATAAATATGAAAAAGAAATAATAAATGCCTTACAAGAAATATGGAATTATATGAGACTTGATCAATCACTAGAAAAATGTGATTTAATAATGGGTTGTGGCTGCTCCAACCTAGAAATACCCATAAAATGTGCCAAGTTATACAAAGATGGATATGCAAAAAAAATACTATTTACTGGGGGCCTTGGTAAAATAACTAAAAATTTTTTCAATAAATCTGAGGCTGAAATATACAAGGATATTGCTATAAAACAAGGTGTTAATGAAAAAGATATTCTAATTGAAACAAAATCAAAAAACACTGTTGAAAATTTCAAATTTTCCTCTAACATACTTAAAAATAATAATATTAAAAGTGATAAAATTCTTATTGTTCATGGTTCTCTTTCACAAAGAAGAACTCTATCTTGTGCAAAAGCAGTATTAAAAGATAAAACCTTTTTAATAACATCACCAGATATAACTTTTGAAGATTTCTTAAACAAATTAAAAGAAAATAAACATGCTATAGATACAATATCCACTATTGTTGGTAATATTCAAAGACTAATAATATATCCCCAATTTGGATGGCAACAAGAAACAAAAGTCCCAGAAAATATTATAAATGCCTACTATCTTTTAAAAGAATTAGGTTTTTCTAAATACATACTTTCACAAAACGAAATAACTAATCTAATTAATAAATTCGGAATAATCAAAAAACAACACAAAAACTATTTTAATTAAGGATAATAAATACTAAAAATTCAAACCCTAATTTTATTAATAAAAATTACAGATTTATCAAAATATAATAGAAAAATTATTTTCATTAAGATACCTATTTATAATCAACATTATCTTTATAGTTTATTATTAATATTATTTTTATAATTTACAATCTCTTTTTCATCTTTTCAGTTACTTTCTTATAAAAATAACTAATAATTAAAACTCCCAATAATATCTGAATAGGTATTTTTAATTTTGCTATATAATCACAAATAACAACCCAATTATTTCCTAATGTGTAACCCACATATACAAATACAAAAGTCCATGGAATAGAACCAATCATAGTATATATTAAAAATTTAGAAAATGATAATCTCATAATTCCTATTGGTAAAGAAATTAATGTCCTAATAATTGGGAAATTTCTTCCTATTAAAGCGGCCAACAAACCATACTTATTAAACCAAGAATCAGACTTTTCCAAATCCTCCTCTTTCATAAAGAAATATTTTCCATACTTTTTTATGAATGGTCTACCACCAAAATAGCCCATAAAATAAATAGCAATAGCACAAAAAACACTACCTAAAAGTCCTATAAAAAAAGCTCCCCAAAAAGAAAAAACACCTCTACCAGCCAAAATTCCTCCTGTTGCCAAAATAGCCTCGCTAGGAATAACAATAATAACTGCTTCTAAAACCATTCCCAAAAACATTCCTAAATAACCATAACTACTAATCAAAGAAATTACAAATTCGCCCATTTTATCACCTACAAAAGTATATGAAAAAAAAGAATTAATTTTTACTTAATTCTTCAATATATTCATATAAAGTATCATACTCTTTTCTACATAAATTATCTAATTTATTATTATGATTACTCATAATTACACCATTAAAATTTTTAATTAACTCTAAATCATTTATTCCATCACCAATAACATATATTTCATTATTAGCTAAACCTTCTAAATTCAATAATCGTTTTAACGAATTACACTTATTTACTGACTTATCTACAATATTAATATGGCTTTTACTAAGATAAGCGTAAACATCTACCTCACTTAGTATCTCATAAAGTATTTTCGAAGCCTTATTTAAATCATCATAAATTCCTACTACTTTTACACAATCATTAACATTATTAGTCTTATTATACCCATCATCCAAATAATAAGAACAATTATTATTCTTAAATACTTTTAAACATTTAGAGATTATTTTAGAATTCATCATAACAGTATCAATACAATAATCCATATTATTATAAATTTTAGCACCATCTTCACAAATAAGATAACTATATAAAATTTTATATTTAGTCAAAATACCTTTAATATCTGAATAATTTTTTCCAGTAAAAATACAAAAAACATCACCATGTGAAACAAATCTTTTTATAGCTAAAATATTTTTTAAAAAAATATTTGTATCCTCTACAAATAAAGTATTATCAAAATCACTAGCTAAAATCTTCATATTCTCACCCATATCCATATTTATTTAATAACATATTTCATACTAATAATTAGTATGTTTTAATTTATCTATAAAATACTATAATCAAAAACAGCTTACTATTAACTATCATATAAATTAATTGCAATAAAAGTTAAACCCCATTATTTTAACCTATAATAAAAATAAATCTATTTTCTCAGTATTTTTTGTTTTAATTCTCGTAATTTTTCTCTTTTTTGCATAGAATATCTATCATAATCTATAAAAGTATTTTCTATGATTTTTTTATCATCAATTGTTAAATCATCTCTTTTTCTATTTTCTAAAAATAAATCAATAACTAATAAATCCATTAATCTAAAAGACATTGCCTTCAAAAATTTCGGATTTTCTTCATCATTTATAGCTAATCTTTTTATTCTAGGAATTTTAGCAACTTCCCAATCATCAGAAGATGAATCAACATACTGATAAGGATTTTCAGCAGCCTTAAAATAAGCCATAGTCCAAGAACGCAAACATAAATCATAATCATTATTAGGAGAAAAACGATTAACAAAATCCATTTCTATCCCCTCACAAAAAGTAGAAAGACTAGAAAAAGCCAAATTTAATTTTATATGTTTATTCTCATCTAAATCATATATCTTTTTCAATAACTTAATATCTGGAGAAATAGACAATCTTCCTAAAAAATAAATAACATTTTCTTTTAATAAAAACATATCTTTATTATCCAATTTTTCAATCAAAGTATCCTGTTCTTGTCTATTATCAGAAAACAAATTTCCATTATAACAAACATTTAAGATATGATAAAAAAAATTCTGAATATCTTGTTGTTTATCAAGAGATAATAAATCTATTTTCTCCCTCACTGCATTAGTAAAATTATCACTTTGCTCCACAATAAAACTTTCTGTTGCTAATTTTATATCACAAACTAAACAAGCTTCAACAACTCTTTCTACATTTCCATTATCAAACATTATAAATACCACCTTAATCTAATATAAATTAACAATTAAAATTCTAACTACTTACAAAAATCATAACATAAAAAGCAAAATATTACATAATAAAATTGAAATTAAAATGTTTAAAAAACTTGAAAAAAATTATGAATTATGTTTAGATAAACTTATTAATGAAGGAAAGGATAAATAAATTATGACAAACAAATCAAAAACAATCTTTAGAAAATTAAAAACTGAACAACCCGATTTATCATTAGATGATTTATTATATAAAATTTATCAATCATTAGATAGTAAAAAAACATTTTATGAGGTAAGAAATGAAATTATAGAAGAAAATAATATTGATGAATATAAATATTATACAAAAAATGTTAATAAAATTCTAAAATCATACATAGAGGCCGCAGTCTTCCCTATGTATGAAAAAAATGATAAAGCTCATGGCATTGTTCATATTAAAGAAGTAATCAGACGTTCTTTTGCACTGAATGAAACTTTAAAATTAAATTTAGACCCAAATATGATATTTGCAATAGCCTCTTGTCATGACATAGGAAAATATATAAACCATGAAACACATGAAAAAATAGCTGCCAATTATTTTATAAAAGATGAAAATATGAAGAATTTTTTTAATGATGAAGAAAGACTCATGATAAAAGAAGCTATTGAAGATCATCGTTCATCAAAAGAAGATCAACCACGTTCAATCTATGGTCAATTAATCTCATCAGCAGACAGAAATACTAGAATAGAAATTGTTTTCATAAGAAGTTTCTTTGTAGCAAAAGAGAGAAATCCAGAAATGAATATACATGAATATTTAGACTATACTTTCAATAGACTATCAAAAAGATATGGAAAAGAAAATCCAGAAAATATGTTTTTAGAAGATAAAGCTTATCACATTTTCTTATCTGACATGAGAAAACTATTACAAGATGAAAAAAAATTTAAAGATTTTTATTGCAGTATAAATAATATTACAAATAGAAATAACAAAGTAAAAGATGAGGCTGGAGAAACCTCTTACTATTGTAAAAAATTAATATTTAAATAAAATAATGTTGACAGTTTTGAAACTATATCAATAAAAATAAAAATGAATATCAATTGAGAGTGTAAAATAAAGTGTGTAAGTTAGTAAAAAAACTACACACTTTTCTAGTATGATAAAATAAAAGAAAGAGGTAAAAAATGAGAAGTAAAAATGAATTAGTCCAAACAATATTAGATGTATATCAACCAGAAACAGCCAAAGATGTGCAAGATGCCTTAAAAGATGTATTTGGACCTATGTTTGAGGCAATGTTACAAGGTGAAATGAATAGTCATCTTGGTTATGAAAATAATGACAAAAATGAAAAACAAACTGGTAATTGAAGAAATGGCTATATATCTAAAAACGTTAAAACTAGTATGGGTGAAATGAATATTAATGTTCCAAGAGATAGAGATGGATATTTTGAACCCCAAATCATACGAAGGACATATCTGATATAGATAAGAAAGTATTATCCATGCATGCTAAAGGTATGAGCAAAGAGACATATCTACAACTATAGAAGATATATATGGTTTCAAAATATCTCATGAAACTATATCGCAAATTACTGATTGTGTATTAGAAGAATTAAATGAATGGCAATCAAGACCTTTAAAAAATGTTATCCATTTGTATTTGTAGATTGTATGTATGTAACTATACGTTCTGAGTATGAAAGTAAAGAAAGTGCTGTTTATTATGATATAGATGACCATAAAAATATTCTAGGTATTTGGTTAAAAGAGACAGAATCAAAACATTCTTGGATGCAGATATTTGATGAAATAAAGAGTCGTGGTGTTGAAGATATCTTCTTTATTTCAATGGACGGAGTCAGTGGTCTTGAAGATGGTGCCAAAGAAATATTTAAAGGTGTTGTTGTGCAAAGATGTATCGTGCATTTAATTAGAAATTCCTTAAAAACATGTTCCAAGTAAAGACTATAAAAAATTCACTGCTAATCTTAAATTAATTTATAGTGTCCCTAATCTAAAAAATGCTCAAAGTGAATTTGAAAAATTTAAAACAACATAGTCAAAATATCTTGGTGCAGTTGAATATGGCAACGCAATTTCAAACATGTATAACAACTCTTTGATTATCCTAGTGACATAAGAAAAATTATGTACATAACAAATGCAATCGAATCCGTTAATTCATCATTTAGAAAGGTTACAAAAAAAAGAGCCTTTACTAATGAAAATACTCTTTTCAAATTATTATATTTACGTGTTACTGAACTCTATAAAAAATGAGAAGATTCTACTATTCAAAATTGGTCTCTGGTTAGAAATCAGTTAGATACCCATCCACAATTTCAAGACAGATTCCGTAAATATTGAACTAAGTTCTTGTCAATAGTTTGGGAAAATGTCTCAAAAAAATTAAATATTAACGAAAAAATTTATTCCAATTTCCTTTTGACAAATCAAATTTACTTGACTGATTTATAGTTTGTTTTAATCATCATTTTTTCAAAACAAATAAATTTGATATTGTAAAAAGTTTTCTCGGCATAAAGATTTCTCCTAAGCATATACATGTTTTGTGTGTGCTTTTTAAATGATTCTGCTTTGAATAGATGTAACATAGGAGAAATATATTTCTTTTTTCTTTTAACTCTATATTCTCATCAAATTCCTTTTAATACTTTGCATTTCTCAATAATTCCTTCATTTCATAAATGTTTTCATCAATAGAGACCAGTAAATCACCATTATATGACTCAATCACTAAGCATTCTGTTTTTGGCATAAAACATTTTAATTCTCCATTCAAGTAAGGTTGATAATACTTGTTTTTAAATTTGATTGCATTTCCATTATCTATTTTTCTAAGGGTCAATACTGATAATGTATAGTTGATTTTATTAGTGTTCTGTACCTTTTCAAAGACAGACAAAAACTTATTATAATCTAAGGCAAATCTTTGATTATAATAAGGAATAAATACCTCTAGTAAATACTTATTAGCTTCTTCTATAGTATTAATATTATTCAGTCTCAATTCTTGAACTAATCTACCTTGAAAGGTTCAATTTGTTCTTTCTATAAGACCTTTAGTTTGAGATACAGAGGTAGTTTCTAAATCAACACCTAGTTGTTTACAAGCATAACCATATTGAGTTAAAACGCCTTTATCAGATGTACGTTTATCTAGATTTAGAGATACATAGTTAAACACTGTACGATTATCTGTAAGAAATTTATATGGGATGCCACAATCAGTAAGTATTTGATAAAGTACATGATAATAACCATTAAGTGTTTCTTGTTTATCAAACCAAGCCCCAACAATAGTAGAGGTAGCTTTGTCAATAGCTAGATGTAAGCATATTTTGGTTTTTCCAAACCATAGGTGGATAGAACCATTTTGCTCAATTACTTCGCCAAAATATTTAGGCTTTTCACCCCTAGAATAAGAGTCTTCTAAAGCTACTTCGTGGGTTATAATAGATTTTATTTGTTCATCAGACATAATTGAATTTATTTTCTTTTCTTGAAGTAGTCTTTGATTGGCAAATTTTCTCTTTGTTTTCTTTCTAGTTTTAGGAGATAAAAAGCCATCTTTTGTTAAAGTATTATAAATAAATTTATAAGAGACATTTATATTTTCATTCATCTTTAGAAATTATTTAAAGTGATTAAAATTAAAATCATAGTATTTATTTTTATATAGTGTTATAATATTTTCGGAGATTGAGTTATCAAAAACATTAATCGGTTTTCTTGTCCTGTTGCCGTGAACGAAACCAACTTTACCTTTCTCATTTTGCCACCTCAAGTGGCATATTATATATTATTACTGAGACATTTTCCAGGAATAACACTTAAGACATTATAACAGATTAATCATAAAAATAAACAAAAACTCAAAAAAAGTACTTGACAATATCTTATTTTTTAGTATAATTAAAAATGTCTACTTTATTTAGTTAGACATAATTTATTGCGGATGTAGTTTAATGGTAGAACCTTAGCCTTCCAAGCTAACTACGGGAGTTCGATTCTCCTCATCCGCTCCATTGACGAATCTGTTCGAACTTTTCGGACATTGATATATAGAAATCAATCGAAAGATTGGTTTTTTTGTTGTTACAAAGAAATCATCCTAAAGGAAGGATGGTGTTTATGATTCAAATCATTAAGCAAGAAATTGAAATGGAAGAAAGTTTAAAGCAACGATTAGAATTTATTTGTCAATTTTGCAAAACTAAACCCACATTCATTAATGGTAGTATTAGAAAGATTGATAAATCTAATTTAAACTTTATAGAACCTCATAGAGTTATTATTAAAGGTATTACATTTCTTGTATTTAATTATTCTACTGATATTTATATTAAAAATCTAGCAAATAAAATACAAATATCAGAGTTAGAAAACTATTTAAACACTATGAAGTAGACTTTCACAGGATGGACATTTTAAGACAAAAGTTGTATAATTGATATAGTGGATAAAGAGTTATCCCATAGTCTTACAATGTAGTTTTGAGAAGTGAAAGTATTATATTTCGTAGTACCTTCACTTCTCTTTTTTTGAAGTGTCGTAATAATTGTCATAAGAAATGTCGTAAGAAAAAAAGAAAAGGAGATGAATTTATATTGAATGAAAAAGAAGTAATTTGTGGTTTGTACCCTCGTGTAAGCACAGAAGATCAAGTCCGTGAAGGTTTTAGTCTTGACGAACAAGAAGAAAGTTTAAAGAAATTATGTGAGTATAAAGGTTATAAGATTTATAAAATCTATCGTGAAGAAGGAGTTTCAGCTAAAAATATGAAACGACCTAAGTTCCAAGAAATGATTCAAGATATGAAAGATGGCAAAATAAACAAAATTGTCGTGTATAAACTTGATAGACTTACTCGCTCGATTCAAGACTTAGAAACTATTTGTAGGTTATTAGAAGAAAATCATTGTAGTTTAGAAAGTAAATGTGAAGAATTAAATACAGAAACTTCTACTGGTGTATTCTTTATGAGAATGACTACTATACTTGCTCAACTGGAAATTGAAAGGACATCAGAAAGAACTAAATTTGGTTTAGCTGGGGCAATCAAAAAAGGACATTTGCCATACAGAGCTTGTTTAGGTTATAAACATGAAAATAAAATGCTTGTTCCTAACCCTTTAACAAAGGATATTGTGATTAGAATATTTAACCTCTATCATAGTGGTATGTCCTATCAAAAAATTAGTAACTTATTTAATAAAGAAAAGGTTCTAGGAAAAACAAATTGGTGTGATTCTACTATTACTACCATATTACAAAATGAAGTCTATAAAGGCGATTTTGTGCATGGTAAAAGAACAAAGAATCCTATTTACTATAAAGATGTCGTTGAACCTATTATATCTCGTGAACTATGGGAAGAATGTCAAGCACAAAAGAAGAAAAACTCTCGTAGTTATATCAGAAATTTAACTTACTTGTTTTTACAAAAATTAAAGTGCCCACATTGTAATAGAATTATGGGTGGTAAAGCAACAAAAAAGAAAAATGGTAATGTGTATTATTACTATTATTGTACTGATTGTAAATGTAATATTAAAGAAGAAACAATTGAAAATTATATAAAGAATTTCATTGATGATATTGTAGAATATGATTCAGTTGTTAATCAATTTTTCTTGCCTATGATTAAACAAAAAGTTGAAAATCCAGTGGAGCTATTAGAAAAAGAAATCAAAGAATTAAAAACAAAAGATGAAAGATTAAAACAAGCCTATCTTGAAGGCGTATTTCTTTTAGATGATTATAAAAAAGAGAAAAAGAATATTGATAAAACAATTGAGAGTTTAGAGAATAAAATTGTGGATACTGAAGTAAGTGATGAACTACGATTTACTTCTGAAGATATTTTACTTAAAAGAGATATTGATTTTATCAATAAAATTAAATATCCTGACAAGTACCAAGATTTTAATAAATTTTGGAAAGATTACACACGAGAAGAAAAAGCAGAATTAATAATGAGATATGTTGATGAAATAGAACTTGATAAAGTAAATAATAAATATGAAGTCAAGTATGTTAAATTTAGAGAATCCATTTGCAAACCAATGACTGAATTAGAAAATCAAGGATTCTTAGATAAGAAGGTTCAAATGTTTGGAAACTTTACTGGGTATATGAGATTTAGTGAGTATCTTCCTTTTGATAAAAAATCAGAACATATCATAAGACTAAGACAATTTTATGATGTTAGATTTTATGAAGCTGAATATTATGTTCAAGATCAAGTATTTCGATTTGATTTAGATGAGAACAAATCAGATATTGTTAGAGTATTTCCAATGGAAGATTATAAAAAGATAGATTCTAAAAATAAAAAAGATGTTCATACTTATGGGGTTTTATATGTAAATAAAAATAATGAACTTTATAAAACAAATGAAGATGTTGTTTTTAAATATATTCCTGATATATGTGATAGTGTTAATTTTTCAAGAGAACCTATCGCTATTGATGTAAAACCCATTACTTACGAAGAATTATATGATACTGAAGAAACTATTCTCGAAGCATAGTTGCTTCATGGATTCTAAGGCAAGCCTTAGCCCCCCGTATTTTGTTAGCATGACAAAATGCCTAGGGGGTTAAATATTTTGTCAAAACAAAATATAGCCTAAAAACACCAAAAGAAAGGAGATATGATTTATATAACTAGCTTAGGTTATTCTTTTCATTTAAGTAATGATAAAAATAAGAAAAACAGTAGTAAAGCAAGTGCTAAATCTAATTTAAGTGGTACAACATCTAAGAGTAATAATGCTATTCAAAATGCAGCAGGATTATCTAAATGTGACAATCATAATTGTAGAAAATATGATGACAGAGAATATGATATTGAAATTATTCGTGGTACTAATTCAATAGTAAATGATGTGAAAAAATTATATAAAGATGAATTTGAAGAAGCAAGAATTGAATATAATTCTAGACAAGTTCGTGAAGATAGAAAGATAAAAGATTATTTTACTCATGTTAGTAATAATACTAAAAATGATTTAGCTTGTGAGATAATTATTGAGCTTGGCGATATGAAATTTTGGGGTACAAAAGATATAAACTATAAAAAGAAAATGACTAATGTATTTGAAGAACAAGTTAAAGATTTAGAAAAATTAGCTCCTGATTTTAAGATTGCTAGTGCTATCATTCATTATGATGAAACAAGCCCACATCTTCATATAATTGGTGTTCCTATTAAAGTTAAAAATAAGTATGGTATGTCTAAACAAGTTGGTAAGTCTGATGTTTTTACTAAAGAATCATTAACCAAAATTCAAGATAAAATAAGACTACTTTCTATTGAATCTTTCAACAAAGAATATCAAACAAATTATAAGTTAAAGCCCAAATTAAAAGGTCGAAATCGTGATTATCATATAACCGAAATGGAAAACTATCAAAAGATGAAAAAATCGGTTGAAAGTCATCAAACCAACTTAGAAAGAATAAAAGATAAAAACGATAATTTAAAAAATAAGACTAAAGAAATTAGAGAGATGCTAGAGAATTTAAAATCAAAAGGATTAATTAAAAGTCAATTAGTATTAGATGTTATTGATAGAGATAAAGCAATTGTTTTTATTGATTTATTAGATAAAACTATTGCTGAATATGAAAATATTCAAGAACTAACTGTTACTTTAAAAGAATTAGAAAGTGAGCTTCTTAATAATCGTGATCGAATTAATTTATTATTAAAAAACAATAAGGATCTTAGTTCCGAAGTTGACTATCTAAAAGAAAAAATTAATTCTAAAAATGAAGAAATCAATGATTTAAAAGAAGAAAATCATTTTTTAAAATCATCCTTAGAACATTTTAAAAACTTAATTTACAACCTTGTTAAATTTCTTATGGACAGAATTTTTAGAGAAAAAGACAAAGAAAAATATATGGAATTTGCTAAAGAATTATATGAGCATGGTGCTTTAGAAGAAGATGATTTTAAATTACTTCAAGATGATAAAACTTCAAATAATAATAAATCAGTAATAGAAAAAGATGATATTGAGCGATAATTTAAAGCTCTTTATCATCTTTTGTTTTATTCAAATTTTACTTTTAAAAATACTTTTTTACCTTTTTGTAAAACTAATGAATTATCGTTTAAATCGTTAGCAGTAACTAATTGTTCAGTAGATTTTACTTTTTCTTGATTTAAAGAAATACCATTTTGTTCAATCAATCTTCTCGCTTCTGACTTAGATGATACTAAGTTTGTTTCGATTAATAAATCAACAATATTTATTTCTAATAAGTCTTTAGAAATAGTAGTTGAAGGCATATTATCTGAAATACCTTTATTACTAAATAATTCTTCTGCTGTTTGTCTAGCTTTTATTGCTTCATCTTCCCCATGAACTAATTTAGTAACTTCAAATGCAAGTAATTTCTTTGCTTCTCTGATGTCCTTTTGACATAACTCTTTAATATCGGATATTTCCATTCTAGTAAAGAAAGATAAACTTCTTTCAACATCTTCATCAAATGAATTCATCCACGCTTGAAAGAAATCAAAAGGTGTAGTTTTATCTCTTGATACCCATAGTGTACCTGAAGCAGTTTTTCCCATCTTTTCGCCATCTGCTTTTATAAGTAATGGACAAGTCCATCCGAATAATGGTTCAATTTTCTTTCCTTCACTAAAGCCAATTTTACGAGAAAGGTCTGCACCTGCTAAAATGTTTCCCCATTGATCTGAGCCACCAATTTGCAATTGACACCCAAACTCTTTATTTAAATGAACAAAGTCAAATGCTTGCATTAACATATATCCCATTTCAAGAAATGTTAATCCACCATTTTCTAATCTTTTTTTGTAACAATCTGCTGATAACATATTATTAATATTAAAATGTACACCAATATCTCTCATAAAATCTACATAGGTTTTATCACAAATCCAATCTGCATTATCAACAATAATCGCAGGATTATTTCCATCAGTTTTTACAAACCTTTTAACTAATTCTTTTACTTCTGCTTTATTATGAGCAACTTCTTCTTTAGATAACATTTTTCTCATATCACTTTTACCAGTTGGATCACCAATTAAAGCAGTAGCTCCACCAATTAGTATGATTCCATGATGTCCAAAATCTTGTAGCCATCTAAACATAGTTAATGCAAAGAAATGGCCTATATGAAGACTATCAGCAGTAGGATCAATTCCTAAGTAAAAAGTCATAGGTTCTCCATTAACTAAATCAATAATTTCACTTTCGTGTGTTAAATCTTTTACATATCCTCTTTCTTTTAAAATATCAAATAATTTCTTTTCCATATTTTTTTATTCCTCTAAATAATTTGTATAGTTAATCAAATTACAATCATCAAAGTAATAATAGTAATAGTCACTATCCATACAAACCACCTCCTCGAAATAAAAAACGAGCAAAACTTCCAAAAAGGACGAATTGCTCGTGGTACCACCTTTATTTGTAATAATAGTTTATTACCTCTTATTGATAACGGATACTATCCGATTTAAAATCATCATTTGTAATTCATTATTTTAATTTTGCTTATTTTCACCAACCATAAACTCTCTACAAACCATTTTAAAATAATTACTTCGAATGAATCGCTTTTTAATTAACTGACTAGATTATACTATATTTTATGCAAAATTGCAAATATATGCTTAATATACGCTGAATTTCTACTAAATTGGTGATATAATTAAAATAGATTTTGTATCATTCAATAAAATGATACTTTTTTATTGGAGTGGTGAAAAATGGAAATTAAAAATAAATTAATTAATACAAAAGAATATAAAAATAATTTAAAACTAAATAAAAAAATGAAACGAAAAGCTCTAAAATATAAAACTAAAGATATAAATGAATGTACTCCATTAGAACAGTCGTTGTTTTTTGGTCACAATTCTAAAGATAGAACAACGAAACTTGAGAAGAATAAATTTTTGCAATATAATAAGCATATTATACTATTATATACTTTTCCAAAATCAGAAGCAGAATTTATAAGTTCTTGTTTAACAAAACTTTTTTATGAAAATCCAATGAAACAAAATATTTTTTCTACAATCATTGATAATGATTATATAACAAGAATTAAAAATTTTAATAATTATGAAAATTCTCAATCTTTTGGTAGCATAGGACACATACATCCAAAGAAAATAGATAAATATGTTGATTATATACAAATGACAATATTTAATTTTTCAAAGAACTATTTTGGAATTGCATTCGAATGTAGCTTAAATGAAAATATATTAACAGAATTAAATAGCCTACTCATCTGTGACATAGAAGACTGTTCAGAATATAAGAAATATTTTATTGGAAATAAAAAACAAATTGGGAAGATAGAATGGAATCCTGATATTATTCGTAGAAAAAAACTAAAAAATACTATTATTGAAATAAAATGCAGAATTAATGAATTCTTAAATTCTTATTTAAAATTTGAGAAACACATAACCAAAGTTCCTATAAGCATAAATATTTTAGAATCAAATTATGATATAGTTGATCGATCTCCACATTTCATGATGTCACATGATATTTATGGATATACTGAAAATCATAAATTTGAAAACTTTTCTGTATGGGAAAGATCAGAAAATAAAAGTGATTCTTCATTTAAAACCGATATTTGTTTTGACTGTAGTCAAAGTTTTGAAGATATAGATAGAAGTAGTAATATTTTTATATACATAAAAGATTGCAAAAAAGAATTATTCTTTATTTCAGAATCATTAATCAATATATATGTATTAACTATATATTTTTATAAACTATGCGAATTAGAAGAACTTATTACTAAGGAAAGAAATGATATATTCGCTATATATAATAAAAAGAAACATAATAAAATATATTCTTCTTATAATAATTTTTCAAAAGAAATATTAAAAATTATGACTTCGTTATCAAATGTTTCTTATGGAAATTCATGTTATATAAATGAATACATTAAAAATAGTATGGCTTTTCAAAAGAAAAGATATCAAGAATTTATTTGTGAAATTGAAGAGTTTAAAGAATTTTTTTCTAATAAACTATCTATTGAAAACATTTCAGAAACTAGAAAAGTGTCATATATTTCATTACTTATAGCATTTTTATCACTTTTAATTGCACTAATTCCAATAATTTATAATAATTCAAAGGAAAAAGAAATCATTGAGAACATTTCAAATAATACCTCTTATATAGAAAATATTGAAAAAGATATAAAAAATATAGAAATAGAAATAAAAAATATTAAAGATAATATTATAAATAATAAATAACATTTAATTCAAGACATTTTCTCAATTATGTGTTAAAATATTATTAGTGATTGATATTTTATATATCAAATCGTTAAGAAGTGAAAAAGTTGTAGATATCTACGCCATCCGCTCCAAAAGGTAAAATCGTCGCACCAAGTGACGTTAATGATTAAATCAATCTGAAATATGATTGATTTTTTTGTTGACTAAATTAGTCTAGTCAAGGAAGGTGTGATGTGTTATGATTAGTATCGTAAAAAAGAAAATCAATATGAGTGATGAACTCAAAGACAAAATTAAATGGTCTTGCAAATTTAATAACCTCTCCTATGAAATCATAGAGGGTTACTTACGAATTGTGGAACACACAAACTTAGCATATGTGGAACCACACAAAGTGATTATTGATAATAAGTTATACTTATTCTTCAATGAACAGAAACATTTTTACATAGGGAATCTAAAAAAGAAAATCCCATTGTCTGAATTATCAGAGTACATAGCAAGGCATTAATTGGAGAGTTTATATACTCCCACTATATTGATTTATTTTGTCGTGTAAAAATCAATATATTCTAGGTGTCCTTGTTATGTGACACCTTTTTTGGTGCCTTTCACTATTCCAAGAAAAGAAAGGAGAATGATAATTATGGATAATGAAAGGAGTATCGCAGCAGTTTATATTCGAGTTAGCACAGAGGATCAGGCACGAGAAGGATTTTCTTTAGGAGAACAAAAAGAAAAACTTTTGCAGCTTTGTGCATTTAAGGGGTATGAAGTTTTTAAAATCTATGAGGATGCAGGAATAAGTGCAAAAGATATGGAACATAGACCTGCATTTCAAGAAATGTTATCTGATATGAAGAAAGGAAAAATCAACTATATCGTAGCTTATAAACTAGATAGAGTTACAAGAAGTGTTAGAGATTTAGAAGAACTTATATCTGTACTAGAACAATATAATTGTTTTCTAGTATGTGATAGAGATGATGTTAATACCTCTACTGCTAATGGAAGATTTTTTGTAAGAATGCTTACAGTATTATCACAACTAGAAATTGAAATCGTATCAAAAAGAACAAAATTTGGCTTAAATGGAGCCATTAAGTCAGGTCACTTACCAGGAGTTTTGCCATTAGGATATAAAAAAGATGGTAATAAAAAGACAATTATTGATGAGACAACTAAACCAGTAATAGAAAGAATATTTAAGATGTATTTGGAAGGTAAAAGTTTTCAACAAATATCTAATATCTTTAATGATGAAAAGGTACTTGCTCCAAAACCTTGGAAAGATACTACTATTCAAAAGATTATTGATAATAAAATTTATATGGGCGATTATGAACAATATAAAAGAATTGCTAAAAATAAACAAATTGAGCCAGTAACCTATATGAATGTTGTAGAGCCTATTATTTCAAGAGCAGTATGGGAAGAATGCCAAC
>CAOJZZ010000001.1 GCA_948466315.1 uncultured Mycoplasmatota bacterium | reverse complement strand
ACTTATTGCATTTTTTGTATATAAAAGGTGTCACATCAATTGTAACGCTACAATACTAAAATTAGAAGATTTTATCCTATTATTGTACAATTAAAGGTTATTTGATATAATTGGATAGGATGAGGTGATGGAGTGATTGGAATTATTTTGGCAGTTGGAATATTAGTTTTAATTTTATTTATAATTATTACTTCTTTTCATAACAAATTTCAACTTGCTACTATAAAAATTAATGAAGCAGATAATAATATTGATATATTGTTAGATAAAAAAAGGGAATTGTTAAATAGAACTAGGCCTATTATAAAAGAAGAATTAAAATTAGATGAATTTTTGGATGACTTAGATGAACTTCAGGATAAGGAATTGAGTCTTTTTGATATGAATAATGTTTTAAAAGATAATTATAACGAGTTATTTAAAACATTAGATGATAATGAGAAATTATTTAAGAGTGAGGCTTTGATTTCTCTTATTGATGATATTAATTACAATGAAGAAGAGATTGTTGGAACAATTAAGTTTTATAATGATAACGTAGTTGTCTTTAATCAATGGATAGGTGCTTTTCCTTCAAATTTAGTAGCTTTTTTTTGTAGATATAGAAAAAAAGATTTTTATAATAATGAAAAAAGGGAAATTTATGAGATTTTGAATAACAAATAGAAAGAGTGTGATTTTTTGAGTTTTATTGAAAAAATAAAGGAAAGAGCAAAGAGTGATAAGAAAAAAATTGTTTTACCTGAATCTATGGATGTTAGAGTATTTGAAGCGGCAGCTAAGGTTTTACATGATGGAATTGCTGATTTAATTATAATTGGTACAGAGGAAGAAATTAATAATAATTCTAAAGGTTTTGATATTAGTGGTGCTACTATAATTAATCCATTTACTGCTGATATTACTGAGGAATTGATTAATAATTTAATGGAAATACGTAAAAATAAGGGTATGACTTATGACGAAGCTAAGAAATTATTATTAAATGATTATATGTATTATGCTTGTATGTTAGTTAAAACAGGTAGAGCTGATGGAATTGTTTCTGGTGCATGTCATTCTTCTGCTAATACTATTAGACCAGCTTTGCAAATTATTAAAACTAAACCTGGGGTAATGTTAGTTTCAGCTTTCTTCTTGATGGTAGTACCTGATTGTTCTTATGGATGTGATGGAGTATTTGTTTTTGCTGATGCTGGGCTTGAACAAAATCCTACGCCTGATAAATTGGCTGCTATTGCTGCTAGTAGTGCTGATAGTTTTCAATTATTAGTGAAAGAAGAGCCGAAGGTTGCTATGCTTTCTCATTCTACTATGGGCAGTGCAAGCCATTTTGACGTTGATAAAGTAGTTGAGGCTGTTAATATTGCTAAAAATAAATATCCTCAATATAAAATAGATGGTGAACTACAATTAGATGCTGCTATAGTTCCAGAAATTGCGAAGTCAAAAGCTCCTAATAGCATGGTAGCTGGTAAAGCTAATGTCTTGGTATTTCCTGATTTAGATGCTGGTAATATTGGATATAAATTAGTACAGCGCTTAGCTAAGGCTGAGGCTTATGGACCTATATGTCAAGGAATAGCTTCTCCTGTTAATGACTTATCTAGAGGTTGTAGTGCTGATGATATTGTTGGAGTTGTAGCAATCACAGCAGTACAAGCACAAAATAAGTAGATATTTAAAATTATTTTGTATAATTTATGTTATAAAAATAAAACAATTGATGATGAATTACTCCTATTAAGAGGTTCAATAGCAATTGTTTTTTGTTTGAGTTTATTTTTATTAAAGTATGTTAATATATTTAAGTGAAAATTTTATTTATCCAAAACTTATATGATAATAGTTATGTTAGATTATCTATAAACTCTATATAATTGATGCAATTAGTTTTAATTTTTATTATTTACTTCTATTATTTTACTTTAAAGTAATTTTTAATAATTCTTAATTTGATTTTATTTTCTACCTCTACTATTAACATTTACTGATACTTTATTATTCGAAGTTTGTGGTGCTACCATTAATTCTAGTTCATTTGAGATTTTATTATTATTTGATGTAGTATTGTTTTTTCTTACTTGATCAGGAAATTTTTTGGCGATAGATGGAGCTGTTATTTGAGTTTTAAAATTTAGCTTGGTAATAGTAACAACATCTTCATCTATTAATATTCTTCCTTCTTCTCCACTTTTAAATAAAACAGTCATATCCAATGGTTTGCTTATAGATGAAATATGATTTTCATTACAAAATTCATCTATAGAATTATACTGGGTAGTTTTCTGTTTTACATATGTTACTTCTCTTATTAATTTGTTTGATATAGCTTCTTCTAATGTGTATTTTTCACTTTCATCTCTTGATATTATTTGATAATCTGATGGGGAATAATAATAACCTTCAACAGGATTATAATATGAGTAAACTCGTTCATTTTCATTAGGGACAATATTTTTATATTCTTCTTCAGATATATCTTCGCTCTTTATATCAATATATTTACTTATACCATCGTATTCTTTTAAACTTTCATAAGACATAAGTATATATTCTGAATTTTCAAATTCACCTTTTATAAATTTTTCATAAAAGCCTAATGAGTTTTGATTAAAATATACTCTATTAATAGTCGAGTTATTGTAAATATAATTAATTAGTTCGTCATTAGAAATATCATTTCCTGTAATATTTTTATACATTTTTCCTAGTAGTGTATCTATTTTTATATTTATTTCTTCTGATTTTTCATCATAGAATGGAGATTTGGTAAATAATTCTAATAGTTCTTCAGCATCTTCTTTTTCTAAATTTTTATATATTGCATCTTCAAACGGTGAAGTATCACCTTTAAAATTACATTCCATAATTGGTTTTGGTCCAATCATTTCCATTAATATACATAATCTTTTTCTAGCTTCTGAATAAGCTTCTGGTCGTTCTTTATAGTATTCACTCTTTATTATTTCTGCACTTGCCTCTCTTATATATGAATATTCGTTATGATCTTGTAGTAAATGAATAAACTCATGAGCTGCTGCATAGTGAAAAATATAGATAGAATCATCAAATAAATTAAGTGTATTAATATCTTTTAATGAATAATAGCCAAGTCTAGCTTCTTTTTTCTCTTCTTCAGGAAAATATGAAATGTTAAGTCCTTCTGTTTTTCTCCTTAGAATATAATTCCTAGATTTATCAGATATTTCTAAAACATCATTTATTAAATTGACATTTGCTAGATAACGTCTTTTTTCTTGAGAAAGGTTTTTATCATCTGTAGTCATTATGTTGGTTATAATTTCTTCTGCAGTTATTTTTTCCGACTCTTTTAGCAGACCATATTTTTGTAATTCCTCCATCAATAGAATCTGACTATAATCAGAAGAGAATGTTTTATATATATTTAATGTTACTAAAATGCTAAGGGATAGTGTTGCTAGCATAAAATACTTTTTTCCATTAGCTTTTAGAGAATATTTTTTCATTTCTGGGTAATTATCATCTTCTTCTTGTTCACCATTATATAATATAGCTGGTCTTCCATTTCTCTTTAGGAATAGTAATAAATCTTCTTTGCCATCTTTTAAATATCTCTTATTATTAGCTTCATCTAGATATACATCATAATCTTCTTCTTTCCTTAAAAAGGTTAAATTAGATTTAAATATCCTTTCAAAAAGAGCAGATATTTCTTCTTTATTCATATAAAAGGTCTCTTCATTATTGGCACATACAACATTATAATAATAGATGTCTTTCTTTTTTTCTAAGTTTATATAGTAATTATTTTTATTTTCTCTTATCATTGATATAATCATAGTATCGCTCCTACTTTCTTATTTTGATATATTACTTTTATATTTATTTTCTTATAATTTCTTTTGGTTTTCTATAGTTTCAATGTACCTTTACACTTTTAGTCAATAAAACAAAAGAGCATCAATATTGATAATCTTCTATATTAGGTTATTTGATTAGTTTTAGTAAATTACACTACTTTATAAAAATATAAGAGGTATTCTTCTTTTTAAATAATCAAGTATTTTTATAACCCATTTAGATATAAAAAATGGATTAAATACACTTTATAGCCACAACTTTACAAATAATTTGTAATTAATGTAGTTATTAAGTCTATTATTACTATAGTTACTAAAAGTATTGATATAATATGTAAGATTTTTTTATTTCTGATATTATCCATTTTTTCTAGCAATGGTTGAATTATGTATAAACAAAAGGTTCCACCTATTGCAAAGTTTCTACTTGCGGCAAAGCATACCCTTCCATTAATGTTTAAGTAATCTTGTGTATAGTCCCATAATACGATATCAAAAAACTCATCTAATACAAAATGAGATATGTATTCCACTATTGTTGTTATGAGAAATATTAAAATAAATATTATAAGAGGAGTAATATTTATCTTGCCTAGTTTATGTTTCTTATTTTTAAAATTCCAGAGTATAAAATATAATATTAGGGCTCCAAAGCCATAGATTGGAAGATATGGTCCAAATAGAAACCCCCTATTTACTATTGTGTTTTTTACAAGTAAAAATCATACTTCTTCATATATCCATCCTAAAAAGGCATATGTTATAAATATTAAGAAATATTTTTCTATATTTTTTAAATTATTCTTTTTCATTCTACTCTCCAATCGATTTCTTTTAATCCTTGACTTTTTAAAAACTCGTTAGTCTTTGAGAATGGTTTGCTTCCAAAAAAGCCATTGTGGGCTGAAAATGGTGATGGATGAGGAGATTCAATAATATAATGAATGGAATTAGTGATTAATTTCTTTTTATTTCTAGCATAGGCTCCCCAAAGAATAAAAACAACAGGAGTATCTTTAGCATTGATAATTTTTATTACTTCATCAGTAAATTTTTCCCAACCATGATCTTTATGAGAAGTTGGATTATGTTCTTCTACTGTTAGAACAGCGTTAAGTAATAGGACTCCTTCTTTAGCCCAAGGTTTTAATGAGTTATGTTTAGGGAATGGTATTTTTAAATCACTTTCTAATTCTTTAAATATATTTTGTAATGATGGAGGCTTTTGTACTTCATTACTTACAGAAAACGATAATCCTTCTGCTTGATTTGGTCCATGATATGGATCTTGTCCTAAAATAACAACCTTAACATCTTTAAAGTCTGTATAACGAAAAGCATTAAAGACTTCATTTTGTTTTGGATATATTGTTTTACTTTTATATTCTTGCTTAATAAATTGCATTAAATTATTAAAATATTCCTTTTTGTATTCTTCTTTTAATAAATCATCCCAATTATTTCCTATCATATACTTCTCCTTTTATTTGTGATATGCTTCATTATTATTTATTTTATATACTCTATATATTTGCTCTAAGAGTAAAACTCGGAAGAGCTGATGGGGAAAGGTCATTTTAGAAAAAGACAAGTGTAAATTGCCTTTTTCTTTTATTTTATCACTTAAACCATAACTTCCACCTATAATAAATGTTATTGTACTATGCTCTATTAAAATTTTATCTATTTTTTGAGCGAGTTCTACAGAAGATATTTCTTGACCGTCTATTTCTAAAGTTATAATATAGTCTTTTTCTTCAAGATACCTTTTTATTTTTTCTTGTTCTAACTCTAAAGCTTTTTCTTGTTCAACTTTGCCTTCTTCTTTTATTTCAATAATTTTTATATTAGTAAATTTATTGATTCTTTTTCTATACTCTTCCATGGCTTCTTTTAGATAATTTTCTTTTATATTTCCTACTGCTATTATTTTAATCATATTACACCTCGATTAAGGGACTTGCTTTGTCTTGTTTGGCTATTAATATTTCTATATTATTATCTTCTAATTCTTCTTTTACTGTATTCATGGCTAATTCTTCAGTATTATTTGATTCACTTAAATGGGCTAGAATAATATATTTAGTATTTTTACCAATTATTTTTTTCAAGTATTTGGCTGTTGTTTTATTAGATAGGTGACCTTTATCACTAATTACTCGCTCTTTTAAGAATCTAGGATATGGTCCATCCATTAGCATAACTTCGTCATGATTAGTTTCTATTATATAGATACTTTTTTGAGTCATTTTGTTTAAAACTTTTCTATTTATATAACCTGTGTCGGTAACATATACTAAGCTTTTATCTTGATATTCTATTATGTAACCTACAGAGTATGGGGCATCATGTGAAGTATGAAGTAGTTCTATTCTGACATCATTTATATTAAAATTATCATCAATAAAATTGCATTTAGATCTTGGTAAAAAATCTTGGAGACTCTCATACATTTCTTCTGGAATAAATACTTCTAGATTTGTTCTTTTTAGTAGTGATGTTAATCCTTTAGTATGATCTTTATGACAATGAGTAATTAGTATGGCATTAAATTTATCAAAAGAAAGGGAATTTTCTTCTAACTTTCTTTTTAGTGTTAGATAGGAAATTCCCATGTCGATTATTAAATTTGTTTTATCACATAATACTACTGTGCAATTTCCTTTTGAGCCACTTGCTATTGTTTGAACTTTCATTTAATAGAACCCCATAGCATTTTGTGCTCTACCTCCACGATATGGATAACCTCGCCACATACCAAAGTGTAAGTGAACTCCTGTTGCTGCTCCTGTTCTACCCATACCTCCTATAACTTGACCTTTAGCTACATTATCTCCTACTTTAACGTATCGACAACCAGGACACATATGTGCATATAAAGTAAAATATCCATTATGATGGTCTATTACTATGTATTCTCCATTATCACCATAACCACCTGCATATGATCCAGGTTTTTTTCTAGATTCTACTACTGTTCCAGACTGTGCAGCAAAAATGTTTGAACCATAACCACACCCTGCTATATCTGTACCATCATGTAGTGTTCCCCAACGATAACCAAAAGGACTAGATAATGAGGCACATGATGCTGGCCAGCCCCATTCTCCTTTGGTTGCAACAGCTGTTCCATAGCCACCTTTTCCAGCATAACTTGATTGTTTTCCTCCTTTAACAATAATTTCTGTTACTGGTTCTTTTAATACCTCTGTTGTTACGGTAACAACATTTTTGGTCTCACCATTTACTTTTTGAATTTTTTGGGTAACTTTATTCTCTCCTTTTACCCCTGCTTGAATAGTTTCTGTATGACCTACTTCTTTATTATTATCATATCTTGTCTCTGTTTGATAATTTTTTTCTTCTTTAAAGACCACTTGCTCTTCTGAAACTACATTGAACTGAGGCTTTAATATTCCTAGAGTTACTTGTTGTCCAGAATATAATAGACTATTCTCATCTGGTATGCTTGGATTAGCAATTAAAAATTCTTCTGTAGATATTTTATTATTAAAAGCTACATCTGAAATAGTATCACCATCTTGAACAGTGTATTTACTTTGTTGCTCAGTAGTACCAAATAATAAGTATTTACTTAAATCTTCTTTTTCTTGATAAATAGTTTTATCTACTGGTATATTTTGTTTTTTAATAGTAATTTTATTTTGAATGTAAATATTTTCTATTATTTTACCAGTATCTTTTATTTCTTTTTGTTTATTTTTTGCATATGCTTCATAATCATCTTTAGAAATAAAAGATTTTACTGTACTATCTATTGCCTCATCAAATATATTTTTATCTAATATATAAAGAGTTTGATTTTTACCTTTTATTTTTTTACCATCTGCGTTTTTACTGTCTATTCCTTTGATAGTTATAGTATAACCACTTATTGTAAATGGTGAAATATCTTTTATTTTTTCATATATTTCTTTTACTGGTATTATATTGTTATCATATGTTACTTCTTTTACTATATCTAACTCTGATGGTAAATATACTTTGTCTACATCATATTTTTTCTTTATTTCTTGTTGCTTTTTATCAATGTAGTTTTCTAGTTCTTTTTTTGATTTTATTATTCCTAGTGATTTTCCTTTTAGATATATATGGTAAACAGTATGGGGAGTTTTTGTTTTAGTCATGAATCCTGTTGTTGTAGCAGTTGAGACTAATAATAGACATATTAATAATTTTTTTATTTTTTTTGATATCACTTTATCCCTCCAAATTCTCTTTATCTTTTCTTAAGTTTAAAAATGTTGAAGTGTTTTTCTTGAATAGCAATTCTATTGTTGTTGTTGGTCCATTACGGTGCTTTCCTATGATTAGTTCACTAATACTATTATTATCTTCTGTTCTGGCTTCTTTATTATAGTAATCATCACGATATAGGAAAGCTACTATATCTGCATCTTGTTCAATAGATCCTGATTCACGTAAGTCACTCATTAAGGGCCTTTTATCTTCTCTTGACTCGACACTACGTGATAATTGTGACAAGGCTATTACTGGTACATTTAATTCCATAGCTAGGGTTTTTAAACTCCTAGAAATATCAGATACTTCTTGTTGTCTATTAGAACCATAGTTTTTTCCTCCTGATATTAGTTGTAAGTAGTCTATTAATACTAGACTTAAACCTTTTTCGCTACTAGCTAACCTTCGGCATTTTGCTCTGATTTCTCCTATAGTAATTCCTGGAGTATCATCTATTACCATATTAGTATTAGCAAGTTGAGAAACTGCCTCATTAATTCTTTTCCAGTCGTTATTCATTAAATTTCCAGTACGTAGTTTAAAACCTTCTAATTGTCCTAGAGATGACAAAATACGTAGGGCTAATTGTTCAGCACTCATTTCTAAGTTAAATAAAGCTACAGCTTTTTCTTGCTCCATCGCTACATGGGTTGCTAGATTTAGGGCAAAAGCTGTTTTTCCCATAGCTGGACGAGCAGCTATAATTATAAATTCATTTGGGTGAAGACCTGTTGTTATTTTATCTAAGTCATACCACCCTGTTGCTAATCCTGTAATTTCACCCTTATTTTCTGCTAATTTTTCTAAATCTGATTGAGTTTTAGTTAAAACCTCTTTTATTGTACGAAATTCACTAGCTTTTCTGTTTTTTACTATATTTAAAATTCTTTTTTCTGAATTATCTAATATTTCATTGACTGTTTCATCTGTTCTAAAGCCTTCTTCTGCTATTTGATTAGCGGTATCAATTAGTCTTCTTAGAATAGCTGCTTCTTCTACTGTTTGAATATAGTAATCTATATTGCTAGCTGTTGGGACAAAGTTTAATACTTCTGTTAAATACTCTACTCCGCCTACTTCTGTTAATTCGTTTTTCTTTTTTAAATAGCTAGTTACAGTTGTTACATCTATGGGAGTGTTATCTTCCATTAGTGTAGTCATCGTCTGAAAGATTTTTCCATTTCTTTCATTATAGAAGGAATCTGGTGTTAAGTTTTCACTGGCTTTTTGAAGTGCATATTTCGATAGGAAACAAGCTCCTAGAACAGATTCTTCTGCTTCTAAATTATTGGGCATAGCTCTAGCAGCCATAGTTTATCACCTCATTTTATTACATGAATTTTTACTTTTGCTGTTATTTCTGGATATAATTTTATATTTATGTTATGGAAACCTAAAGCTGCTATTGGATTTGGTATATCAATTTGACTCTTTTCTATATTGTAGCCTTTTTTTTCTAATTGATCCTTTATTTGTTTTATACTAACACTACCAAAAACTCTGTCTTGTTCTCCTGTCTTTACTTTAAATTCTAAGGTTTCTTTTTCTATCTTTTCTTTTATTATTTTGGCTTTATCTTTAGCTTCTTTATCCTGTTGTATTTTTATATCTTGTTCATGTTGCAGTTTAGCTAAGTTTTCTTTATTTTTGATTACAGCATAACCTTTTTTTATTAAGAAATTTTCAGCATAGCCATCTTTTACTTGTTTTATTTGACCTTTTTTTCCTTGATTTTTTAAATCTTTTATAAAAATTACTTCCATTTTGTATCATTCCTTTCTGTTTATTTTGGAAATTATGTTTTTTATATACTAATATTTGGTTAGTTTATTAACACTTTAAAATATGGAATTAAAATTATTACTAGTTTTATATAATATTCAATAATATTTATATATGATAGAATGAATTATTTTTGTTGTGGATGCTATTGTATTATTCTTTTTCTTTTAATAATTTCTTTAATTGTTGCTCTACTTTACTGATAGTTGTTTTTTCGAATCTAGCAGCACCATTATAATTATCACCACCACCACCTAATTTTACTAAAATTTTACTTATATCATAATTACCTAAACTTCTAGCACTTAAGCCAATGGTATCTTTACCTATTTTTCCTATTACAAAAGAGGCTTCTATATTATTGAAAAATAATAATGTATCGGCTACTTTAGCTAAGTCTTCTCGACGATATATAGTTGATGATGTTGCTTTAGTGAAGGCTATTTTATTATTAATTGTTTCAATATGAGATAATAATTTTTGTCTTTCAGTATATTCTAAAATATCCTGTTTTAATAAGTATTGAACCTTTTTGGCACTTCCTCCTAGACTTGATAAGTAGTAGGCTGCATAATAAGTATTAGGTGTTGTCTTTAAAGTAAAGTTATTAGTATCTAGGACTATTCCTGACAATAATACAGTTGCATAGTAAGATTCGATCTCTATATCATAATATTCAATTAATTCTGTGATCATCTCGCAAGTACTTGATGATTCTGTATCATCTATAATAATGGCATCTTTTATTGTTGTTTTACCTAACTCATGATGGTCAATTATTATTTTTTTGGAAATCCTTTTAAGGACGTTTTTACTTTGGACTAAATCCACTTTATTAGTATCTAAAATAAGCAGTAAGTTTTTAGAATCTCTTGGATATAAATATCTATCAATACTTTCACTTTTTATTATTTGAAGGCATCCTTCTAATTCTCTAAGTACTTTTTCTACACCTAGTTCATGGGTAGAATCATCTATTATTAGATAACAATTTTTCTTCTTGTTTTTTAGTAGTATATACATTCCTATAGAACTGCCTAGTGCATCTAAATCTAAATCTTGATGAGCCATTATAAATATATTTTTAGCTTTTTTTATAGACTTATTTAATTCTTTCCTTTGTTTTATTATTCCCATTTCGGCCTCCTGCTTAATTCATATTTATTATATAATAAATTCATTATTTTGTCTAATATTGTAAAAAATAGAAATTGGATTAGAATTTTTTATATTATAGAAAATAAAGTTTAAAAATTATATTATATAACGTAGTTTTTGTTTATAGAAAAAGACTATTGATTATAATACTCAATAGTCTTATTTATTTATATATAATTATTTAGTATATGGCATAAGTGCAATTGCACGAGCTCTTTTTACTTGAGTTGCTGTATATCTTTGATGAAAAGAACAATTTCCAGTTACTCTTCTTGGAACAATTTTTCCTTTTTCATTTACATATCTTTTTAGAGTTTCTGGCTCTTTATAATCTATTTTAGCTTTACCAGCACACATCATACATATTTTTTTCTTTCTACGATTATTAAATTCAGCCATTCTTATTCCTCCTTTTTAAAATGGTAATTCGTCATCACTAATTTCAATGCTTGAACCAAAGTCAGCAAAAGGATTAGAATCTACATTAGTTCCTTTAGGTTCTGGCTCTGGACCAAAATCATATGGTGTTGGACCTGCATTATTATTAGTGTTATTAGAAGCAGGGGCATTTGTATTTGTAGAATTGTTTGAGGAATTCTTGGATCCTAAAAACTCAACATTATCTGCTACTATCTCTGTAACATATCTTTTTTGTCCATCGTTACCATCATAGCTTCTAGTTTGAATACGACCATCAATAGCTACTTGACTACCTTGATTTAAGTAATTTTTTACATTTTCAGCTTGTTTTCTCCAAACAACTATGTTAATAAAATCGGCTTCTCTTTCTCCAGATTGATTAGTGAAATTCCTATTCACAGCTAGAGAAAATGTTGCTACTGGAGTATTGTTACCAGTATAACGTAATTCTGGATCTCTTGTTAGTCTTCCTATTAAAAAAACTTTATTCATACTTTACCTCTTTTTCTATTAATCTTCTACTTTTACTATTAAATGACGAAGTAGATTTTCGTTAATTCTTGTAATACGATCAAATTCATTTATAGCTTCAACGTTAGCCTCTACTATGTATAAATAATAGTAACCTGTTTTGAACTTATTTATTTCATATGCTAATTCTCTTTGACCCATTGGTTTTTCTTCAATAATATTTGAATTTTTATCTGTTAAAACCTTTTTCATTTCCTCAGCAGTCTTTTTGATTTCTACTTCTTCCATGTCTGGTCTAACAATAAACATTATTTCATATTTATTCATTTTATACACCTCCTTTTGGACTATTCGGCTACAATTGTAGCAAGGAGTATTTTTCATACTCGAGGGTATTATATCAAAAGAAAAATACTTTGTCTAGGAGAAATTTTTTTGAATTTAGTTATTTTTTACTAAAATTAATTCTAAATAATAAAATCATTAAAAGTATATTGTTTATTATATATACTGATTTTAGACTAATATTTCAATAGATTCATTAATTTTACCTAAACTCAGAAAATTCTTAATATGTATTGGAATTTATATAGTCATGAAGTTTTCTCTAAATATGATTCCTTTTTATAGAAGATTTCATTTAATTTAGAAAATATATATGATTATCTTTAAATTTAAAAGTTATTTTTCTTTCTTTAAGTGTTTAATTTATTATAATAGTTTAAATCCATAAAATTAGATATTTAGAATTATCATATAATTCATTTTATATAGTATATTATACATTAAAGCGGAAATGGCAAATGTCCCCATCCTGCATGAGATAGTCTTTTCCTTCTAGTCTTGCTTTACCAGCTTCTTTTACCTTCTGTTCTGTTTCATATTCAATTAAATCATCATAAGATATTACTTCGGCTCTAATAAACCCTCTTTCAAAATCTGAATGAATAATTCCAGCACATTGTTTAGCATTCATACCTTTTCTAAAAGTCCAAGCTCTAACTTCGTCTTTTCCTACTGTAAAGTATGTGGCTAGACCTAATATGTCATAGGTTGCTGTTATTAGTTTATCTAGTCCTGAACTATCTAGGCCTAATCCTTCTAGCATCTCTTCTTTTTCTTCAATTGTTAGTTCACTTAACTCCTCTTCTACTTTAGCACAAAGACTGATAACTTTAGTATTTTCTGATTCTGCATACTTTTTTACTTTTGTGAGATATTCGTTATCACCTTGACCTAATTCACTTTCCTTAATATTGGCTAAATAAATTATTGGTTTTAGAGTTAAAAAACTATATGATTTTAGAAGTTGCCTTTCTTCATCAGTTAATCCTAGTAGACGAAGTGGTTTGTTTTCTTCAAGAGACTTTTGACATTTTTTTAAAATCTCTACTTCTAATACGTCATCTTTATTTTTTGAGGTTCTGGCCTTTTTTTCTACTTTCTCTAATCTAGAGTTAATAATTTCCAAATCTGACATAATTAATTCTAAATTAATTGTTTCTATATCTCTAATTGGATCTATATTTCCATCAACATGAATTATTTTTCCATCATCAAAACATCTTACCACTTCGACAATAGCATCTACTTCTCTGATATGGGATAGAAATTTATTTCCTAATCCTTCTCCTTTTGAAGCTCCTTGTACTAGTCCTGCTATATCTGTAAACTCATAGGCTGTTGGTATATAGCGATTAGGTTTATACATTTCTTTTAATTTTTCCATTCTTTGGTCTTTTACTGTTACAACTCCTACATTAGGCTCAATGGTGGCAAAGGGATAATTCTCTGCTAAAATTTTTTGATTTGTTATGGCATTAAATAACGTTGATTTTCCTACATTAGGTAATCCTACAATTCCTGCTGTTAAACTCATAGTAATCCTCTTTTCTATTATTTTTCACTTGAGATTATACCATATGGCTACTTTATGCGCAACAATTCAAAAGAAATCAATTAAGAATATTTAAAAGTGATGAATTGCTATATTATATCTATATAAAATAAAGGGATAATTTAAAGTTTTATATTTTAATAGAAAAATTTGTAGATAAAACAATTTAGTTCAGTAATTATAATAGTAAATTAAATTAGATATTTAAAATAATCTTTTTAGTCATTATAGTACAATATCTATTATAATTTGTATTCTTTTTATATTATTAATCTTCTTGTAGTTTATGTAGAATATTAGTAAATTCTTTTTTTGATAATTTATATAAAGTACTATCAAAGGCAAGAGGTGTATTGGTTATTTCTTTGGTCATCCATACTTCTTTTCTATAAGTATTCATCTCTTCTTTTTTAGAAAATGATACTTCGGCTCTAATAAAGGGAGCATAGTCTTGTTCATATTCTTTTATTGATATTCTTTTGTCCTTTAAGTATAAATAACTTTTGCGGATAATTTTTTTAGATGATTTGTTTTGTAGAATTATAAATTCTTCTTTGGTTATTCTTTCTATAATACTTTTTTGATCTGATAAAATTATTTCTTTTTCATAAATATTATTTTTCGATTGAATTCTTAAATTATCATTTAGGTAGTATCTTTCATAAATCCATGGTTCACTTATATTTTCTTTTGGTAGTTTTTCTACTAGGTATCTTTTTGTTAATCTTTTCATATTAATTATTTCCCTTCCTTAAAGATATTATATTAATATTTCCCTTTTATTTTACAAGTTAAAGAAAAACACCTAATGGTGTTAAATTGTTGGGTAAACGTTTGGTCCTATTGGTATACCTAAAATATACCATCCTATTATTAGTAAAATCCATGTAGCGGATATTAACAGAAAATATGGACTAATCATTTTTAATGATTTTTTGATTGTATATGGTCTTTCCTTATTTAGATTATAGATATTTAAGTAGCCTATATAAATTACAAAAGGGGCTAGTAAAGGGGTAAATCCATTTGTCATTGAATCTCCTGCTCTCATTACAACTTGGGCAAATTGAGCTGAAATATTTGATTGTAAAAACATTGGGACTACTACTGGTGAAAATATCAACCATTTATTTGCTGTTCCAGTTAAGAAAATATTAGAAATTGCTATTAGTAGAAGAGCCACTATAATTAAAGGTATACCACTTATTTCTAAATGCTCTAAAAGAGAAGCTAACCAGGCAGTAATAATAATCCCTACATTAGTCTTTCTAAATATGGCAATAAACTGAGAAACTACAAACATTAAAATATAGAGACTTCCGATGTTAGAGAAATTTTTACTGGCATTTTCGATTAAGTTTTTATCATTTTTTATTGTTTTTGCTCCAAAGCCATAAGCTACTCCTGCTGTTGCAAAGAATAGAGCAACCAAATATGTAAAGCCATCTTGTAGATAAGCATTGTCACCAAATAATTGATTTAAATAAGTTTTTTCACTCATATCTAATAATAAGCCAGAATAAGGTAGATCTGGTATTAGAGCATATACAAAGAAGAGAATGAAAAGTATTCCAATAATTAAAGCGAAACGAAGTCCTCTTTTTTCATATTTTTCTTTTTCTATTTGCTTTTGTTCTTCGTCTTCAATATTTATTATATGATACTTCTCTGTTTCAGCAAATTCTTCTTCTTTTTTGTATTTCCCTATTTTTGGAGCTATTATTTTTTCTATAATAATAGTTCCAACTATTGAGAGTATGATTGATGCCGCTATAATAAAGGTTAAGTTAGATAATAAGGCAATATGAGCATTTTCATCTATTAGTTTTGCAGCTATTTCAGTATAGTTAATTAATGAAATCTCAGTTGAACCAACAAAGAGTGATACTCCATAACCAAAGGATACTCCACAGAAAGTTGTTATAATTCCTAATATTGGGTTTCTTCCAATAATGAAATAAATCAGTGCTACCATAGGAATTAAAATTGCATAACCTACCTCGTTTATTAATGATGATATTGTTGCTATAAAAAGAATTAAAAATGTTAGAGTTGATTTAGGTATCTTTTTTATATGTCTTTTTGATAGTGTTTGAATAAAACCCGTTCCTTCAGCAATTGTTAGCCCAATTAAAGAGACTATTAACATTCCTAGTGGGGCAAAACTTAAAAAGTTTTTAGTAGCATTACTAATAATATATTTTATACCATCAAAATTACACAGGCTTTCTACGGCTACTAGAGTTGGTTCTAGTTCATGAGTATTTACATTAATTGTATTATAAGTAGCTTGCATTTCTATTGCCGATAAAATACCACTTAAAAGAACTACTACAAAGATGAAAAAGATGAAAACAGTTATTGGATGAAGGTAAAATTTTTTTAGTTTAAGTCTTCTTTTATCATTCATATATTATCCTTCCTCAGAAATAATTTTTTTTACTTTTTTATTAAACTCAATCCTAGGTATTAATACAGTTCTGCCACAATTTAGGCATTTTATTTTTATATCAGCACCAATTCTTGTAATTTCCCATTCGTTTGTACCACATGGATGCTGTTTTTTCATTATTACTTTAGTACCTAGTGTATAATCTAATTTATTATTTTCCATTATGCACCTCAACTTGAGGGAATGGAATTTTTATTTTTGCTTTGTCGAAGGCTTTTTGAATTTCTTTCCTCAAGTATCTTTCAACAATATATTGTTTCATTGAATCTACTTCGACAGTAACTCGATATATTACTCCTGAATCATCTAAATCTGTAATACCTAATATTTGAATGTTTCCTTTTGCTTCTTTTATCTGTCCTTTTAAATTATTAGATAAATTATTTAGTACTTCTTCTACTTCTTCTGGAGTATGTTCATAACCAACACTTACATCAACAACAGCTAATGAATTATGAAGGCTATAATTAATAATTTTATCCATATTATGGTTGGCTATAATTTTAGTTGCTCCTTTATAATTTCTTATTCTTGTTGTTTTTAATCCGATAAATATAACTTCACCCATAAAACCATCTACTTCAATAGTATCTCCTACTTCATATTGAGCTTCAGTAATGATAGAAATTCCAGCAATAAAGTCTTTAGCTAAGTCTTGAAGGGCTAAACCTAATATTGCTGTTGTTATACCTAATCCTGCTATTAGTGAACTAACATTTACACCATAAACTGCTAAAACTGCTAAAATTACTAAAATATAAATTACATATTTAATAATGTTTAATAATAACATTTTTATAGTGTTAACACGTTGATATTGGTGATTTTTCAAATTCTTTTTACTGCTTTTAGTCATATTATCTATAATTCTTTTAATAATTTTATATATTATAAAACCTAATATAATATATATAATGGGTAAAAGAATTTGTTTTAATTCTATTTTAATTATGCCAAATAAATCTATCATTTTAACCTCCTAGTTGTATATTCATTATTTCAAGCAATCTATTTAGATCATTTCCATTGACAAAACTAATTTCTATCTTATTATGTTTTACCTTTACTTTTGTTCCTAGTTTCTCACACATTTCTTCTTGAATGTATTGATATTCATTAGAGTCATTTTTATTCTTTTTAATTTTATGAGTTCTTACAAATTCTTCTTTTGAATTAGTTAAGTCCTCTAGTTGACGTACACTTAGACCTTCTTTTATTATTTTTTCAGCTAGTTCTTGTTGTTGATTTTTATCTTTTAATTTACTTAATACTCTAGCATGGCCCATAGATATTTTTTTATTGCCGATTGCTATTTGAATTTCTTCAGGAAGTGTTAATAATCCTAACATATTAGTAATGTGACTTCTGCTTTTGCCTAAGCGATTGGCTAATTCTTCTTGAGTAATTGCTAAAGTCTCTATTAATTTTTTATATGCTGATGATTCTTCTATGGCACTTAAATTTTCTCTTTGAAGATTTTCTAGTAAAGCTATTTCCATCATCTGAGTATCATTAAAGTCTCTAATAATGGCTGGTATTTCTGTTAATCCAGATATTTTAGATGCTTTTACTCTTCTCTCACCAGCTATTATTTCATACCCTTTAATACTTTGCTTTACGATAATAGGTTGAAATACACCATGCGCTTTGATTGAAACAGCTAGCTCTTCTAGAGCTTCCTGATCAAATATTTTTCTTGGTTGATATGGATTAGATCTTAATTCATCTAATTTTATCATCGTGATTTCTTCTTTTGGAGTGGTATCAATAATCTTTTCTTCTACCTTATTATAATCAATTGGTTCATTATAGAATAATTCTTCTAATCCTCGACCTAAGGCTCTTCTTTTACTATTCTGATTATTTGCTTCCATTTCTTTCTATCACTTCCTTTGCTAGGTTCATATATGCCTCTGATCCTCTACTTTTAGGGTCATATGCTATTATTGGTTCTCCATGTGATGGAGCTTCTGTTAATCTTACTAATCTTGGTATTATTGTATTATAAACTTTTTCTTTAAAGAATTTTCTAATATCATCAACAACTTCAAAACCTAGGTTGGTTCTAGAATCTAGCATAGTTAATAGTACTCCTTCTATATCTAGAGTTGGATTTAAATTTTTTTGAGCTAACATAACTGTTTTCAATAATTGAGTAATTCCTTCTAAAGCAAAAAATTCACATTGAACCGGAATTATTACTGAGTTTGAGGCTGTTAAGGCGTTTGTAGTAATTACGCCTAATGATGGTGGACAATCTACTATTATGTAGTCAAAACTTTCTTTAATATCTGCTATATTAATCTTCAATTGTTCTCCTTTTTGAAAACCATTTTCTTGTTTACTCTTTTCAACTAATTCAATATCTAATCCTGCAAGATTTATGGTAGCTGGTAAAACATAAAGATTTTTATATTTTGTTTTTATCATAGCTTCTGTAATTTTACATTCACCTATTAATACATCATAAACACTTCTTTCGATATCTCCTTTATTTATTCCTACACCAGTAGTTGTATTTCCTTGTGGATCCAAATCTATTAATAATACTTTTTTCCCTAATACTGCTAATGATGCAGAAAGATTGATACTTGTTGTTGTCTTTCCTACGCCACCTTTTTGATTTACTAATGATATAACCTTTCCCATCTTATCACCTATTTCCATTTTCTTTATTATTGTATCAAATAATATATTTTTTTTAAATGCTTTTAGCAAAAAAAGTAGATTTTTCGCTACTTTTTCTCTTCTTGATTTTTATTAAATTTAATTATAATTTGATAAGATTTATCAAAATCCATTTCATCTACTTCCGCTTTAATATCATGTTCTTTCAAATCTTCTACTAATTGATTTATTTTTTCAATAGCTTGCTCAACAGTATATTTATTTTGTTCTTTCTTTTTAGCTTCTGCTTGATTTAGAATCGAATCTAGTGAGACATTAGCAGTCGATGAAGTTTGAACTTCTGATGGCAATTCTACAGAGACTAAATCTGGTGTTTTAAAATAATCACCTATTTTTTCATTTTTTGCTTTATTAGCATCTGTTTTGACTATTTCTTCTGCTGGGGTTATAAATTTATAACCACTATCATTTGAAGATGATTGATTTGTTGGTGCTTTTAAATTCAAAAGGCTATCTAAGTCGGCTGTTGGAGCATTACTAGATATTTTTTGACTACTAATATCAACAGCATTTTCTTTGATTTTATTTACATCAATTTGATTAGGTACTCCAGTAAAGTCTAGCGACATATCAGAGTCTTCCTCCTCCTCCTCTTCTTCATCATTGATTTCTCCATAATTTATAAATTTAGTATTTTCTTCAGATTGTTCTTCTTTTGGTGGAACTATTCTTACTTTTCCATAATTATCCTCATCTTCTTCTGGAATATCTGTAGTTGGTAGTAATGGATTAGTATTAACAAAGTCTGATGTTGATGCTATAACAGCTGATGATGGTACACCTATTATTTCACTATCCATATTTGCATTAACCTCATCTTTACTATCTTCTTTTGGATATAATTTTTTTATTTCTTCTTCTACTGATCTAACACTCATTTTATTATTTATTATTTTCTTTAACATTTCTTTTTGTTTTTTTGGTTCAGGTATGTTTAACAACGCTCTGGCATGACGTTCAGAGATATTTTCTTTTAATAGAGCATCTTGAATTTCATCTGGTAAAGATAATAAACGTAGTTTGTTCGCAACAGATGATTGGCTTCTTCCCATTGTTTTTGCTAGTTCTTCTTGAGTCATCTCATCTATTTCTAGGATCTTTTGATATGTTCTAGCTTCTTCAATTGGAGTTAGATTTTTTCGTTGAAGGTTTTCTAATAGTGCTACTTTTGAACTTTCTTTGTCATCTAAATCTCTTATAATTGCTGGTATTTTAGTAAGACCAGCTAATGCAGAGGCTTTGTATCGACGCTCTCCAGCTATAATTTCATATTTTCCTTTAACGCTTCTTACAATGATAGGCTGAATTACACCATGTTCTTTTATTGAAACGGCTAATTCCTTTAACGCCCTTTCATCGAAAATTTCCCGTGGTTGGAATCTATTTGGAATGATGTCATCTAAATGTAAATACACAACTTCATCAGTATTTTCTGTATTCATTAGCGTCCCCTCCTTTATTCTTTATTAACCCTATATTATCATTATAGACTATTTAGTTGTTTCTTTCAATAGAAAAATTATTTTTGATTTGATTACAAAAAAAATGTCAATATATATATTATATTAACAAATTGAAATAATTTTTAAAGTTGATTACAAGTTTATATAAAAACTTATAATGCTATTAATAATTTAGATATTATACTAGATAATTTTATTATTTTTAAATTTCCTTACTTAGTAGCACATTGTACTAATTAATTTAATTTTGATATTTAGAAAATTATTTAAAGTATGATATCAAAAGATAGTAACCTTTAAAAATATGTAGTTATTTGTATTTGTTTTTTAGAACTACTAAACTTCTTTTGCTATTTTCTATAGGAAGATTGAATTCTTCTATTTTAATTATTTTATATTTTTTTGACAATTTATTTTTTATGTCTTCTGTTAGTTCTTCTTCTATATTTCCTTTCATTGCTACAAAGGACCCATCACTTTTTACTAAGTGCATAGTGTATTTAACTAACTTTTCTATATTAGCTACAGCTCTTGCTACTACAAGGTCAAATGTTTCTTTGTAATCTTCTCCTCTTATATGAATAGCTTTAATATCTTTTAAATCTAGTTTCTTTATAATAATGTTTAGATAATTTACTCTTTTTTGTAATGAATCTAATAAAGTTATTTTTAAATGAGGATATAATATTTTTAGTACAATTCCTGGAAATCCTGCTCCTGTTCCTACATCACATAGTGTTACTATATTATCTAAATTTACTACTTTTACTAAGGTTAGGCTATCATAGAAATGTTTTAAGTAAACATCTTTTATTTCAGTAATTCTAGTTAGGTTTATTGACTTGTTCCAATCTATTAATAAAGTATAAAACTTATTTAATTGGTTTTGTTGCTCTAAAGTTATATTTATACCAAGCTTTTTTAATTCTATTTCAAATTCTTCTTTAGTCATTTTTATTATTCCTTTTTAAATAAATCATTAATATTGAAATATCTGCTGGATTAACACCACTTATTCTAGAGGCTTGTCCAATTGTTGTAGGGTTAATCTCTGATAATTTCTGTCGTGCTTCACTTGCTAAGTTTGGTATTTTATCATAATCGATGTCTGAGGGAATATTACGTGATTCTAAAGCTAACATTTTTTCAGCTTCTTTTATTGATTTTTTGATATACCCTTCATACTTTGTATTAATTTCTATTTGTTCTTTTACTTCATTACTGTAAGGTATTTCTATGAAATGCTCTAAATTTTTAATAGTTATTTCTGGTCTTTTTAATAATTCATAAAGAGACATTCCATCTTTTATAGGAGTTGTTTTTATTTCTTGCAAATAAGAATTCGTCTCTTTTTTGGGAGTGATTCTAGTTGTTTTTAAAAGATTATATAATTTGTTGATATCTTCTTTTTTCTGATTAAATTTTTGATAAATATCTTCATTTATTAGACCAACTTGGTAGCCATAATCACGTAATCTTAAATCGGCATTATCATGTCTTAATAATAATCGATATTCAGATCGTGATGTTAGTAATCTATAAGGATCTTTTATTCCTTTAGTTACTAAATCATCTATTAAGACTCCAATATATGACTCATTTCTTTTTAATATAAGTGGATCTTTTTCTTCTAACAGTAACGAAGCGTTTATTCCGGCAATTAACCCCTGACCTGCCGCTTCTTCATAACCACTTGTTCCATTTATTTGTCCTGCTGTAAAAAGCCCTTTAATAATTTTGGTCTCTAAGCTTCTTTTTAATTGTCTAGGATCAATAGCATCATATTCTATCGCATAAGCATATTTTAGTATTTTAGCATTTTCTAGTCCTGTTAAGCTATGAACCATTTCTTCTTGAACTTCATGAGGCATACTAGTAGAAAAACCTTGTAGATAAATATCATCATAATAGATACTTTCTGGTTCTAAAAATAATTGATGACGTTCTTTATCACTAAAGCGTACTACTTTATCTTCAATAGAAGGACAATATCTTGGTCCAATTCCTTCGACATATCCTCCATACATACTTGATTCTTTTAAATGCTCTTTTATTATAGTATGAGTAGTTTCATTGGTATATATTAAATGACATGGTACTTGATTATTTATATCATAGTAAATTTTATTATCAAAGGAAAAGGTTCTAGGTAAATCATCGCCTAGTTCTATTGATGCTTTTGAATAATTTATTGATGACTTTTCGATTCTTGGAGGAGTTCCTGTTTTTAGTCGAAGAATTTTAAATCCTAGTTCTTTTAATTTTGTACTTAGGAATTTTGATTCTTTTTCTCCATGAGGACCACCAGGTTCTTTATTAGCTCCTGTTAGAATCATAGCTTTTAGGTAGGTTCCTGTTGTTAAAATAACTGATTTAGCATAAACTGCTGTTTTATCACTGAGTTTTACTCCTTTTATAGTGTCATTTTCAATAATTAAATCTTCTACCATCCCTTCTTTTATATCTAAGTATTTTTCGGATTTTAATGTTTTTAACATTTCTTTTGGATAAGTAATTTTATCAGCTTGTGCTCTTAGGGCTTGTACTGCTGGACCTTTTTTAGTATTTAACATTTTTACTTGTAAGGCTCCCTTATCAGCATTTCTAGCCATTTCTCCACCTAGAGCATCTATTTCTCTTACTACTACTCCTTTAGCTGGTCCTCCTATTGATGGATTGCAAGGCATATCGGCAATATTATTAATATTTCCTGTTACTAGTAATGTTTTATGTTTTTTTCTTGCTGCTGCTAGTGAGGCTTCACAACCTGCATGGCCTCCTCCTACTACTATTATTTCATATTCCATATGTTTCACTTCCTATTTTCCTACACAAAAGTTTTCAAAGAGATTATCAATTATTTCTTCGTTGTAGGTTGCTCCTATTATTTGTCCTAAATTATCAAAGCATTCCTTTAAATCTATTTCTACCATATCTACTGGTAAATCTTCTTGAATACTATTTTCAGCATCTAGTAAATTTTGATATGATTTTTTGGCTAGAGATATTTGTCTACTATTGGCAAGATAGGTATAATCCTTTGTCTGTAATTGTTCTAAATTGAATAATTCTTTTATTTTTTCTTTGATAGGATTAATGCCTTCGATAGTGTTGGTATTTGTTTCTACAACATTTTTTAAATCTATAGGTAGTTTTAAATTTTTAGGTAAATCATTTTTATTTAAGACAATTATTCTTTGTTTTTGTTCTGTTTGTGTTAATATTTTTTTATCTTCTTGGGCTAATTCTTCATTACTATTAAAAACGGTAATTACTAAATCAGCTTCGTTTATCATAGAAAGGCTTTTTTCTACACCTATTTTTTCTACTATATTATCAGTATCTCTTATTCCTGCTGTGTCAATAATATTTAATAGTATTCCATCTAAATATATTTCTCCTTCTACAATATCACGAGTTGTACCTGCTATATCTGTCACAATAGCTTTTTCTTGTTCTATTAATTTGTTTAAAATACTACTTTTTCCTACATTTGGTTTGCCTATTATTACTGTTTTGATACCATTTTTGATAGTTGTTGAGTTTTGAGATTCTTTTATTAATCTTTGTAAATCTTTTTTGAGTACATTTATTTGGTCTTTGATTTTTTCTTTGGTGATAATTTCTATATCATAATATTCTGGATAATCAATATTTACTTCTATTGCTGATAGTAAATCTTTTAATTTGTCACGAAAATTAGTAATTAGATTTGATGTTTTTCCAGTTAATTGTGATAAAGCTAATTTCCTTGATTCTTCACTTTTACTTTGAATTAAATCCATTACTGCTTCACTTTCAACTAGGTCTATTCTTCCATTTAGAAAGGCTCTTTTAGTAAATTCTCCCGCTTCTGCTAATCTTGCTCCATGATTTAACATTGTTTGTAATATTCTGTTAGTAGCAATTATGCCTCCATGACAGTTGATTTCAATTACGTCTTCTCTTGTAAAAGTTTTTGGACTTTTCATAACTGATACTAATACTTCATCAATTAATTCTTCATTATCTTTAATATAACCATAATGTATAGTATGAGATTTTACTGTGGTTAAGTCTTTTCCTTGAAAGCAATTATTGACTATAGCTAAAGCTTCTTTTCCACTTAATCTAATTATTGATATAGCACCTACTCCCATGGTCGTTGAAATTGCTACTATTGTGTCATCCATTTGTCTCCCTCTTTCTTTTGTTATTATAACATAATGTTTTGTTGATAATTAAAAAACTGCTCATTTTGTTAAGCAGTGTGCTTTTTATTACTACTATTATGTCAACAATTAATTCATAAAAGTATAATAGCCTTGGTTGGGCATTTTAACTTTGTTTTGGATAAACTACAACATAACGATTAGGTTCTTCACCTTCACTTTTAGTAGATACGTTTGGGTTATTAATTAAAGTATTATGAATAATTCTTCGCTCATATGAATTCATTGAATCTAATTTAGCTTCTATTTTACTTTCTGCTACTTCTTTAGCAATTTTTTTTGCAAGTATTTCTAACGATTTATTTCTTTTTTCTTTATAGTCGTTTATATCAATTATAAATTTGAAGTTATTACCTATTTCTTTATTTATATGCTGACTAACAATAATTGATAAAGCTTTAAGATTTTTACCGTTTTTGCCAATAAGTAAGGCATCATTATCTGAATAAATTATATATGTTGGAATTTCACTTTTATTTTTTATTTCAATATCTATTGTAAAACCCATATCTTTTAATAATTTTATTATATAGTCTTTGATATATTTAATAACATCTCTTTTTTCTAATACTTCTATTTCTACTTTTTTACTTTTTAATAAACCATTTTTACTAGCTTCTAACTCTTTTATTAATAAGTTATTTTCAGTTTCTTGTAAGTTTATTGTTGCTTGCAGGATGGCATCTTCTTTTGTTCTGCCTTGATATTTATGCTTTTCCATTAGCTTCTTTACTCCTTTTCACCAAGATATTTTGTACTATTGTACAAATATTAGAAGTAATCCAATATATTCCTAGACCAGATGGCATAAAAATTGCTGTAATTACAATCATAACTGACATCATCAGTGGCATCATTTTCATACTTGGATCAGACATATTTCCAGTTACATTCATTTTAAAAGAGAAGTATGTTGTTAGGGCTATTAAAATGATTAATATTAGATAAGCATAAAATGTTGCTTGAGATATTCCTACTGCTGGAGTGGTTCCGAGTTGTAATCCTAAAAATTTATCTTCGAATATTGCTGGTGTTCTTTGTACTGCTTCGAAAAAAGCAATAAATAAAGGTAATTGTAGCATTGAGAATAGGCACCCTGACATTGGATTTATATTATATTTTTTATAAATCATTAGCATTTCTTGATTTTGTTTAATCATTGCTTCTTGGTCTTGTTTGTCTTTATACTTTTTTTGAATTCTATCTAGCTCTGGTTGGGCCTTTTTGATTAATTCTGATTGTAGGGCTGTTTTTTTAGTAATTGGGAAAGCTATCAATCGAATAATTAGACTAATAATTATTAATGATATTGCATAATTTCCTATTTGTTTTCCTAATAATATTAATACAAAAGCTAAAGGTTTTACAAAAATACTGGTCCATAGTCCTTCATATTTTCCTGAGGTTATTTTAAATTTGTCACAAGGTGGTAATTTTTCTATGTCTACCCCATTCTTTTCATAGGCTTTGATAGTTATTTTATTAGTTGGCTGACAGATAATATTTTTGGTTAAATTTTGACCTGTTTCTTTATTTTTTACTGGTTGTTTATTTTTATCTGTTAGTGTTGTTGTACAACCTGTTGCTATTAATAATAATATCAATACTATTATTATTCTAAATTTATTATTTTTTCTTTTCATCTTTTATTTCCTTCCTTATAACATTCATTAGTGTTAGAAGTTCTTCTTTTAATTCTTGATAATTTTTGTCTTTGGCACTTCCTCTTAATATTATAATATAATCTTTATTATTTATATATAGTTTTTTATAACTATCTAGTATTGACCTTATTTTTCTTTTGTATTTATTACGATATACTGCATTACCTAGTTTTTTGCCTACTGAAATTCCAAATCGATCATATGGTAAATTATTAGATTCATAATATATAATAAAACTTTTATTCTTTTGTTTTTTACCATTTTTTATGAGATTATCAAAGTCTCTTTGATGTTTTACTATATATAATTTTCTCACTAGTATCACCTATCTTTATAATAAGAGTAAAAAACCACTGTTTTTATCAGCGGTATTTTATTTGCAAAGACGTTTACGTCCCTTGCGACGACGACGATTTAAAATATTTGTTTTTTTACGTGCAAAAAATCCTAATTTTTTTGCTTTTTTACGATTATTTGGTTGATATGTTCTTTTCATTCTTCCACCTCCAGACATAAATCCCCATTATTATAATAAGAATTGTTTAGATTTGTCAATTATATTTTTAAAATATTTATTTAGGATAGTTTTTCATTATTTTTAAGAGAGCTTATTTATATTAAGTGTTAATTTAGTTGTAATACTAAAAGTAATTCATAAATATTGGTATAGAAATGTTTATCTTTTAGGAAGGGAAAATTTTGTATTTTATCAAATTATTATTGATGAATTAGTATATAGTGTTATTTTTATACATAGAAGTTTTTTATTATTTAACAAGTCTAAGAAATTTATTGGTATTTAGTAGCTAATTATTATTTAGTATTTAGAATTTTTCTGGCTAGTATTATAGAGTAGGGTGGTAATAATAAAAATTTAATATCTTCATACCAGTTTCTTAAGTCTTTTATTAATCAAATTGAAAATTTTAATTATCTAGAATAAGTATATAGTTATCTTTAATTATAAATTTTTTGTGAGTGATTTAAAAGTTTATTTTTTTTATTATTTTTTAATTTGCAATCCACAATTTCCACATTGTTGTGGAATAAGTTTTACTATTGTGTTTATAAAAAACTGTGGAAAATGTGGAAAACTTTATTTTTTTGAAGTATATCAATATGTTTTTTAGTGGAAAAGTTTGTTGATTAATTGTTGATAATTTTTTTATCATAAAATTGTTTCTTTTTTCCACAATTTAATTTATACTAATCGTAGTTTAGTTTTCTTGCGGGGTGGTATTATGAATGTTGATATTTTATGGTCCAATTTTTTAGGACAAATAAAAGATGAACTTACTTCACTTTCGTTTGAAACTTGGTTTTCGGATACTAAATTATATAGATTACATAATGGTAAGGCCTATATAATTGTACCAATGCCTATTCATAAAAAACATTTAATTGATAATTATGCAAGTTTAATTTCTGATAAATTATTAGCCATTACTGGTTCTAATTATGAGTTGGTATTATTATTAAAAGAGGAAATTCAAGAAAAGGAGGAATTAAAAGAAGAAAGTGTTAAAACCACATCAAAGTATTTAGAAAATTCAAATTTAAAAGATAAATATACGTTCGAAAACTTTATTGTTGGTAATAGTAATAAATTTGCTCAAGCTGCTTCTTTATCAGTAGCGGAAAACCCTGGTAATATGTATAATCCTCTTTTTATTTATGGAAATAGTGGTCTTGGTAAAACTCATCTTATGCATGCTATTGGTAATTATATAGTTGCCAATACAAATAAAAAAGTGCTCTACGTTACAAGTGATCAATTTATACAAGATTTTGTTGGAATTAATAAAAAAGATGATAATGGTACAAATTTTAATTATGTTGATTTTTTCAAGGATAAGTATAGAAATATAGATGTTCTTATTATTGATGATATTCAATTTTTAGGCGGAGCTACTCAAACACAACAGGAGTTTTTCCATACATTTAATACCCTTTATAATGATAGTAAACAAATAATTATTTCTTCTGATAGATCTCCTGATGATTTGAAGTTATTGGAGGACCGTTTAAGAACTAGATTTTGTTGGGGATTAACAGTAAATATATTTCCTCCAGATTTTACTTTACGAAAAGAAATATTAAGAAAAAAGATAATTTCAGGTAATTTTGAGCAAGAAATACCTGATGATGTAATTGAATATATTGCTTCTAATATTGGAACTGATGTCCGGCAACTTGAAGGTTCTGTTACTAGATTGATAGCTTATTCTACTATTATGGGTGGGGCTAATATTACATTAGATTTAGCATTAGAAGCATTAAAAGACTTTATTAGTAAAGGAATGGGGGAAAAAAATGATATTCATAGAATACAAAAAATAGTTTCTGAATATTTTCAAATATCTGTTGAGGATATTAGAAGTAAAAAAAGGAGCTCTAATATTTCTTTTCCTAGACAGATTGCAATGTATCTTTGTAGAACAATGACTAGTGAATCTTTTCCTAAGATAGGAACAGAATTTGGTGGAAAAGATCATTCGACAGTAATGCACTCTGTTGAAAAGATTGAAAATGAAATTAAGGTTAATAAAGATTTAGCAAATATAATAGAGAAATTAAAAAAAGATATTGGTATTGTGTAAAACTTTTTAAAAGATGAAAGATTTCCACAGCTTGAAATTTTGTTAAAATCTTTATACAATAAATAAAAAAGATGGTTTTCGTCTTTTTCCACAGTAATAATATAAAAATATAAAAGAAAGAAGGATTAATATATGAAATTAACTATAAAGAAAGACTTATTATTAGATGCATTAAATAAAGTATCAAAGGCAATATCAACTAAAAATTTAATTCCTGTTTTAGCTGGTATAAAATTTGAGCTGAAAAAGAAAAAATTGACTTTAACTGCTAGTGATAATGATATTACTATTCAAACAAGTATAGAATCTAATAGTGAAGAGGATTTTACTATAGAAAGTGAAGGTAGTATAATTATACAAGGGAAGTATATATTAGATATTGTTAGAAAACTACCAGATAAATATATTAATATTGAAGTAGTAGACGAATTAAAGATATTAATATATACAGAAAATAGTGAATTTAATTTAAATGGTATTAGTGAAAGTGAATATCCTAACATAGGATTAGAAGAAAGCAAAAAGAAAATCAATATAAGTGTTGGTACCTTAAAGAATATTGTTAATCAAACAGCTTTTGCCTCTTCTAATGAAGAAAGTAAGCCTGTTCTTACTGGGATAAATTTTAATATTGTAGGTAATATATTAGAATGTAACTCTACTGATTCTTATAGATTAGCAAGAAAAATAGTTAAATTAAGTAAAGAAAGTGAAGAAAATTATAATATAGTTATTCCTAGTCATAATTTATTAGAATTTTCAAGAATTTTAAATGATGATGAATCTGAAATAGAATTACATATATTTAATAATAAAATTTTATTTAAAACAGGTAATTTAAAATTTGAATCTCGTTTAATTAATGGAACATACCCTAATACTTCTAATTTATTGCCAGATGATTCCTTTTTAATAGTAAGTACTAAATTAAATGATTTTTATGATGTTATTGATCGTGTTAGTATTTTAACTAGTGATAAAGAAAAGAATATAGTTACTTTAGAAACAAATGGGGATACTTTAATATTAAGAAGTAGTTCTGCTGAAATAGGTAGAGTAGAGGAGAAAATGCCTATTTCTAAGAATAATAGTAATGATATTAAGATTTCATTTAGTGCAAAATATATGATGGAAGCTTTGAAGAGTTTTTCCACAGAAGTTGTTGATATTCATTTTGTAGGAGAAATAAAGCCAATTTTAATAAAATCAAGTGAGGATGATTCTTTGACTCAATTGGTTTTGCCAATTCGCACTTACTAATTTGAAAAATTGTGGAAAGAAAATTAGGTATTTTATTTTTATAAGATTATATAAAATGTATGATATTTTTTATATAATCTATTTTTTTGTTTTGTTAAAATTATTAATGATATATTATGTTAATTTTTTTAATCAATTAATATATTTTATATAACTAATCAAAAAAGTAATTTTATTTGTTAGAATTTTTATTTTTTTTACTAATAATATAATAGAAGTAGTAAAAATTGACAGAAATCGATTTTTTTCGATAATGTCTTGTGCTATTTTATTAGTAATTTCATTTTTGAGGGGGAATTTAATATGAAATATGAAATTAGTAAGGGAACATTGGCTATTGTGCCTAATGAAAAGAATACAAGTGTAGTTTATGAGGATGATGAGAGATATATTATTTCTGAATCACCTTTTAAGATTATGGAAGATAGTTGTATTTACTTTGGCAGTTCTTATAATGGAAGAAAAGAGAGTGCTAGAGCGGTTTTGGGTGCGGAATATAAAGTACCTATTGTTGTTGAAGATAGTGAACATTTAATTGTTTTCCCGACTACTTCGCCATCTGCAGATGATTGTGTTTGGGTTTCATTGAATAGAATTCAAGAATTTATAAAGATTGATCCTTACAATACTAAAATTATTTTTGATAATGCTAAGGAGATTATTGTTCCTTGTTCATATCGAACTATTGAGAATCAGGTATCTAGAGCATCTAGATTAGATTTTGTTATGCGTAAGAGAAAGTGTAAGTGATATTAGGAAATTATTTAATATAATTATCTTTATAAAAATAGTTGATTAGAACTATTTTTTCGTGCTTTATTTGACTTTGTATGGTATAATAATGACGTATATATAGGAATATTGAAGTAGGGGATAGGTGATTATATGAGTCTTTTAATTGGTTTTCAGTGATTCTTACTAGGATTCAGCTCATAAATTTTCGTAATTTCTCTAATGTTAAAATTAAATTAGGGGATAATATGAATATTTTTATAGGAGATAATGCTCAAGGAAAGACCAATATTTTAGAGGCAATAACAATATTAGCTTTGACAAAGTCTCATAGGATAGGTGTTAATCCTAATATTATTATGTTTAATAAGAAAAAATGTCAAATTAAGGGAGTAGTAAAAAAAGAGAAAATTATTTCTAAATTAGAGGTAGAAGTTGCTGATGATTCGAAAAGGTTACGTATTAATCAAACTGATATAAAAAAGGTTGCTGATTATATTTCATATTTGAACGTTATTGTTTTTACCCCAGATGATTTAGAAATAGTGAAAGGATCACCAAATATTCGAAGAAATTTATTAAATATACAGTTGTCTCAAGTGTCAAGAGTTTATTTACATACTTATAATGAATACAATAAAATTTTAAAGACTAGAAATGAGTATCTGAAGGTTTTGTTTAGTAATAGTATTGCTGATAAAAAGTATTTTGATATATTGACAGATAAATTAATTGAAAAAGCAGTTATTATTTATCAAAAAAGAAGAGAGTATATTGATTTGATTAATCAAAATATTGATTTTTATTACCAAGAAATAGTAGGAACTTGCGGATTACATGTTGTTTATATGCCTAACGTTAACTTTGATAGTTATGATACTTTAGTTATTACTAATTCATTGAAAGAAAAATTTCAAAAAAACTATAGGAAAGAATTAAATAATGGTATGACTATGTTTGGTCCTCATAGAGATGATTTCTTTTTTGAATTTTTGGGAAATAATTTAAAATTTTTTGGTTCACAGGGTCAGCAAAAATTGGCAGTTTTATCTTTTAAAATGGCTGAGATTTCTCTTTTTATTAATTATTGTGGTACTTCTCCATTATTATTGTTAGATGATATTTTTAGTGAATTGGATATCAAAAAGCGAAATAGGTTACTTAAATTTGTTAAAAGTAATAATATTCAAACAATTCTTACTACTACAGATCTTAAAAATATTAATAAAAAGTATTTAAGTGATGCTTATATTTATGAGGTTAATAGTGGAAATATAGAAAGAAAGTAGGTAATATTTATGAATGAAGATAAAGTAGAGAGTATTTATGATTCTTCAGCTATACAGGTGCTTGAGGGTTTAGAAGCAGTAAGAAAAAGACCAGGTATGTATATTGGTAGTACTAGTTCTAGAGGATTACATCATTTGGTTTGGGAAATTGTTGACAATGCTATTGATGAAGCTTTAGCTGGATATTGTTCACATATAGAGGTTACAGTTGGTATTGATAATAGTATTACTGTAAAAGATGATGGTAGAGGAATTCCTGTTGATGTTCATCCAAAAACTGGAAAAAGTACAGTAGAAACTGTTTATACTGTATTACATGCAGGAGGAAAATTTGGTGGTGGTGGCTATAAAGTTTCTGGAGGTCTTCATGGAGTAGGTGCTAGTGTAGTTAATGCTTTAAGTGATTGGTTAGAAGTTACTGTTTATAAGGATGGTAATGTTTATTATCAACGTTATAGTAGAGGTGGTCATCCAGATGATGAGTTAAAGGTCGTTGATCGTTGTGATGATAATAGGACTGGAACAACAGTTCGTTTTAAGCCAGATGATGAGATTTTTACTGAAACTACAGTTTATGATTATGAAATTCTGAAGGCTAGGTTAAAAGAATTAGCATTTTTAAATAAGGGATTACGTATATCTTTGTATGATGAGCGAGAACCAGATAGAAAAGATTCTTTTCATTATGAAGGTGGATTGGTAGAGTATGTGGCAATGCTTAATAAGAATAAGACCCCTATTCATGATACTATTATAGATGTAGAAGGAGAAGATAAGGATATTAAAGTAGAGGTTGCTTTACAATATAATGAGTCTTATAATGCTAGTATTTATTCTTTTGTTAATAACATTACTACTCCTGAAGGTGGTACTCATGAAGATGGTGTACGTAGGGCATTGACTAGAATACTTAATAAATATGCAAATACTACTGGTCTTTTGAAGGATAAAGATGATCCTTTAACAGGTGATGATGTTAGAGAGGGTCTTACTATGATTATTTCTATTAAACATCCTAATCCTCAATTTGAAGGACAAACTAAGACTAAACTTGGAAATAGTGAGGTTCGAAGTATTGCTGATAAAGTTTTTTCTGAAACGTTTGAAAGATTTTTAATGGAGAATCCTAATGAGGCTAAAGTTATTGTTGATAAATCTATGACAGCTAGTAGAGCGAGAGTTGCTGCTAAGAAAGCTAGAGAATTGACTAGGAGAAAGGGAGATTTAGATATTACCAATTTTTATGGTAAACTTTCTGATTGTAAGAGTAAAGATGCGTCAGTTAGTGAAATATTTTTAGTCGAGGGAGATTCTGCTGGTGGTTCAGCTATTAAAGGAAGAGATAGTATCACTCAGGCTATATTGCCACTTCGTGGTAAGATTTTGAATGTAGAAAAAGCTAGACTTGATAGGGCTTTATCTAATGAGGAAATTCGTACTATTATAACTGCTTTTGGTACTGGTATAGGTGATGAATTTGATTTAACAAAACTTCGTTATCATAAGATTATTATTATGACAGATGCTGATGTTGATGGTAGCCATATCAGGGTTTTATTATTAACTTTGTTTTATCGTTTTTTTAAGCCCATTGTTGAGGCAGGTCATGTGTATGCAGCACAACCTCCTTTATATAGAATAACGCATGGTAAGGTAAGAAAGTATGTTTTAGATGATGCTGAACGTGATGAGTATTTAGCTACTCTTGCACCTAATGTTAAGTATGAGATAGCTCGTATGAAGGGATTAGGTGAGATGGATGCGGATGAGTTAAATGAAACTACTATGGATATTAATCAGAGAGTTTTGAGAAAAATTACTGTAGATGATGCTATTGCAGCAGATGAGGTTTTTTCAAAACTTATGGGAGAAGAGGTAGCTCCTCGTAGAGAATTTATTGAAACTAATGCAACATATGCTAATTTAGATATTTAGGAGGGTTATTGTGGACAGATTAGAAAAAAATAATATAGTAAAAGAGGTTGAAGATTCTTTTTTAGATTATTCTATGAGTGTTATTACGGCTAGGGCTATTCCAGATTTACGTGATGGTTTAAAACCTGTTCATCGTAGAATTTTATATTCGATGTTTGAGTCTGGTTATACACCTGATAAACCTCATAGAAAGAGTGCTAAGACTGTTGGTGAGGTTATGGGTAATTATCATCCTCATGGTGATTCTTCTATTTATGAGGCAATGGTAAGAATGGCACAAGATTTTTCATATCGTTATATGTTAATTGATGGTCATGGTAATTTTGGTAATATTGAGGGATATGGTGCAGCAGCTATGCGTTATACTGAATCAAGATTGTCAAAGATTTCTTTAGAGTTACTTCGTAATATTAATAAAAATACAGTTAACTTTATGCCTAATTTTGATGAGAGTGAGAAAGAACCTGAAGTTTTACCATCACGTTTTCCTAATATTTTAGTTAATGGTACTACTGGTATTGCTGTTGGAATGGCAACTAATATACCACCTCATAATTTGGGTGAGGTTATAGATGGTTGTGTTGCATATATAGATAATCCAGATATTGATTTAGATGGTTTAATGAATTATATTAAGGGTCCTGATTTTCCTACAGGCGCTAGTATATTAGGTAATAGTGGTATTCGTAAAGCTTATGAGACAGGTAGAGGATCTATTACTGTGAGAAGTAAGGCTACTATAGAGGAAAAAAATGGTAGACAATACATTATAATTGATGAAGTTCCTTATGGTGTTAATACCTTAGAGTTGAAGAATAAAGTTGCAGAGTTGGTACATAATAAAACTATTGAAGGTATTGCTGACTATCATTCAGATTTGAAAAATGGAATAAAAATCACAATTACTTTAAAAAGAGATGCTAATGCTCAGGTTGTTTTAAATAAATTGTATAAACATACTTCTTTTCAGACTAGTTATGGAATTATATTTTTAATGCTTGATCAAGGTGTTCCAAAGACGTTAGGTTTGAAAGATATTATTTCTAAATATATTGATTTTCAGAAGGAAATTATTATTCGTAGAACTAAGTTTGATTTGGATGTTGCTGAAAAGAGGGTCCATATTTTAGAGGGATTAAAAATTGCTCTTGATCATATTGATGCTGTTATTAAATTAATTCGTGGTTCTCGGTCTGATGATGATGCTAGGGTAGGCTTAATGGATAATTTTAAATTATCTGAGATACAGGCTAATGCAATTTTAGAAATGAGATTACGTCGTTTAACGGGCTTAGAGCGTGATAAGATTGAAAATGAGTTAAGTGACTTACTGGAGACAATTGCCGAGCTTAAAGCTATTTTAGCTAGTGAACAGAGAATATTAGAAGTTATAAAGAAAGAGTTATTAGAAATAAAAAATAAATTTGGGGATGAGCGTCGTACTAATATTGATATGACTGCTATTGAATATATTGAAGATGAGTCGTTAATACCTGTTGAGGATATTATTATAACTCTTACTAATAATGGTTATATTAAGCGTTTGCGTACAGATACATATCGTACTCAAAATCGTGGTGGTGTTGGTGTAAAAGGAATGTCTACTAATGAACAGGATTTTGTTGAACATTTGATTTCTATGAGAACACATGATTATATATTATTTTTCTCTAATAGAGGTCGTGTGTATAGAATGAAGGGATATGAGATTCCAGAGTTTTCTAGACAGTCTAAGGGATTGCCAATTGTTAATTTGTTGCCTTTAGAAAAGGATGAAAACATTAGTTCGATAATTGAGTTTAATACTGACGATATTGAAACTAAATATTTAATGTTTGCTACTAGAAATGGTGTTATTAAACGAACAGATATTTCTGAGTTTGATAATATTAGAAAAGGTGGAAAAATTGCTATAGTTTTAAGAGAAAATGATGAGTTAATTAGTGTAAGAAAGACCTGTGGAAAAAATCAAATTGTTATAGGTGCAAGTAATGGTCGTATGGTTCGTTTTGACGAAAATGAAGTTCGCTCTATGAGTAGAGGAAGTTCAGGTGTAAAGGGGATAGAACTTGGGGGTAGTATTGTTGTAGGTGCTGAGGTTGTTTCTCCTGGACAGTTGATTTTAATAGTTACTGTGAATGGTTATGGTAAGAAGACTGTTATTGATGAATATAGATTAACACATCGTGGTAGTAAGGGAGTTAAAGCCTTAAATATTACTGAGAAAAATGGTGAAATGGTTTCATTAAAGTGTGTAGATAACTCTGATTTGCAAGATATTATAATTGTTACTAATAGTGGTGTCATTATGAAGATGCCTTTAGATCAGGTTTCTATATTGCGTCGTGCTACTCAGGGAGTTAGACTGATTAATCTAAAAGGAGATCAATTGGTTTCTACTGTTACAGTGGTTGCTAAAGAAGAATCAGAAGGAGAAATTAATGATAATAATGTAGTAAGTAAATAATAGGATAGTTCCTATTATTTTTTTGTCAATTTTTGTATTATATTATGTAAAATATAGTCAATTTTTCTTGTGGATAAAATATTTTGTTTGGAATATGAGGATTTTTTCTATTTTTTTAGGTAATAATGGGTTTAATTTCTATTTTGTTATTATGTTAGTCTAATGTTATATAGAAAATATTTTTCTTAAATATTGTATTTTATTTTTAATAGCTTTATTAGATTATCGGTGATTTGAAATTTTAATTTTCTAAAATAGCAATTGTTTTTATAGTAAGGAATTGTTTAATGAGTGTTTGTATATTTTATTTTGTTGATATTAATTTATGAATACATTAATTAGTTTAGTGTGATAATCAATTTATAATTTGTTAGTATTTAATCTTTTAGTGTTAATTTTTTGGAGCTTGCATCGAAGACAAGCTCAAGTATTACGGGGTGATACTTGCTTGAAAAAGTAGTCCTTTACAATAGGAGATAGTTCATTTGGATTGAGATGTTCCACGTGGAACATGAAGTTTTATTATATTGAAATATTATAATAGCGAATAGGGCTATTTTTTTAATATTAATAAAATAGATTAAGTTTCTTAGTATAATCTTTTAAATTAATTTTTTTAGTTTATATAACAGATATGTTTTGTTAGGCATTATAGGTAATGTATGAAAAATGGAACAAAATACTTATAATTGATTTTAAATTACTTGATTATTTTTCTTATTCAATTAGTATTAAGTAAATTGATATATTTATGTGAGTAGGTAATTTATAATCTATAATATATAGTGATCATATTTTTTAAATTGTGAAAGTTTAAAAAATTCAATTAGTTTAAAAGTAATTTGCTGACTATGTATATTTTTTTCAAGATTGTAACACTTTATTTACAAGAAATATTAAATATTTGCTTCTTAAAGTTCAATTATTCTGTAAAAATACTGTTATTACTTGTATTTATCAACTCTCTATAGTATTATAAAATTTTATTTTCTAAATTAATATTCAACATGTGAAAAATATCCACAATGTTTCACGTGAAACATTGTGGATAAATTATGGTGCATTCTATTATTGTATATGAAGTTTATACATAATATGTCTATAAATTAATTTATAAAAAGTATATAAAATTTAATGTTTTAATATTATCATTAATTAAAATATATTAAATTGTTAAATTTTTAATAAAAATATCTTCAAAATTAAAAAAGTGAAATTAATTTATTTAACAATAAATATCAATTAAAATATGATTCATATTAAAAATTCTAACACTATACATCAAAACAAATATTAAACTGAATAAAATTAATTAGAATAAACTTTATTATTGTGGAAAATATTATGAAATCAATTAATAGTATTACTTGAATTTTTCCTTTATATTGGTTATTATATAAAATTTAACTTGGTAATATATTGATTCTTTTTAAATTTGTTTGTATTATGAATTAAAAATATAATAATGTTTTATATAACTCCAATTTTTATATTTAACTATTTATTAAATTGCTTAATTTGAATTTTATAGATAATTCTATAGTAAATAGATTTTATATTGAATTATTTATTATGCTTTTTGAAATGACTTGTAATATTTTTCTTATAGTTAATTAACTAAGTGGATTGTAAAAATATGTATTAATATACATTTTTCATTATTTGATTTTTACTTAAGCGAGTGTATATTTACAAAAATGAACAATGTTTCACGTGAAACATTGAATATAGTTTACAAAAAGAATTATTTATATTAGAATTAACTTGTGCAATAAAAGTGTTTGAAATAGGTCAGGATCGGAAGATAGCAGCCTTAAGGACCTCCTTTTATGTGCACTTTTATTTTGGAGTGATATTGTGGATAAAAAATATATGGATATGGCTTTTGATATGGCTATGGTAGCTTATAATAATGGTGAAATTCCTATTGGTGCTGTTATTGTTAAGGATGATAAGGTTATTGCGTCGGCATACAATAAAAAGGAGTGTATGAATTGTGCTTTGTTTCATGCGGAGCTTTTGGCTATAGAGAGGGCTAGTAATTATATTGGAAATTGGCGTTTAGATGGCTGTGATATATATGTTACTTTAGATCCTTGTCCTATGTGTGCTAGTGCTATAAAGCAAGCTCGCATTAGTAATGTCTATTCTGCTTTGTCTAATTCTGATATTCATAATCATGAAATAATTTCGAATATATTTCTTACAGATAAGGTGAATTCGTCTGTTTGTTTAGTTTCTAATTTAGATGTTATTCGTTCTAGAAATATTCTTAAGTCTTTTTTTGAGGAACGTAGAAAAAGATAACTTCTTTTTTTTTCTATGATATAATAGCAAGTGGGAAGTGATATTATGTATCATGCTTTATATAGGAAGTATAGACCACAAGATTTTGATACAGTTGTGGGTCAGGATACGATTATTAGAACTCTTCGTAATTCTGTTAAAAATGATTCTTTTTGTCATGCTTATATGTTTTTTGGTCCTAGAGGAACAGGTAAGACTACGGTTTCTAAGATTTTTGCTCGTTCTGTAAATTGTTTGTCACCAGTTGATGGTGCTTCTTGTGGTATTTGTGAAAATTGTAAGTTTTCTTACGAAAAGGAATGTGTGGATATAATTGAGATTGATGCTGCTTCTAATAATGGAGTGGATGAGATTAGGGAATTGAAGAATAAAATTTCTTTGGTTCCATCTCAATTGAAGTATAAGGTTTACATAATAGATGAAGTTCATATGTTATCTATTGGTGCTTTTAATGCTTTATTAAAGACTTTAGAGGAACCTCCTGAGCATGCAATCTTTGTTTTGGCTACTACTGATCCTCAGAAGGTTCCTGAAACTATTATTTCTAGATGTCAGTGTTTTTCTTTTAAAAGAATTCCAGTGTCTAAAATTGTAAATCGATTGTCTGAGATATGTAAAAAAGAGTCCATAGATATTGATGGTGAAGTATTAGAAGAAATTGCTGTAACCTCAGATGGTGGAATGAGAGATTCTTTAGGTATGTTGGATCAACTTAGTTCTTATAAAAAGGAAAAAATTACTTTTGATGATTTTTCAGAGCTAAATGGTGTTCTTACAAAAGATAGACTTTGTGAGTTTTGTGATTTTATATTTGATGGTGATATGGCAAAAGTTTTGTTGGAAATTCAGTCATTTAATCAGGAAGGTAAGAATATTATTCAAATAATATCTCAGTTAATGTATTTTCTAAGGAATTGTTCTTTTAACTATTATGTTAATAATGAAGAAACTAATTACTCTGTTGATGAAATACAAAAATTAATTATGCTTATAAATGAGAAGATGTTTGATATTAAAAGGAGTGGTAATCCAACAGTTTATATTGAAACTTTGTTGATTAAGTTTATTAATGACTGTAAAGGTAATGAAAATATTTCCCGGGAAATAATGACAAGCTCTTGTGAAATATCGGGAAATAAAACTGTGGATAAAAATATTTCCCAGGAAATAAAAAATGAGGAGGTTATTTCCCAAAATAATATGTCAATTGATGTAAATATTGCTGCTGATGTAGGTGATATGAAAAATAAAAATGGGAACATTGATGAAACTCATAATGTTTTTAATGTGGAAAATGATTTAGTGATTAAAAAATCACAGATATCTAAAATTAAAAATATTGATGAAATAATGAGTGTGAGAGTTAATAATACTTTAGCATTAGCTAATAAACAAATTTTGAATGATGAAGTTGCTAAAATGAAGTTATTAAATGATTATACTTTTGATCAAGAAATTGGCTATGTTGTTTGTGCATTATTAGATGCTCATATTAGAGCTGCTAGTGAGGAGTCTATGATTCTTAGTTATGAGTATGATTCAGTTGTTAAACAGAATCTGTTGTTTTTAGATAAAATGATAGAAGTTTATAATAAAATAACTAATTCTAATAAAAATATTGCTATTATTAGTGATGAGTTATGGAATCGAGAAAAGACTAAATATATAAGGAGTATTAGGGAGGGTCTTGTATATAAAGTCATTGATGAACCAGAAGAAATATTTGAAGAAGAAACAAAAGATGATATAATAACTAGTAAAGCAATAGAACTTTTTGGTGATATTGTTGAAATAGAATAATAAAAGGAGATTTTTATGAATATACAAGCAATGATGAAGCAAGCGCAAGCTTTACAAAAAGATATGATGAAGGTTAAAGATGAAGTGGATAAATCTGAATTTATAGGTGAGAGTTCCCTTGTAAAAGTAACTGTAAAAGGAACTAAAGAGGTAGTGAAAGTTGAAATTGATTCTTCTGCTGATTTAGGTGCTGACGATATGGAATTATTACAGGATATGATAATGATTGCAGTTAATGATGCAAATAAAAAGGTAGATCAAGTTATGGAACAGAAAATGGGAAAATTTGGAAATATCCCAGGTCTTTTTTAGATAGGTTTTATGTATCCTAATAGTATAAAAAATTTGATTGAATCTTTTAAGATATTACCAGGAATAGGTGAGAAAACAGCCGAGAGACTGGCTTTTTCTGTTTTAGAATTTGAAGAAGAGCAGGCAGAATTTTTTTCCCAAAGCATTATGGAGGTTACTGATAAGGTTAAAAAGTGTAAAAATTGTAATACTTTGACTGAAGATGATTTATGTTTTGTATGTAATGATGAGAATAGAGATAATAAGGTTTTGTGTGTGGTTGAAGATACTAAAAGTGTTTTTTTATTTGAAAAGTTAGGAACATTTCATGGTAAATATCATGTGTTGGATGGATTAATATCGCCTTTGGATGGTATTAATCCAGAAGATATTGGTATTAATAAATTGATTGATCGAATTAGGAATGATGGTTTTAGTGAAATTATATTTGCTTTTAAGCCTAGTATAGAGGGAGAAACAACTTCTTTATATATAAAAAAAGTACTGGATGGTATGAATATTGTAATCACTCGTCTGGCTAGTGGTGTTCCCATGGGGGCTGATATGGAGTATGTTGATAGTTTGACGTTAGAAAGAGCATTAATGGACCGAAAGGAAATAGAATAATAATTTTTCCATTTCATATCTTCTAATAAGGAGATGATGTTATGAAAAAGTTGCCAACAATATTTAAGAATTTTGTTTTAGGTGCATTTATTTTATATGGATATAATTTGATTGCTGTTAATTTTAATATGATGATTCCAATCAATATTTTTACTCTTTTTGGACTTACTTTTTTGGGTGCACCAGCCCTTGTTGCATTTATTTTATTTAAAATCTTTGTATTGTGAGTTGTGAGGTGTTATTTTGAAAACTTCTGATAATATTTATAATTTTTTTCATATTGTACAAAAATTGGTGGAATTTAATAGAATTTCCCATGCCTATGTGATTGAGATTGATGATTATGATAGAGATTTTCAATATATTTTAGATTTTGTAAAAATTATTTTGTGTCAGAAGGAAAATAAAACAATTGATATACATAACTGTGGTGATTGTCATTTATGTAGTCTTATTGATAGTAACAATTATTTAGATTTAAAAATTATAGAACCTGATGGTAGTTTTATAAAGAAAAAACAATTGTTAGATTTGCAGGTTGATTATAGTAATAAGTCTTTATTAGATAATAAACGAATTTATATTATTAAAGAAGCAGAAAAATTAAATACTGCATCAGCAAATACTATTTTAAAATTTTTGGAAGAGCCTGAGGATAATATTATTGCTATATTAGTTACTAATAATAGATATCGTTTATTAGAAACGATTTTATCTAGGTGTCAAGTTTTGTCTTTGAAAAATAGTATAAATGTGGTATCTGATTTAGAGACAATAATCTTTTTTTTAAAGGCGCTTATAAAAAAAGATGATTTATTTGTAAAGTATACTGAAATGGTTAACAGTTTTTTGTCTGATAAAATTTTAGCAAAACAGTTTTTTAGTGACTTGGAAATTATTTTGATTAATTTTTTGTGTTATTCTGTTGATTCAGTTGATTTTTCTTGTGGAGAAGAGATTTGTTTTGTTCTTAAAAATGTAGATTTTACAGATATTGTGGGGTATATATCAATTATTGAAGAAGAAATTAATAAATTAGAGTATAATGTTAATTATAAGTTGTGGATGGATTCTTTATTTGCACGATTGATTGGAGGTTGTCGTTATGGTTAGTTTGGTAGCAGTTAGATTAAAGTCAACTAAGGGAATGTTTTTTTTAGAGCCCAATAATTTATCATTAAGTGTTGGAGATATCGTTGTTATTGAGACTGATAATGGGTTGCAGTTGGGTGAAGTATGTAGATCTAATTATAAAGAAAAAAAGGAAAATTTGGTACTTCCTTTAAAGAACGTTGTTAGAATGGCTACTTCTAATGATCTTTTAGAAAATGAGAATAATATTGATGTTTCATCAAAGGCCTTGGGTGATGCTAAAAGAATAAGTAAAAGTTTGAATCTTAGTATGAATTTTGTGGAATGTTATTATAATCTTGATAAATCTCAATTGATTTTTTCTTTTTTATCGGATAACCGAGTTGATTTTAGAGAATTAGCTAAAAAATTAGCTCAAAAATATAAAACTAGAATTGAATTACGTCAAATTGGGGTACGTGATAAGGCTAAAAAAATAGGTGGTTTAGGTCCTTGTGGTTTGTTTTTATGTTGTAATTCTTTTTTAACCGACTTTAATAGTGTTTCTATTAATATGGCTAAAAATCAATTTTTGGCTTTGAATCCTTCAAAAATTAATGGTGTTTGTGGAAGATTGTTATGTTGTCTTGAATACGAAAATGATACTTATTCGCAATTGAAGAAGAAATTACCTAAAATGGGTGCTTTTGTTGAAACACCTTTAGGAGTAGGGAAGGTTGTATCTTTAGATGTGTTTGGTAAGACTTATGATGTAGATTTTAAGGAGAAGGGAATTGTTAAATTTCCAGTTGATAAAGAAAATGGAAGTATTAAATGATATATTAGGTTATAAGAATAGAAAAATTTATCAAGATACTGATTGTTTTTCTTTTTCATTAGATAGTATAATGCTTGCTAATTTTGCAACTATTCGAAAAAGAGATAAAGAAATAGTTGATTTAGGTTGTGGAAATGGAGTAATTCCTCTTATTTTATCACTTAGGAGTCAAAAGCATATTTTAGGTGTTGAATTACAATCTAGACTTAGTGAAATGGCGAAAAAATCAGTTTCTTATAATAAATTAGATGATCAAATAGAAATTATTACTATGGATATGAAAGATTTTGTTAGTTCTGAGACTGATTCATTGTTTGATTTGGTTACTTGTAATCCACCATATTTTAAAGTTTGTGAGAATAGTTATTTTAATTTGAATATAGAAAAGGTTATTGCTCGTCATGAAGTTAGTATTAATTTGAGTGATGTTTTTGCGGTTGCTAAGAGAATTTTAAAAAATAATGGTAATTTCGCAATAGTTCATCGACCAGAACGTTTGATGGAAATTCTATTTGAATTTAGAAAAAGTAATATTGAACCAAAACGTATTCAGTTTGTTTATGAAAGAGTTGATAAAGAGGCCATTTTAGTATTAATTGAGGGACAGAAGAATGGTCATGTTGGATTAAAGGTTGAAAATCCATTTATATTGTATAATAATGATGGTGGGAAAACTTCTGAATATGAAACTTTATGTGTTGAGGTGAGAAAATGAGTCAAAATAGTTATGATGGTAGTGCTAGTTTGTATTTAATACCAACTCCTATAGGTAATTTAGAAGATATTACAATTCGTGCTTTGAAGACTTTGGAGATGGTAGATTTTGTATTATGTGAAGATACTAGGGAAACTTTGAAATTATTTAATAAATATAATCTTAAGAAGAAATTAGTTAGTTGTCATCAGTTTAATGAGGATAAAGTTAAGGAATATATTATTGGTCGATTGAAAATAGGTGATAATATTGGTTTGGTTACTGATCAGGGTACACCAATTATTAGTGATCCTGGATATATAGTAGTTTGTGAAGTTATAAAGTATGGTTTTAACGTGGTTAGTTTACCTGGAGCTACTGCTTTTGTACCTGCTCTTACTTGTTCTGGAATATCTCCAGCTCCTTTTTTGTTTTATGGCTTTTTAAATGCTAAGGACTCTAGGAGAAAAAAGGAGTTAGAAGCATTGAAGAAATTAAAGTATACATTAATTTTTTACGAATCTCCTCATAGAATTAAGGACACTTTAATTTACATGCTTTCTATTTTTGGAGATAGAATGATTAGTATTAATCGTGAAATTTCTAAAATTTATGAAGAAATATATAGAGATAAAATTAGTTCTTTAATTCCTATTGTTTCTACACTTAAGGGAGAGTTTGTTTTAATAGTTGAAGGGAATAAAGATGCTGTTGATTATAGTGATTTATCAATATATGAGCATGTGAAAGTATATTTAGATGATGATATAAGTGAGATGGAAGCTATAAAAATTGTTGCTCGTGAGCGAAATGTTCCAAAATCAGTTGTTTATAAGGAATATCATCAACAAAAGAGAGAGTAATAATTTTATGTTTATAGTTTTTATTATTTTAGGAGGTAAAAATGAAATTAATTGTTGGTTTGGGTAATCCTGGTATAGAATATAAAAATACAAGACATAATGTAGGTTTTAATGTTTTAGATAATTATATTTTGCGTAAGGGAATAGATAATGGTGAGTGGAAGGAAAAGTTTAATGGTTTATTTATTAAAAGTGAATTGTATGGTGAAAAGGTTATTTTTTTAAAACCTTTGTCATTTATGAATTTATCTGGTTCTGTAGTTCGAAAGTATGTTGATTTTTTTAAAATTGATATTGATAATATTTTGGTTATTTCGGATGATTTAGATTTACTGATAGGAAATTTTAGATTACGAGATAGGGGTTCGAGTGGTGGACATAATGGTCTTAAAGATATTGAGAAATTTTTAAATACTTCTTTTTATAAGAGATTAAAGATTGGTATTTCAAATAATAAAAAAATTGATACTAGAGATTATGTGTTGGGTAAATTTACCAATCCTGAACTTGATATATTTGCTTCTTTATATGGTGTTTTAGAGAATATATTAGATGATTTTTTTTCTTATTCATTTATTGATTTAATGAATAAATATAATCGTAAGAATAGGTGATATTATGAATTTTTTAAGTCCATTTCTTTCTATTAATCTTGAAAAAAATATGGGATTGTTAGGACTTACTGATGAGTTTTTTAGTGTTTTTATAAATAATGTCTTAAAGAAAGAGAAAAGGGATATTTTAGTTGTTGTTAGTTCTTTATATGAAGCTAATTCTTTATATTCTTCTCTTTCTAATTATACTTCTAATTGTTTTTTATTTCCGATGGATGATTTTTTAACTAGTGAGGCTTTAGCTATTAGCCCAGATTTGCAGATTACTAGATTAGAAACAATTAATTCTGTAGTTGATAGTGATGATTCTAATATTATTATTACTAATTTAATGGGATTTTTACGTTTTTTACCTAATAAAAAGACTTATAAAGATTTTATTATAGAATTAAAGGTTGGAGATTGTATTGAGCCGAAGTTGTTGATAGATAAATTGATTTCTAGTGGTTACTTTAGAGATACAATTGTTAATAAGACTGGTGAGGTGGGAGTTAGAGGATTTATAGTAGATGTATTTCCTGTTGATGAGGAATTACCTGTTCGTATTGAATTTTTTGATGATGTAATTGAGTCTATTAGAACTTTTGATGCAGAAACACAAAAATCATTAGATTCTTTAGATAGTATTTTAATTAAACCATATATTGAATTTTTAACACATAATGATGTTATCGAAGAACAATTTGGTAAACAAAAATATTTACCAGAATATGGTAATGTTTCTTCTATTGCTAATTATTTGCCTGATTGTATTACTTTTTTTAAAGATTATTCTCAACTTTTAGTAAGTTATAAGCAAATACAAGAAGATATTTTAACTTATAGGGAAACAAAAGACAGTGGTTTCAAAGGTAAGTATATGTTTGATATGGAGGATGTTGCTGTTTCTTATCCAATTCATTATTTATCGATAAATAATTATGTCAAAAAAAAGGATTATTCTAAAATTATTGATTTTTCTGTAAAAACAATTTCTTCTTTTTCTGAAAATGTTGATGTGATTAATAAGTCTATACGTAATTGGATATCTGATGGTTATACAGTAATTATTTGTTTACAAAAGTATCAGTTAGTTAGTATAGTTAAAAATTTAAATATGAAATTATTTGAGGCTACTTTTGATAATATTAATATAGGAGAGGTTAATCTTGTTGAAAAAGAGTTAAATCAGGGATTTATTTATGAAAAATTTGTTATTTTAACTGCTAATGAATTATTTATTAAGAGTGAGAAGAAAAAGAAATATAATACTAAATTTAAGTATGCTACTGCTATTAAGGATATTTCTAAGTTGTCTATTGGGGATTATGTTGTTCATAATGTTCATGGTATAGGAATTTATAATGGTATTAAGACTTTGAATTTGGCTGATATTACTAAGGATTATTTAGAGATTTTATATCATGGAACTGATAAGATATATATTCCTGTTGAGAAAATTGATTTACTTAGTAAATATTCAGGACAAGAGGGAGTTGTCCCCAAAATTAATAAACTTGGTTCTATGGAGTGGGAAAGAACTAAATCTAGGGTTCGTAAAAGGGTAGTTGATATGGCTGATAAATTATTAGCGCTTTATGCTGAAAGGGAGTCTAGAAAGGGATTTGCTTTTTCTAAGGATTGTGATATGTTAGATGATTTTGAAAAAGCTTTTCCATATAAATTGACAGATGGTCAGAGTTTGGCAATTCAACAGATAAAGGCAGATATGGAAGCGGTTGTTCCAATGGATAGACTTTTATGTGGTGATGTAGGTTTTGGAAAGACTGAAGTGGCTTTTATTGCTTCTTTTAAGGCAATATTAGATTCAAAGCAAGTTTTATTTTTATGCCCTACCACTATTTTGTCTAATCAGCATTATGAGAATGCTATTGTTCGTTTTAAGAATTTTCCTGTGTCTATTGCTTTGTTGAATCGATTTACTCAACCGAGGGAAGTGAAGAGAATTTTAGCTGGTTTACTTGATGGAACAATAGATTTAGTATTTGGAACTCATCGATTACTTAGTGATGATGTTAAGCTTCATGATTTAGGGTTATTGGTAATTGATGAGGAGCAACGGTTTGGGGTTACACATAAAGAAAAAATTAAACAATATAAAACTAATGTTGATGTTCTTACTTTAACTGCAACTCCTATTCCTAGAACATTACAGATGTCCTTAGTTGGAATACGCAGTTTGTCTTTAATTGAAACTCCTCCAATGAATAGGTATCCTGTTCAGACTTATGTTTTGGAAGAGAATAATCAAATTTTAAAGGATGCTATTTATAAAGAGTTATCAAGAAAGGGACAGGTTTTTATTTTATATAATAGAGTTCAATCAATCGAAGAGGTTAGTAGTCGTATCAATAAATTAGTTCCTGATGCAAGAATTGCTACTGCACATGGACAAATGTCTAAGAGTGATTTGGAAAATTGTATTGTTGATTTTATAAATTACGAGTATGATGTTTTGATTTGTACAACTATTATAGAAATAGGTATTGATATTCCTAATGTGAATACTTTAATTGTTATGGATGCAGATCATTTTGGTTTGAGTCAGCTTTATCAGATTAGGGGGCGTGTAGGAAGAAGTGATAAGTTTGCATATGCTTATCTTATGTATAAACCATTTAAAAGTTTAACAGAAACAGCTGTCAAAAGACTTAATGTTATTAAGGAATTTACAGAGCTAGGAAGTGGATTTGCTATTGCGACAAGAGATTTATCCATTCGTGGTGCTGGAGATATTCTTGGTAGTGAACAGGCGGGCTTTATAGATTCAGTTGGAATTGATTTATATTTAAAAATGTTAAATGATGAGGTTAATCGAAGAAAAAATATTGAAAGTTGTGAAGAGGCTGATTCACAAGAAGGGCAACCTTTATTAAATGTTAGTACTCATATTGATGATTCTTATGTTAGTGATGATGAGTTAAAAATAGAGATTCATCAAAAGATAAATGAAATAAGTTCACAAGAGACTTTTGATGCTATTAAAATGGAATTAGAAGATAGATTTGGTAGATTGAGTGACGACCTAATAATTTATATGTATGAAGAATGGTTTGAGAAATTAGCTGGAAAATTAAAAATTTCTAAGGTTAATCAAACTAAAAATTCTATAGAATTGTTTTTTCCAAAAGAAGTTGTTTTGAATCTTGATACAGAAGAGATATTTATGGATGCTTTTTATATTTCTAATATGTTTAGGTTTATAAGTAAAGGTGATAATTTAGTTATTGTTTTAGATATTATAAAATTAGAAAAACACCCAGTTTATTATTTAGTAAGTTTATTAGATAAAATTGTTGATAAATTTGGAAATAATCTTGACTAAATTAGAAAATACTTGTTAAATTTATTATACGATAGTGTAATAAAATAGATGTAGTTCTATATTGTTTAAACATTATAACTTATTTGGTTATAAAAAATAGAAGCAGAAAGGGATCTAATATATGTGAAGAAATTTCATAATTAGATTATATGTGTATATAATGAATGATACTTTGGAAGAGTTTAAGAGACAACATATAGATAATTATAAAAATGCAATTTTAGAAAATATAAAAAACAATACTAATGTTTTGGTAGAAGAAGATATTTTATCTTTATTAAAAAAGCCACCTTTGGATTCTATGGATGTTATTAAAACTAAATTTTTAGATTTAGCAAAAAAAAATGCAGTTATTTTAAATACCTCTGAACTTGATAATATATTGGATGATTATAGGGGTGAATTGATAAATTGTTGTGATACTATTAAAAAGTGTAGAATTGAGGAGTTATCTTCAAAGGTTAATGATATATCAGATGATATTACTAATGGGATTATTAAATTAAATAAAAAGGATTTTATTGCTGTTAATAAAAAAAATAAAAAGTTTATAAAAGAGCATGTTAAGAGTTCTATTGAAAAAAAAATTGTCAATAATGTAAATAGAGTGTTTACTGATAATACACCAATAGATTTACAAAAAAAAATTAGTAGAGAAGCAATTAAGTTTATATCAGGAGCTTATCAGAGACAATTATTAGAGAATATAGATATTAAGGTTTTAGTTAAAGATACAACGTTAATTAATGGTGTTAGAGAGCAATCTGATAGATATCTTTTTACTTTATCTAATTCTAGGATTTTCAGACAAGATACTAATTTGGAGTAAGGAAATATTCAATGAGTATTTCTTTTTTTTTGTTGCAATATATATATGGAAATAATTACCAAAAGAATTTTTTAGAATATTGTTTATAATATTATTAGAGGAAATATTAGGTATAAATTGCAATAATATAGAGAAAATATTAGTATGGAGAAAGTGAGGAATAATTGTATGAAGTCAACTGGTGTAGTAAGAAGAGTGGATGATTTAGGAAGAATTGTTATTCCAAAAGAAATTCGACGTACTCTTAGAATTCGTGATGGGGAGTCTTTGGAAATCTTTGTGGATAGAGAAATGATTGCCTTAAAGAAATTTTCAAAGATGTCTAATATGGAAGAAGTATCAAAAGAATTAGTAGATATTATTAATGATGTTATTAATAAAAATGTCTTTGTTACAGATCGTGATAAATTTATTGCTGTTGCTGGATCCTTGAAAAAGAAATATTTAGATAAGAATATTTCAAAGTATTTAGAGAAAATGATGGGAGACAGAAAAAATATTGTAGAAAAGACAATTAGTGAAATAGAATTATTGGATAATGAAAAAGAAAATGGTTCTTATATAATTAGTCCAATTATTATGAATGGTGATGCGATTGGTCTTGTTATAGTGATATCAGATAAGACTGGTCTTGGACAAATAGAGGAAAAACTTGCTACTGTTATAGCACAATTTTTAGGAAAATATGTTGAAGAATAAAATTTGATATGTTATACTTGGATTGTATTTTTTAAAAGTTGTGATGAAGAGTCTTAAAATTTTTGACTATATTAGAGACCTCGGTTGCTGAAAAAGAGGATAGTCTTTTTTTAGGATATGGCTTTTGAACTACTATATCGATATGTAGGTATAGTCGCTGATAAGCGTTATCTATTAAAGTGTATAATATTAGATTATTATAAAATAAGGTGGTACCGCGATTTTGTCGTCCTTATATTTTAATAATCTTTTTTTATTATTATAGTATTAATTTTTATATAATTTATATGAGAGGATAGTGAGTAAAATGGCAGAAAAATATTATATTTCTACAGCGATTGCATATACTTCTTCAAAGCCACATATTGGAAATACTTATGAGGCTGTATTAGCAGATGCTATTGCTAGATTTAAAAGATTAAAAGGGTATGATGTTTATTTTCAGACTGGTACTGATGAACATGGAATAAAAATAGAAGAAAAAGCAAAAGAGGCTTCAATTAGTCCAAAAGATTATGTTGATAAGATTTATTTAGAAATAAAAAATACTTGGGATTTAATGAATGTTAGTTATGATAGATTTGTTCGTACTACTGATTCTAATCATGTTGGAGTTGTTCAACATATTTTTAAAAAAATGTATGACCAAGGTGATATATATAAGGGTGAATATAAAGGTCTTTATTGTACTCCTTGTGAGTCTTTTTGGACGAAGTCTCAGTTAGTTGATGGTAAATGTCCTGATTGTTCTAGAGAGGTGAGTGAACAGGTTGAAGAAGCTTATTTTTTTAGATTAAGTAAATATCAGGATAGATTAGAAAAATATATTGCTTCACATGATGATTTTATTTATCCAGAATCCCGTAAAAATGAAATGATTAATAATTTTATTAAACCTGGATTAGAGGATTTATGTGTATCTAGGACGAGTGTAAAGTGGGGTATACCAGTTGATTTTGATCCTAATCATGTTGTTTATGTATGGTTAGATGCTTTAACTAATTATATTACTAATATTGGTTATGATGTTGATAATGAGAGTTTTGAATTTAAGAAAAGATGGCCAGCTGATTTACATTTAGTTGGAAAAGATATAATTCGTTTTCATTCTATATATTGGCCTTGCTTTTTGTGGTCCTTGGGATTAGAGCTTCCTAAAAAAATATTTGGTCATCCTTGGTTATTGATGAATAGTGATAAAATGAGTAAGTCTAAGGGAAATGTTCTTTATGCTTCATCATTGGTTGAACAATTTGGAGTAGATGCTATTAGATATTATTTACTTCATGAGATACCATTTAATAGTGATGGTAATATTACTTATGATTTAATTATTGAAAGGATTAATAGTGATCTTGCTAATGTACTTGGGAATTTAGTACAGAGAACTATTTCAATGGGAAATAAGTATTTTGCTGGTAAAATTACAAATTCTAAAGTTTCTGAGGATATAGATTTAGCATTTATTGGTTCTATTAATAATTTAGAAGATGTTGTTACTAATAAAATGGATCAATTACATGTTAGTGATGCTATAACAGAGATATTTAATGTTTTACGTAGGTCTAATAAGTATATTGATGATACAGAGCCATGGGTTTTGGCTAAAAGTGAGGATAATAAAGAGCGATTACAAACAGTTTTATATAATCTATTAGAGTCAATTCGTATTTGTGGTGTTTTATTAGAACCCTTTTTACCTGATACTAGTAAGGAAATATTAAGTCAAATAAATATTTCTGATGTTAGTTTAGAATATGTTGATAATAATATTTATAATTTATGTCAACCTCAACCATTATTTAAAAGAATAGATAAGATTTCTTAGGTATTTTGAAATTTTATCTTTTCTTTTGATATTTGTTTGGGTATAGTTAATACAGAAAATAAAATATTTAGGAGGTTTTTTTATGTATATAGATACACATTGTCATTTGTCTAATACTGATTATGAAGATATTGATAGTGTTATTTTAGAAAATAGAAAAAATGGTATTGGTAAGATTATTGTTTCTGGATGTACAGAGGATAGTATTATAGAATCTATTAAATTTTCTGAAAAGTATGAAGATGTTTATTTAACGTTAGGTTATCATCCATCTGAGGTGATGGTTGTTACTGATTTTTTATTGCAACAGTTGGAAAAACAACTTTGTAATAATTCTAAGGTAGTTGGTATTGGGGAGATTGGTTTGGATTATCATTATGGTAGGGAAACAAGAGATTTACAAATATTACTTTTTGAAAAACAATTGAAGCTAGCTGAGAAATTACATTTACCTGTTGTTATTCATAGTAGGGATGCAACAGAAGATACAATAAGTATATTAGAAAAATATGATATTTCTGGAGTTATTCATTGTTTTAGTGGTAGTATTGAGGTTGCTAGAAGATATCTTAAAATGGGTTTTTTGTTAGGAATAGGTGGAGTTGTTACATTTAAAAATAGTCGTTTATTTGAGGTTGTTAAAGATGTTGGATTATCAGCTATTGTGTTGGAGACTGATAGTCCTTATTTGACACCTGATCCATATCGTGGTTGTAAAAATAGTTCTAAATATATTCCTATAATTGCTCAAAGGGTTGCTGATATTTGTGATGTTGCAATTGATGATGTGGAAAGATATACAAATGATAATGCTAGTAAAGTGTTTGACTTAGATTAGTTTTTGTGGTACTCTTTATGTGATAGTAGGGTATCTTTTTTTGGTAGTAATAATGATACTTTGTGGGGGTATCAAATTTTCTTTGTCGGTGTCTTTATTGGGGTGGTAAGCATGAGTAATTATTTAAAGAGATTTTTTATTTTATTATTTATGGGAATTGTTTTTTTAGGAGCTTTGTTTTTTTTTAAGAGTCATTTTTTTAATGGAAGTCCTAAAGTTGATAATGATAGTATTAGTTTATATTGTACAGATCAGGGAAGAGTTTCCATTACGAATAAATTACCATTAACTGATAATGTTGGAAGAAGAATTGAGTTAAATGATGAGCATAGAGATATTCAGGGTTATTTGGAGTGTACACTACAATCTAATTCTTCAGCGAAATTAGATTATGAACTTTATTTACTAAAAGATTTAGGCGAAGGATTGATTGATGCTAATTATATAAAAATTTATTTGTCTGATGATTTTGATGTTGCTATGGAGGGATATGATAAAAATGCGGTACCTACATATGCTAGTTTGAAAGTTGCTGATAGTGATCCTGCTGGAGCTAGACTTTATACTGGTTCGTTGAAGGGTAGAGAAAAGATTACTCTTAAATTGAGAATGTGGGTTGCTGATTCATATGTTATTACTGATGAGATTAAAAAGTTTGGGATAGTATTAAAGGCTAAAATTAAATAGGAGGTTGTATGGATAATAAAAAAATAATATCAAAGCAAGTTTTATTTGGAATAATAGGAATTAGTTCATTTTGTTTTTTAATATTAATTATTTCATTTGTATTCTTTTTTAGTAGTCCAAAAGAGATTAGAATGAGAGAAATTGATGGTGGGGATGTTTCTATGACTTATACTGATGATACAAATGAATTGTCAATTATTAATGCAGTTCCTACTACAGATTCTTTAGGTATGACTCAAAATGGTGCTGATAAGTATTTTGATTTTACTATTAAAACTGATGTTTTGCATGGGGCTAAGACAAAATATGAAATAGCATTGATTAAAGATAGAGCAAATTCTACAGCAATGGACGATAATATAAAAGTTTATTTAGAGAAACAGGTTAATGGTACTTATGTAGAATGTTTTGGACCAACTAGTTTTAAGTCATTAACTAAAAAGAGTAAAATCGGTTCTCCAAAAGGTTCTATGCTGATAGCTGAGGTGGAGAATAAGAAGAGTAAAATAGAAAATTATCGTTTGAGAATGTGGATTGCAGATACTGCTCTTATTCCTGAAGGAGTAACTCAGAATTATTCAGTTCATGTTGTTGTTAATGGTATGGCAAAGTAGCTTTATCATTTTTTGTTTTTTAAATTTCATGTCAAGTTATTTTTTTATTTGTTAAATTCTAGTTTTTTTTGTGTGAACGTATTATAATAAAGGAAGAATAGAGGTAGGTGAGAGTATGGTTGTACAGGCAGTTAAGAATAAAGATAACCCTGAATTTATGACGTCATATGAAAAAATAAAGTATCTTGGTCATTTTGCTGTTAAGGCCTTTTTGATTGCGGTATTTGTATTCTTTTTTCTACTTTTAATTTTTTTCGTGTGTTATTTTGGTGATTTATTATATAATACTAAGGTAGGTAATAATAAGCTTCCTCTTTTTGGGGCATATGTAATTGTTTCTCCAAGTATGGTACCTACAATAAAGATTAATGATGCTATTGTTGTAAAGAGGGTAAAAGATAATAATTTGGAAATAGGTGATATTATAACTTTTTCTTCTAGTGATCCTAATTATACAGGATTAACTGTTACTCATAGAATAGTTGGTAAGCAAATTTCACAAACAGGGGACTATGTTTATAGGACTAAAGGAGATAATAATTATTTAGAAGATTCAGCTTTGGTAAAGGGGAATGATGTTTATGGGAAAGTTATTTTTAAAATTCCAAAACTTGGATATATTCAAAAATTTTTGTCTACACCTTTTGGATTTGTTTTTTCAATAATAATTCCTATTTTAATAGCTGTTGTTTGTAATATTGGAAGAGTCATGATATCAAGTCAGAAAGAGGAGTTAGAAATTATTTAAATTCCTTTTTCTTTTTTAATTTTTATAGTATATTTTATGTAGTGATATTAAAATGAATTTGCTTTAAGTTTTTATAAAATAAGGATGAGGAGTGTATTAATTATTATTATGGAAAGTTATGATGTTAAATTTAAGAAAAGATATGGTCAAAATTTTTTAAAAGATGTAAATATAGTAAAAAAGATTGTAAGAATTGCTGATATTAATTCTAAATCATTAGTAATTGAGGTAGGACCAGGTGGTGCAATAATGACTAGAGAATTAGCTAGTGTTTCTGATAATGTTTTGGCTTATGAAATTGATAATGAGTTACAGAGTGAATTAGAAAAGAGATTGGAAGATTGTAAGAATGTTTCAGTTTTATTTCAAGATTTTTTACAGTCTGATATTATTAGTGATATATCGTTGTTTTCATATGATTATTTGTATTTTGTAAGCAATGTTCCTTATTATATTACAACGCCTATTATTTTGAAGCTTATAAATAGTGGTCTTTCTTTTACGAAAATAGTAGTAATGGTGCAAAAAGAAGTGGGGGAGAGATTTGCTACAAAGTGTGGTTGTAAGGAGTATGGTTCTATTAGTGTATTGTTGCAATATTTTTTTAATATAAAAAAAGAAATGTCTGTTTCTAGAAGTCAATTTATTCCTGTACCAAATGTTGATAGTGTTGTTCTTTCTTTTGTTCCTAGAAATAATTTGGTTGTTGCTAGGGATGTTTCTTTTTTTGAAAAATTGGTTAGAGATAGTTTTCAATATAAGAGAAAAACAATACGTAATAATTTAAAAAATTATAATTTAGATATAGTTAGTAAGGTATTAAACGATTATGGATTTGATTTAAATGTTAGAGCAGAAGAAATAGATGTAGAAATTTTTGTAGTTCTTGCTAATGCATTGTTAGAAAAATAGTAAAGTAGAGTATTGGATAAAAATAATTATAAGTTGTTGTCTGTATTTTATGAAGAGTTAATGATTTCTTTTTGTAAATAAAATAGAATAATTTAGTTTATAATTTTTGACATTGTTGTCTCAATAATAATTGTTAATATGTTGGTTATAGTTGTTTTATTACTATAAATATGTGTTATTTCTAATTTTTTGGCATAAAGTTAAGTGGAGATGATATGAGTGGATTTTAGAATTGGAGATTTTGTTACACGAATATCTCATCAGCATGATATTTTATTTAAAATTATAGATTTTGAAGGTAATGTTGCTATTTTGAAAGGTGTAGATTTAAGACTTTATGCTGATTGTGAGGTAGATGATTTAGTTAAGGCTGGTAGAGGTGATACTGATTATGATAAAAAGGTAATTGAACGTAATGTTAAAGATATAAAGATAGATAGAAGTCAGTATTTTTATTTACCTGGTAAGATTTTGCATATTGACGCTGACGTTCGATTAAGTAACCACTCTGAAACCTTTATAAAATAAAGAAAATGAAAAATAGAAAATTATAAAAAAATCTCTAAAATGACAAAAAACGCCAAAATTTTAAAAAAAATTGCTCTCCTAAACAGGGGGCTGACGTATGCTTAAGTAACTAAATTTAATATTAATTTTGATCAACATTACATAACATAAGAACTGTGTAGAAATTAATGATTTAATTTTTAACATCTGAGGAGGTTTTATGATAGGGATAAAGTTTATAATAAAAAATGAATATAGTAAAATTTTGGCTAAAATACTTCATGATATAGATTGTTCACAATATATGTGGAAAATAGAGAATGAGGAAGTTTTGGGAGAACAAGGAAAAGCTTTTTTTGAGAAAACTAATTATAATAACGATGAGTTTCGAAAGATTATTCAAAAAGAACACTATCCAATCTTTTTAAATTTACAGATGCATTACAAAAATAAGGATATAGATGATATTGAGAATTATAATCAATTTTTAAAAAGTTCTTGCCAACTTATCATATTTATAGTTGATAATGTTTTTGTTGAGATATATACTAAAGATCAAAGTATATTAGAAGAAATATCAAAAAATGCAGTTAACTATGATTTTTCTAATATTGAATTTATTAGTAAAAATCCTGATACTTATAAGTTATTTTCCAAATATTGTAAATTACTTTGTGGGTAGTAAAAAGAAGGAATTCATTTAGTGATTCTTTTTTTGTTTTGTCTATAATTTTCTACTATTTTTGTGTAAGTGTCAAATATTTAATAACTTTTTAAGCTTTTTCTTTTTTCTTTTTAGTTAATATGATATAATATGACGAAAAAGAGGGGAAAGTATATGTATAAGAGTAGAAGTTTAGAAATAATTGATATATATATTGATGATATGAAGAATTATCCTTTATTAACAGGTGAGGAGACAGAAGAGCTATTAAAAAGGTATAAAATAGATGGTGATTTAACTTCATTTCAAAGATTAGTAATACATAATTTAGGCTTAGCTTTTTTTAAAGCAGGTAGCTTTATTAATAATTGTAGTAATCTTGATTTTTTAGATTTAATTCAAGAGAATAATTTAATTTTAATGAATGCAGTTAGATTGTTTGATATAAATAAAGGAGTTAAATTATCTACATATTTAGGTTATGCAATGGAAAAATCATTACAAAGAAATATTGATAAAATTGATAAAAATATGAAATTGTCAGTGCGTTTTAATAGTCAGAGGAGAAAATATTCGAGATATGTTCAAGAATATTTTAGAGATAATGGTGTATATCCTACAAGGAATCAATTAATTAAGCACTTAAAAATTAGTGATAGTTTTTTAGAGTATATAGAAAGGGAAAGTTCTTTTGATACATTATCATTAAATCAAAAATTACCTGATAATCTAGACGAGGAATTAATTGATACTGTTTCATATGGAGAAAATGTTTATTTAGACGTTGAAAGAGAATATGATGAATTAATTCTTTTAAGGACTTTATATAATGTTTTGAGTGTAAGAGATTATTATATTATTTATAATAGAATAATAAAAAGTCCTGCTAAGACACAGGAAGAGGTTGGTAAGGATTTAGAGTTAACGCGGGTTAGAATTAATCAACTTGAGTCAAAAGCGTTAAAGAAACTTAAACCTATTTTTGAAGTAATACAAAGAAATGGTGTAGTAAATCCTATAAATAAAGTTGTAGATGATAGAATGCTTGTTGTAATTGAGCCTAAATTGCGAACTTTGCTATCTTTTTTGAAGAGTAATTTGGCAGAGGATGAGTACTATATAGTATATACAAAGTTGTGTGATTCTCGAAATGATAATTTAAAAAATTATTATAAAGTTATAGGTTCAGAAAATTTAAGTAATATAATAGCTGATATGACTAATGTAATAAAAGAATTTACAACTTTAGATAAAGTTGAACAAATATATGGTTTTTATAGACAAAGATTGAAAATTGAGAAAATCTTAGAGTTAGATGTATTACCTAATAAAAATATTATGTTAGATAGTAATTTTGATATTTTAGATAGTAGTATTTGTTATAGTGGTTTTGATGAAGAGGTAAAAAGTTTTGTAAGACGTTTTTCTGATAGAAATGTTAATAGTGCTGAAAGTAAAAAATAAGTTAAAGTAGAGGAAACTTGTTTAATTATAGTAGTTTTTATTGATATTTTCTTTATTTAGAGAAAAAATGTTTGCAAGTTAGTTGATTTTATATTAGTATATTAGGCAATAGCTAATTTGGGGGGAGAATGGTATGAAAAAAATTATTAACATAACCATAATGTTTATTGTTTTTTTGCTGCTTTTTTCTGTTATACCAGTATTGGCTAAGTCTAAATTAGATTTTGCTGCAAGTATTAATCAAGAGAAAATAAAAAGTGGTCAGACTTTAGTTGTTACTTTAAAGTTAGAGCAATATGTGGAAGATGGTCTCGGTATTAATGCTTATAAAGCAAGACTTGATTATAATAAAAATATTTTTGAGGAATTATCGGAGAAAGATTTTTTATGTCAAAACTATTGGGGGAATTTACAATATAATAAAATTACAGGTGAGTTTGTTTCTATTAGAAAAGATGGTAATGAAAAGATAGAAGATTTGTTAGTAATTAGTTTTAAGGTAAGAAATGATGTTGATATTGGTACAACAGAAATAAAGTTAAAAGATATTGTTGCCTCCGATGGTAGAAAAGATTTATTTATTGATGATAAGATTGTTAAAGTAGATGTTATTAATGATAGTGGGAAATTAGATGATTCTAAAGTAGAGCATTTAAATAGTAATTTTACTACTAAAGATACAATTAAATCTTCTTATATTAATGAAAATTTTAAAGTAGTTAGTAATTTCCAAGAGAAAAGTAAGTTTAATGAAATAATCTTGGTGGTTGTATTTTTATTAGTAATTATAATATATGCAATTATTAGAAGATTTAGTAGTGATTATTATTATGACGATGATTATAGTAATAAGAAAATTTTTGCATTTATAGTAGCTTTATTAGTGTTTTTGCAAGGACTTATAGTATGTAGTTCATTATATTATAAATTTATGCAAAAGGGAGAATTAAATGATGATGGTGTAATAGATTATCTGGATGTTGACTCATTAGAGTATCATTTAACTCAGATAAAATCTTTAGATGATAAAGCTTTAGAAAATGCCGATATAAATAATGATAAAAGTATTACAATTACTGATTTATCAAGATTGAATAAGAAAATTGATGGTGATTTAGTAAATGAGGTTAATTTATCTACTATAAAGCAGGTTGAGGAGGAAACATTTAATAAAGATGAAGATATAGATTTATCATTTATTGCAGGAGTTAGAAATGATTTTAATATAGTGGAAGTTGTAATAGATGGAGTTAAGTATAAGGTAGATAAAGTTTTTGATAGTAACAGTCAATATTCAGTAAGAGTAAATACTGGTGATTCATCTGGGATTAAGAAATATCATTTTACAGAGGTATTATTTGATAATGGTAACAGAGTAGATGTTGATTATACAAGAAAAATAAAGGTTTTAAAAGATGTTCCTAGAATAGATAATTATATAACGCAAGAATATGTTGATGAAAAAAAGATAAATTTATCATTTAATTTAATAGATGATGATAATAGTATTTCTTCTTCTATTATTAGAGTAGATGATGATGTAGGCAATATTATTGATAGTAAGTCAATTAAAAAGGGGAAAAATAGTATTTTTATTCCAGTTGAGGCTGGAAAATTATATAATGTTAAATTTATTTTGAAATATGATTTAGATATGGATAAATCAGGTACTAGTGAAATTAGTCATAAAAATGTAGTAGAGACTACTAAAAAATTACAATTAGTGGAAGATTATCAATTTAAGATAGATAATATTGTAATTACTAATGGTGTTGATACTACTAATATCTTTGAAAAAGGACAAAGTCCAAAAATTGTTTTTTCTAGTGTTAATAATAGTTTATGTTTTGTAGAAAAAGTAATAGTTAATGGGAAATATTATGATGTTATAAAAGATGGAGATATTTATAGTGCGGTTATTTTACAGTTTAATAAATTGGGTAAACAGGATATATATATTGAAGGGGTTGTCTTAGATAACGGAAAAAGAATAATATTTGATGAGGAAAAGAAATTAGATATTGATGTAGTTAAACGTAAGGCTAGTATTTTGAATTTTTCAGTAGAAGAGAATATAGAGTTATATAGATTATTAGTAAAAGCAGAATTAAATGATAAAGATAATAGTATTTATAAAGTTAAATTGGTATTATTAGATGATAAAGGAATGGTAATTGATTCTAAGGATATTAATACTAAGGATTTTAATAATAATAAAATAGAGGAGAATTTTGATACTAATATTTCTTCTAAGTATATAGTAAAAATTATTGGTTTTTCTAGTCAGGTGAATAATAACGAGACTGTGTTATTTGAAAAAGAAGTGGAAGCAAAGACACATGTTGATATTTTAAATGTATTTGGTGATTCGTTAAATCACGAGTTAAATGATTATATTGCTCTTAACTTCAATATTATTCATAATAAAAATGTATCTATTAGTAAGATTTGTATTAATGATATATTTTATGAGGTGTTTTTTGATGATGAGTTTTTATATAAGGTAGTTATACCAATAGAGAATAATAATACTTATCAATTAATTGTCACTAAAATATTATTTAGTGATGGATCTTTAGCAAATGTTAATAAATTTATAAATATAGAATATTCAAATGGTATTTATAGTGTAAGTAATAGTCAATTTAATAATAGTTATAATATTCAAAATATGAGTAATTTGATAGATAGTTATTCTAATTATGAATTAAAAGATGTTTTAGATATTGTTATTATTAGTAATTTAGGATTTATCAAAAATCAGGGTATTATTAAATTAAGAGATAAATTAAAAAAGATTAATTTGTTATTAGGAAATAGTTTAATTGATAAATATAATGTTGATAATAATATTTTATTAGAAAATCTTTCAATTTTATCAAAATGTATTACTAAAATGTTATTTCCATCTAGGGCAGGTCCTAAATATAATAAAAGTATGGTAGAATACTTTGGTTTAGAAGAGTTATGTAGTATCTTTATAAAAGATAATTATTTAGATAAAGATTTATATATTAGGAATATTGACGATATTAGTTATTACAATGTGCCAATCTCTATGGGTTTTTATCCTAATTATATAAATAATATGAGTCATATTTTTAATAATTTAATTAATCGACTCATTGATACGGATACTGAATTTTTAGATATTATTGATAGTGTATAATAATAAATATTTTATAGTTTTAGTATTTGAAAATAGTTAAATTTAAGTTTAAATGTAATGTTTTGTAGAAATTTGGTTGTAACTATTGGTATTGCTGCTTATACTTAGTAGTTATTAAATTATATATATTGATTCTTTTTTGGATATTTTCATATATTTAATAGTTTTATTTTGTTCTAGCTCTTAAGTGAATTTTTGTTAAGTTAGTCAAAATAGTTATAGTCGAATCTAGAATTTATCCAATTATTTTCTAAGGGATTGATGCATAGTATTAATTGTTTAAAAGTAAATTAATGTTTAATTAAGTATTATAGTTTTGATAATATAAGTATTTTTAGAAGTATTAGACTTTTATAGTTATTTTGTAAGGTTTAGGGCCCAATCTTATATATCTTACTGTATTAAAATATACTTTTGATAAATATTTAAATAAAATTAATTATAATGGTTCTAAACTTAATGAATTGATAGAAGTTAATGGATAATAGTTTAGCATGATCGTATTTTATCTATTAATTGTAAATTACTTAGGTAATTTGTTATAAATATTTAGTTTTTAAGTTAAATTTAATAATTATAAGTTTTATTGTGCAAATTTATTTAAAAAATAAAAATTAATTATAATTTTTTAAGGCAAAGGGAGTTATTGGTGTCGATATTTTACTAGTACAATAGCTTTCTTAGTAATTGTTATATTTTTAAATTTTTTATATCAATATATATTCAAAAAAAGTATAGAAAAATCTATGCTGTTTTTTGGTGATTGAATTTTGGTCTTTACATAAACTTAGGTTCATATGTTTAGGTGGGAGGCTAATGATGAAAAAAAGAGATAATTTAGTTTTAGCAGTATATGATGATGAAGGGGTTGATATTAATAAAAAAATATTAGAATTGTTTGAAAAATATGTATTAGAAAGACAAACTGAAAAATAGGGGCTTTTATGGATAATTTTAAGTATAAGGCTGGTTTATATATTAGATTGTCTAGGGATGATGATAAGGAATTTGAAAGTTCTAGTATAGTTAACCAGAAAAGTTATATAAGTGAATATGTTAAAAGTAAAGGAATAGAAATATATGATTATTATGTAGATGATGGTTATTCTGGTGGGAATTTTTTGAGACCAGGTTTTAAAAGATTAATTCAAGATATTGAGAATGGATTTGTTAATTGCGTTGTTGTTAAGGATACCTCAAGGTTAGGTAGAGAGTTTATTGAAACAGGTAATTATATATTTAAATATTTTCCAGAACATAATGTTCGTTTTATAGCAATACTTGAGGGTTATGATTCTTTTAATTCTAATGGGGTTGAAGATATTATTCCTTTTAAAACTGTAATTAATGACATGTATTTAAAAGATACTTCTAGAAAAATAAAGAGTGCTAGGCATAGTTTAATGAAGAAAGGTTTGTATGTTGGCAGTTCTGTTCCATATGGATATAAAAGGTCTTTAGAAGATAGTCGTTTATTGGTAATTGATGAATATGCTTCTTTAATAGTTAAAGAAATATTTTCTATGAGAGATAAGGGTTTTTCTACTATGATGATTGCTAGGAATCTTACTGATAGGGGGATTTTACCTCCTAATCTATATAAAGGTAGAAATGTTAGTAAAAATTTTACCACTAATTTGTGGAAAGCTTCTACTATAAAAGGTATTTTAAGTAATGAGGTTTATACTGGTACTTTAGTTCAAGGGAAGTATGAACGTGTTAGTTTAAAATCTAAGAAGAGGGTACTTCTACCTAGGGAAAAGTGGATTATAAATAAAAATAATCATGAGTCTATTATTTCTTATGAAGTTTTTGAAAGAGTTAATTGTAAAAATTCTTATTATGATATTAGAAAAAGAAAATATGATTACTTATTGAAAGGCTTAGTAGTTTGTGCAGATTGTGGTAAGGTGATGCTAGTAAGAAGATGTAAGCGTTATAAAGATGAGGTTTATGCTATATATTGTTGTAGAAGTTATGCTACTTATAGAAATAATGTTTGTACTATGCATTATTACAGGGAAGATTTGCTTAATGAACTTGTCTTAGGTGAGATTAAGAATTTATTAAATAAGTATGTTTGTTTTGATAGACTTTTAGAAGAATATGAAAAAATTTTTAATCGATGTAGTTTTATTGAGTATAATGAGAATTTATTAAGAAAAGATCTTGTTAAACTTAGAGAAATAGATAAGAGTATTGCTTCTTTATATAAGGATAAGAGTAATGGAATTATTTTAGATAGTGAATTTATTAAAATTAAAGAATTTTTAGTAAGCGATAGAGATAAGATATCTTCTTCTATTGTTAAGTTAAGAGAAGAGATAAATTTATTTAATGAGCAAAATAGAGATATTAATATTAGAAAAAAGATAATAAGTGATTTTTTAGAGGGAAGAGGTTTTAATAAACTTTTAATCAGGGAGTTAATTAATAAAATTACTATTGATAAGGATAAGTGTGTTAGAATATATTATAATTTTAAAAAGGTTGAGGATTGTTTAGTTTAATATGGAACATGTATGTGCTTATGTTAGGGTCTCTTCTGAAGATTTAGGTTCTGTTCAGGATAATTCTGTTAGTATAGATAACCAATTAGTGTTGATTAGGGAATATGCTCTTTCAAATAATTTTGTTATTGATAAGGAATATGTAGATGATGGTTATTCGGGAATTAATTTTTTGAGACCAGCCTTTATGGAGCTACTTGATGATATTTCAAATGGTAGGGTTAAATGTATTATTACAAAAGATATATCAAGGCTTGGAAGAGAAGCAATTGATACTGTATATTATATTAGTGAATATTTTCCTAGAAATAATATTAGGTATATAGCGATTAATGATTATTATGATAGTTTTCGGTCTGATAGTTTAAGTAGGGATATAGTTTTAGAAATTAAATCTATTATTAATGATAGATATGTTAAGGATAGCTCTGTTAAGCGAGAGTTGGTTGCTAGAATGAAAACTTCTAATAAAGAATTTATTGGTCCTTATGCGCCTTATGGTTATAAAATTGTTAAAGTTAATAATAAAAGAACTTTAGAAATTGATAAATATGCAGCTGATATTGTAAAGAGAATTTTTGAAAGTATTTCTTCTGGTATGACGAGAAGTGAGGTTGCTTATAGTTTGAATGATGATAAAGTGTTGCCTCCTAAGTTGTATAAAAGAAAAGATGTCAGTAGTAGTGGTGATTGTAAGTGGTCAGATAAGATTATATATAGAATTTTAAGAGATAGAACGTATACTGGATGTTTGGTTGAAAGAAAGAGTTTTAAAAGGAGTTATAGGGATAAAAAAAGAAAGGGAATATCTATTTTTGAGAGAAAATTACTTTATAATGTTCATCCTGTAATTATTGATGATATTTTATTTTCTAAGGCTAACTCTAAAGTTAAAAGATTAAAGAAATATAAAAATATTGAATATAATGGTTGTTTTAATAATTTAGTTGTTTGTGGAGAGTGTGGTAAAAAGATGGTAGTATGTAAGGTAGAAAAGAAAGATGGCTTAATTAAATATTATTTTAGTTGTAGAAAAAAAGGTTGCAATAGAGTTATTTATGATAGTGTTCTTATGGATATTGTTAGTAAGCAGGTAATGAATATTTTATTGAATTATGTTGATGGTAGTGTGATTGTTAATAGTTTTTGTAGTAGGTTAATTAGTAAGATGAGAATAGATACTAAAATACTAGAGTTACAAAAGGATATTGAACTTAGTGATAGAAATATAAAAGATTTATATATGAAAAAGGTAAATGGAGAGATTATAGTTTCTCAATTTGTTGAGAGTAAGGACTATGAGGTGAAGTTAAAAGATAGAAAAATAAGATTACTTAATAGTTATCTTTTTAAAAGAGATAATATATATAAAAAAGAAAGGATAATGGATTATTATAGAGATTTTATTAATAATTCTTTTTTGTCAAAAGATTATATAAGTTATTTGATTAATAGTATTTTAATTTATAAGGATAATACAGTACAGATATCTTTTGATTTTTCTATTGATTAGACATAATTTTTTATTTATATAATATATTGTTAATTTCTTTTATCTGAAGATAAATTTGTAGTAGTTATCAAAGGTTTCTTGTTTATAGAGTATTTTATCTTATTATGTTTAATTATTGGTTATTATAATGATTTAGTAGTAGTTTATATTTTTATGTTTAGAAAAATTAGACTACTTTTTATTTTGTTAGGAATATTATGTTTCTTTTAATGATAAGTTTGCTTACTTAAAAAAGTTTAGCAGATGGTGACCGTGATTATTTAGAGCGGTGTATGAACTTTTATCATAATATGAATATTAAGGCTAATGGTATTACTTTGCCAGAGATGGAGATGCCTGATAGGATATTGGGATTATTACAGGATTTTAGACCAGATATAGTGGTTATTACTGGACATGATGCTTATTACGATAAAAAGAAGGATGAAAATGATAATAGTAATTATCAAAATACAGCTAATTTTATAGAGGCAGTTAAGGTAGCTCGAAAGTATGAAAAGAGTCAGGATAAATTAATAATTATTGCTGGGGCTTGTCAATCTAATTATGAAGAATTGATAAAGGCTGGTGCTAATTTTGCTTCTAGTCCTAAGAGAATTAATATTCATGCACTTGATCCAGCTATTATTGCTTCATCGTTAGCGTTATCTGACAGAAATCAAAGTATTGATTTAATACGACTTATTGAGAAAACAAAATATGGAAAAGATGGAATGGGAGGGATTATTACGAATGGAACAATGTATGTGGGGTATCCAAGATGACAATAGATAAGATGAGAAATATTGTTAAAGAGAATATTGGAGTGAATCATTTGTTTAGATTTCATGGAACTAGGAATCAAATAGAAGAGTTTAATGGTGTTATTACTGCTTTTTATCCAGCTATTTTTATTATTACGATAGATAATTGTCAAATTCGTTCTTTTAGTTATAGTGATTTGTTGATTCAAAATTTGGAAATTTTAGATTAGGATAGTTGATACAATAGTTATATGCATTTTAAGTATTTTTAAATATGTAGTTAGGTTAAGTGATTTTATAGATTTGTACCCTTGTGATGACAGTTTTTTTGTAAAATGTGAATAGTAAGTTTTCTTGATAAAATAAGGATATTTGATAGTTTTTTTGGTGTTTTTATCTAAATTGTTATAAATAGATATTTATCCTTTAATAAAAATGTTGCAATTTCTTTAATATTATTATATCATTAATATGTAAAGTATTTATACTTTAGTTAAGAGGGAGGAAATTTGCATGAAAATTACATCTGTAAATGTACGTAAAATTGAAAAAGAGGGTTCTCGTATGAAGGGAATTGCATCAGTATTACTTGATGATAGTTTTGCAGTACATGATATTCGTATTATTGAAGGAGATAACGGACTATTTATAGCAATGCCTAGCCGAAAGACTGCTACAGGTGGTTATCGTGATATAGCTCATCCAATTAATCCAGAAGTTCGTTCTATGTTTGAAGAAGCTATTCTTGAAGCTTATAAGAATGCTCCTGAATCTGATGAGCAAGAATAAGATGTGTTGAGCATCTTTTTTTTGTTCTATTTTTTGAAGTTTATTCATATTCTTTTTTAGGAGGATGCATATGGATAAACAAGAAAATAATATTAGTGGTTATAATCACGGAATTAGTTTATTAGAGAGAAAAAGTTTAGTTATTACAGGTGTTAAAAAAATTGATAATTTTGATGATAGTCAATTTGTTTTAGAAACTATTATGGGGTTTATGGTCGTTAAGGGAAGTGAATTAGAATTGGTGAAACTTGATACTTTACAGGGAAACGTATCTATAAAAGGAATGGTTGATAGTATAACTTATGCGGATGAAAATTCTAAAAAAGATAAAGAAGATAGTATTTTTAACAGGTTATTTAAATAATGAGTTTAAAAGTACAACTTCTTTCTTTAGGATTTTCTTTTATTTTTGGTATAATTTTTATGTTATTAGTTAATATCAATCATAAAATTCTTTTTACTGGGAAAAAAATTATGAAAGTTATTTGTTCTTTTCTTTTTATTTTAGATATGTCATTTATATATTTTTTAATATTAAGAAAGATTAATCAGGGGATACTTCATATTTATTTTTTGTTTCTTTTTCTATTTGGTTGTTATATAGGGTATTTGATTTTACAAAAATGTGTAAAAAAAACGTGAGTTTTTTCTTTTTTAGTTGAAAGTATTTGAATTTAGGAGTTATAATGTAGTATGAAAAGATAGGTGAAGGTGATGGCTAAAAAGAATAATAAGGTGAAAAAGAAACGTAGAATGCTCTTTTTAGGGTTTTCTTCTTTTGTAGTTATTATTGTTATGACGTTTACTATTGGACAATATTGGGTTGAGATTTATGATAAATATCAAGAGAAGAAAAATTTAGAGAAGAAATTAGTTACTTTAAAAGAAAGAGAAAAGGAGCTAAAACTTGATGCTTCAAAGTTACAGGATCCAGATTATATTGCAAGGTATGCTCGAGAAAAATATCTTTATTCTAAGGATGGGGAATTTATTATTAAAATACCTGAAAAAAAATAATAAATCTCTTTTTTTGTTTGTAAATATGTTATAATAGCAAGTAGTTTTATGTTATTTAATAATTTTTTCTTATTATGTTTTAGTGTTTTGGAGGATGATTTATGATTAGGATAGATGATGTTTTTTCATTTCATAAGAATGATGTAATAGTAATAGGCTGTTCTGCTGGTCCAGATTCTATGGCTTTAGTTGATATGTTATTAAATATAAGGGAAAGATATCATTTGTTTTTAATAATTGCTCATGTTAATCATAATGTTAGAGTAGAAAGTAATGATGAGGCTTCTTATATACAGCAGTATTGTCTTATTAATAATTTGTGTTTTGAAAGTATGGTTATTGAAAATTATGGTGATGATAATTTTCATAATGAGGCTAGAAATATTAGATATAATTTCTTTGATTCTTTAGTTCATAAATATCAGGCTAATTATTTGATGACAGCACATCATGGTGATGATTTAGTAGAGACTGTATTAATGAGAATTGTACGTGGGTCTAGTTTGAGTGGGTATAGTGGTTTTAAAATGATTGTTGATATGGGTGATTATAAAATAGTTAGACCTCTTATAAATTATACAAAGAGTGAATTAGAGGAATATGATAGAGAAAATAATATTAAATATTTTATAGATAGTTCAAATGATAAGGATAAATATACGAGAAATAGATATAGAAAGAATGTACTTCCTTTTTTGAAGATGGAGGAAAGTAATGTACATAGAAAGTTTTTGAAATTTAGTGAGATGCTTAATGAAGCAAGTGTTTTTATAGATAAGGAAAGAGATAAAGCACTAAAACGAGTAATCAGAGATAATAATGTTCTTATTAATAAGTTTAAATGTGAAGATTCTTATATGCAAAAAGAAATTATATATTATTTACTTAGTAGTTTTTATCAAGATGATCTTATTTTGGTTAATGATAAACATATTGAATTAATTTTAAATCTATTATATAGTAATAGGGCTAATAGCTTTGTTAATTTACCTAATGAGGTTATTGCTAAGAAGAGTTATAATATGTTAGAATTAAAACGTGAAACAGATGAGATTACTAGTTATGAGATAGAATTTGATAATTATGTTTCTTTACCTGATGGTCATATTATAGAAAGAATTTATGATACTTCAGATAATAGTAATGCAATTTGTAGGTTGAGTGCTAAAGATGTTTTATTACCACTTGTTGTGCGTACTAGGAAAGTTGGTGATAGAATGTTTTTAAAGGGAGTGGATGGTTCGAAAAAAGTAAAAGATATATTTATTGATAAAAAAATTCCACTTGAAAAGCGGGATTCTTGGCCTATTGTCGTTGATTCTAGGGGTAAAATAGTATGGATTCCTGGTTTAAAGAAATCTAAGTTTGACAAGCGTAAAGTAGATAGTTATGATATTATATTGAGATATAGTTAAGGAGGAAATTTAGTGAATAAAGGTATAGATAGAAGAACTGTAAAAAGAGGGTTATTACCATATTTATTTATGGCATTGATTATATTAGGTGTTTTTTATGTATTCAATGTGATGAATCAAGATGTAAAAGTTTTGACATATAATGAATTTATAGAAAAATTAGATGGTGGTAAAGTAAAAGAGTTAGAGATAGTTACTAGGGGTAATGCTTATACTTATGAGGCTAGAGGTTCATTAAAAGGTTATGATGAATCTGAATCATTCTTTGTTAGGCTTCCACTTAGTGATTCTGTTATGAAGAAGTTGGTTAAGGCTAGTGAAGAACAAGATTTTAAGTTTACTACTTCACCTGATCCTGATTCTTCATCATTATTGTTGATTGTTGTTAATGTGTTGCCTATTGTTATTTTAATTGGTGGAGCTTTCTGGTTATTTAATCGTCAAATGGCTGGTAATAAGAGTTCTATGGATTTTGGTAAGAGTAAGGCAAGATTAAATAGTGATAGTAATAAGGTTACTTTTAAGGATGTTGCGGGATTAAAAGAAGAAAAAGAAGAGGTTAAAGAGCTAATTGATTTTTTGAAGAATCCAAAAAAATTCCAAAAATTGGGAGCTAGAATTCCTAAAGGTGTGTTATTATTTGGCCCTCCAGGTACTGGTAAGACATTACTTGCTAAGGCAGTAGCAGGTGAAGCTGATGTTCCTTTTTACTTTATTAGTGGTTCTGATTTTGTAGAGTTATTTGTTGGTGTTGGAGCTAGTCGTGTTCGTGATATGTTTCAACAGGCTAAAAGAAACGCTCCTTGTTTGATTTTTATTGATGAGATTGATGCTGTTGGTCGTCAAAGAGGTACTGGTCTAGGTGGTGGACATGATGAACGTGAACAAACTTTGAATCAGTTACTTACAGAGATGGATGGTTTTGGTGCTAATGAGGGAATTATTATTATTGCTGCTACTAATAGACCAGATGTCTTAGATCCTGCACTTCTTCGTCCTGGAAGATTTGATAGACAAGTTACTGTTAATTTACCAGATGTTAGAGGTCGTGAAGAAATATTAACTGTTCATGCTAAGAATAAAATTTTAGCTGAGGGAATTACTCTTGCTAATTTAGCTAAAAGAACTCCAGGATTTAGTGGAGCAGATCTTGAAAACTTGCTTAATGAGGCAGCTCTTCTTGCTGTACGTCGTGATAAAAATGAAATTACTATGAGTGAAGTTGATGAGGCAACAGATAGAGTATTGATGGGACCTGCTAAGACTTCTCATAAATATAGTGAAAATGATCGTAAATTAGTGGCTTATCATGAAGCAGGTCATGCAGTTATTGGTTTAAAACTTGTTCATGCTAATGATGTACAAAAGGTTACTATTATACCGCGTGGTTCAGCTGGTGGTTATAATATGATGGTTCCTAGTGAGGAGAAGTTATGTTCTACTAAGTCTGATTTGTTAGAAGAAATTACAGGATTACTCGGTGGTAGAACTGCTGAGGAAGTTATTTTTGGAGAAATTACAACGGGTGCACATAATGATTTCGAAAAGGCTACCAAGATAGCTCGAGCTATGGTTACAGAATATGGTATGAGTGATTTAGGACCTCTTCAGTTTGAACAACAAGAAGGTAGTGTATTTTTAGGACGTGATTATAATAAATCACAACATTTCTCAAATGAAGTAGCTAATGAAATTGATATGGAAATGAGAAAGATTATTAATGATTGTCATAAAAATGCTACAGATATTATAAAAAAGAACCAAGATTTATTAAAACTTATTGCTGATGCATTATTAGAATATGAAACGCTTACTAAAGAACAAATTGATTATTTAGTTGAGAATAAAAAGATGCCAGATTTAGATGATGAGACTAGTTTAGAGAATATGTCTATTACTAAGTTACGTGAGTTAGCAAAAGAAAAAGGGATTAAAAATTATTCTAAGATGAGTAAGGCTGAGTTGTTGAAAGAGTTAGATGTTTAGATTTAGATAAAAATTATTAGGTTTTCTTGATAATTTTTTCTTTTTGTTGTAAAGTCCTTAAAAAATATCTTCAAAATAGTATTGAAATTATACTCTTTCTTATTATATGATAAAAATTTATCTTATCATGGAGTATCAAATTATGTATGGTAGTATATTAGAAAATGGAATACTATCAGCAAATATGGCTAGTTCAATTGGAATTAGTATAGATAGAAATAATATGTGATATAACGGCTCTGATTTTATTTCATTGTCGGAGTCTCTAAGTATTAATGATAGGTTTAGCTATGGGTCTTTTAACATATATATAAAAAGAAATAAGCTTTGTAGTTGATATTTCGGGATATAATGTATATAGGAATAGAAGTATTACTTCTGAGTATTATGCTTTGAGTTCTATAATCCCAAGCAAATTAACAAAGATGATATTAAGGGTATTATGGTTCCATCAGAGATGTATGAAAAATAAATTTCTCAATTATATTTTGTTTTAAGTAAGAAAGAAAAAAAGTTTGTAGATAAATCAGTATTAAATACAATAAGAATGATAGCAACTACTTTTGATTATGAAAGTAATTCTGAAGAGTTATTTGCATTAATGGATGAAAAGAAAAGAATAGAAGAAAGTGATATGAATTATTGTGATAAACGTAATATCATAAAGGGAATAATAAATCAAATGGATAATTTCATTATGAAAAATTTATCACAAGCAGTTAGTAAAAAATATAATATTGAATATCCTACTTTAGGGTATTTAATAGAAAAATTTAATTCTAATGCTTTAATAATATATAATACTGATGGATTTCCGATTAAAAAAGAAAAACAAATTGTGGAAATAAGCAATACTAAGTAAATATAATACGAAAAGAAATCTGAAAGACAGTCAAGAAAAATTCTTTTCTTTTGAGGTGAAATGGATGTAAAAATTATCATGCAATTTAATATTGATAATTAGTTTAAAAGTTAGGGTTTCTTTTTAGAATTGTACTTTACTTCTCATTTATGAACTTCAATAATTTAATTGCTTTATCAAAAATAAAATGATAAGCAATCAATTATTTATATTATTATAATTATATTTTAAATTTGCATGTTCTTAGAATATTATCAAACTATTATAAATTTTCTTTGTAAAAAAATTGATGAGAATTTTAGGGGTTAAAACGAAATGATTGTAGAGCTAAAGTAAAGGTGTTAATTGTTGCTAAAATGATATTTTTCTATGTTGTGTTCTCATAATAGTATTAGTGAGTTGTATGTTTACAAAATTAAAGATGTTATATAAAAAAGGTAATATATTCTTAAACGATATGTATTAAGTGATGCAATTAAAGAACAGTAGAGCAAATAAATCAATCAGTTATAAAAAAAGCAAAATAAAATAGTGGTAAAAAAGACGAGCATTTTGTTTTGTCTTTTTCGGCTACAAATATTAACAATAAAATATAGAATGTTTGACAAATTATAATGAAAAGCTAGAAGAAGATACTGAAGATGTGGTATTATTTTATATAAATAGGAATATTTGTGATAATGATTTTATTTAGCAAGAGTATAGGTATTTAGGTGTTATATAGATTGGTTTGTTATACAATTTTTATAATTAAGATTGTAAGAGTTTATAAGCATTTTTATTGTTATATTTATTTATATAATTTTGTAATTGTTAAGTTTCGTTATTTATTAGTTGTATTGTATAATCTAATTATAATAAAAAATTTTAAGGAGCGATTTGTATGAAGAATAGAGATAATAAAGTTTTGATAGGTGGTCAAGAAGAAATTAAAAAATTAAAAGGTAGTGCTTTTGAATTTAGAGATTTTATTTCTCGTGGAAATGTTGTTGATATGGCTGTTGGTGTTATTATAGGTGGAGCTTTTGGTAAGATTGTTAGTAGTTTGGTTAATGATATTTTGATGCCTCTTATAGGTGTTTTATTGGGTGGTCTTGATTTTTCTGATTTAAGTATTAAAGTTGGTAGTGCTACAATTGCTTATGGTTTGTTTATTCAAACGATTGTTGATTTTTTGATTATTTCATTTTGTATTTTTCTTATGGTTAAGTTTTTTCAAAAGTTTCAAAAGAAAGAAGAAAAAGTGGAAGAGGATAAAAAAAGTGCTGAGGTGTTACTACTAGAGGAGATTAGAGATTTGTTAAAAAGTAAAAACTAGTTTTATTATATTTTTACAAAGAAGTGAAAATAAATTTATATGTGAAGTTATTGTACCTTAAAAAATATAAATAGATGGAATTAATTGTCTAGGTTAATAATTTTGTAAAATTCATTATGTGAGGATGTGTTATTTTGGAATGGTATATTGGTGATGTAAAAATAAATAATCAAGTTGTTTTGGCTCCAATGGCTGGAATCTGTAACTCATCTTTTCGAAGAATCTGTAAGGAAATGGGCTGTGGTCTTTTGTATGCTGAGATGGTTAGTGATAAGGCTATTGTATATAATAATCAGAAAACTATTGATATGCTTTTTATGAGAGAGGAAGAAAGGCCTATTGTTCAGCAAATATTTGGTAGTGATAAAGAGTCCTTTGTTTTAGCTGCAAAATATATAGTTAAGACAATGAATCCTGATATTATAGATATTAATATGGGATGTCCTGTTCCTAAAGTCGCCTTAAGGGCTCAGGCTGGTTCAGCTCTGTTGAAAGATCCAAATAAAATTTATGAAATTGTTAAAGCGGTTGTGCAGGCGGTTAATGTTCCAGTTACTGTGAAGATTAGAAGTGGTTGGGATAGTAAGAGTATAAATGCAGTAGAGGTTGCTAAAATAGTAGAAAAAGCAGGTGCTAGTGCTATATGTGTACACCCTAGAACTAGAGCTCAAGGTTATAGTGGAAATGCTGATTGGTCTATTATAAAAGCTGTTAAAGAGGAAGTATCAATTCCTGTAATTGGAAATGGAGACATAAAAACACCTATGGATGCTTTAAGAATGATTGATGAGACTGGCTGTGATGCTATTATGATTGGTCGAGGCTGTTTAGGTAATCCTTGGTTAATTCAAAATACTGTTAGGTATTTAGATGATTTAAGTATTAAGTCTGTTTCATCATTACAAAAAATTGATATGTGTATGAAACATTTACAGTATTTATTAGAATTAAAAAATGATCATTTAGCTTGTTTAGAGATTCGTAATCATATATCTTGGTATTTTAAGGGAATAGAGGGAGCTAATGTAATCAAAAAGAAAATATATCAAACTTCTAATATTCGTGATATAATTTCTATATTAAAACAATTTAAGGAGGAGTTGTATGAAAGAGAAGAAAAATAAGGATAAATATTCAGTAGAAGTAATGGAAAATGCTTTATTTATACAGAGGGTTTTAGCTTTTTTATTTGATGTATTTATTGTGGCTTTTGCTTCTTCTTTGTTAACAATGCCATTTATTGATAGTGAGTCTATTACGAAACTTAATGAAAGTAATACAGAAGTTGTTAATAAATATATTAGTGGAGAAGTTGAGGCAGATGTTTACTTTTCTGAAGTGATGGGAAATTCTTATCAAATGGCAAAGAAAAATGGACTTTATTCTTTGGTAGTTGTATTTTTAGAAATTTTATATTTTATAGTATATCAGTTTTATAACAATGGACAGACATTGGGGAAGAAACTTATGAAGATTAGAATTGTTCCAACAGATGGAGATATAACAATGAATCAGATGATTTTTAGATCATTTATTATTAACTCTGTATTGCTTGATATGGTGTTACTTGGCTTTGTTATTTTTGCTAAACAGTCAGTTTATCTTTATGGAGTTTTAATTTTTGATTTTATTCAATATACAATTTTCTTAATTAGTTGTTTTATGGTTATGTTTTCTAATAATGGGCAAGGGTTACATGATATAATTGCTCATACTAGAGTAGTAAGAACAAATTTAGTAAAGGAGTTAGAGGTATGCGAGAGTTAAGTGAACAAGAAATTATTAGAAGAGAGAAAATAAAAAATATTAAACAACCATATCCTGAGAGATATGAGATTAATTATGAACTTTGTGACGCTTCTGAATTAGAAGATGGTGTTACAGATGTTCGTGTTGCGGGGCGTATTATTTTAATGCGTAAAATGGGGAAAATGAGTTTTTTAACTATTGGCGATATAAAAGGTAAAATTCAAATTTCTGTTAAGCTAGATATGATAGGTGAAGAAGCTTATCAAGAGTTTAAATCAAATTATGATTTAGGAGACTTTATAGGTGTTTCTGGTGAGGTGTTTACTACTCATACTGGAGAAAAGACTATTAGGGCAGATAGTATTACTTTTTTAGGTAAAGCTTTAAGACCTTTACCTGAAAAGTTTCATGGTGTTGAAGATATTGAAACAATTTATCGTGAAAGATATTTAGATCTTATTATGAATGATGAAGCTAAGATGAGGTTTTTATTTAGAAGTAAGTTTATTAGAGAAATTAGAAATTATTTGGATGAGGCTGGGTATGTAGAGATTGAGACTCCTATTTTAAATAATAAGGCTAGTGGGGCGACAGCTACTCCTTTTACTACCCATCATAAGGCTTTAGATATAGATTTATATTTAAGAATTGCACCTGAAACTTATTTGAAAAGAGCTATTGTTGGTGGATTTACTAAAGTATTTGAGATTGCTCGTTGTTTTAGAAATGAGGGAATAGATGCTACTCATTTGCAAGATTTTACAATGATAGAAGGATATTGTGCTTATTATAATTATGAGGATAATATGAAATTCTTAAGAGAGATGTTACAACATATTATAATGAAGTTATTTGGAACTTTAGTTATTACTGTTGGTGATCGTGAAGTTGATTTGAGTGGTGAATGGGAAAGTGTAAGTTTTCGTGATTTGATTTTGCGTTATAGTGATATTGATATAGCTGTTTATAATACGAAGGAAAAATTATTAGAGAAAATTAAATTAGATAATATAGAAATTGATAGTGAGGTACCACTTGAGGCTTTAGGTTATGGTAATTTAGTTGATCAATTATATAAAAAGGTAGCAAGAGTTCATGTTGTAAATCCAATTTTTTTGACTGAGCATCCAACTAGTTTAAGTCCATTAGCTAGGGCTAATGATAATGACCCATCTATTAGTGATCGTTTTCAATTAGTTATTAATGGTGCTGAAATTATTAATGCTTATTCTGAATTGGTTGATCCTTTGGAACAAGAAAGGCGTTTGGAAGAACAAGCTAAATTGAATGCTCTTGGCGATGAAGAAGCAATGCCAATGGATTCAGATTATATTTTAGCTATGGAAAGTGGTATGCCTCCAATTAGTGGTTGGGGTATTGGTATTGATAGAGTTGTTCAATTGCTTACTAATTCTAAAAATATTAAGGATGTTATATTATTTCCGTTAATGAGACCTACTAATGATGTATCACAAAATGAGGAAAATTAGTATTAGTAGTTATAATTATTGATTTTGAATTTGGTTATTTTTAAAGTTTATGTTGGTATATTAATGTGTATTTTATTATTTTGTTGAGTATTAGTTCATAAGGAATAATTCTATGAAATATAGATTCTAGCTAAAAATATTTCACTAAATTTTCATTAAAAAATATGGCAACTACTTGTAAAAGATAGAATATGTAGTATATAATTATTATGGGAGGAGAATTTATGAAAAAACATAAACATAATACAATAAAAGTCGTTCTTGTTACTTTATTATTATTCATGTTACTTAGTTGGATTTTACCAGCTGCTTATTTTTCAACTGAGTATGTTGATCAAGGACGCGTTCAGATGGGATTATTTGATTTATTTAATTATCCACTTACGTCATTATCTTATTTTGGATATATTGCATTATTCATAATTGTAGTTGGTGGGTTTTATGGAATTTTATATAAGATTCCAGCTTATCGCTCTTTTTTGGATAAAATTGTTAAGGCAGTAGATGGAAATGAATTTGTTGCTTTATCTATTATTATGATTTTACTTGCTATTATTACATCTTTTTGTGGAATGCAACTTGCATTAATAGTATTTTTTCCATTACTTGTTACTTTAATTTTATTAATGGGTTATGATAAGATTGTCGCAGCTCTTACTTTAGTAGGTTCTACGATGATTGGTGTTGCTGGGACGACTTTTGGTTTTAGTAATACTAATATACTTGTTTCAACTTTAAGTCTTAAAACTGATTCACAAGTTGTTGTTAAAATCGTTATATTATTTGTAGGGTTAATTTTATTAATATTAAATACTTACTTTTATATTAAAAAATTAAAAATTACTAAAAATAATACAACAAAAGATGAAAGTAAAAAAGTAGAGAAAATTGTTACTGAAGAGAAAAGTGATGTGGAGGTAATTAGTACTACTAATACTAAGATAAAATCTAGTACTAATAAATCAACAAAGCCTAAAACTAATTCTAAAAGTACTAAAAACAGTAAATCTTCATCTAAATCTAGTAAAAAAGATATAAAGGCAGCTGTTAAGGATGATGATGTTATTGTTGTTGCAGATGGTAATGATGACGATTCTTTAGGTGGTTTTATACCAGAAAGAACTAACAAAAAGAATTCAACTTGGTTATTTACTTTGAGTTTTATTATACTTTTTGTTATTATGATTCTTGCATTTATCCCTTGGAATGATGTATTTAAGGTTACCGCATTTAGTGATGCTACTACGGCAGTTTCTGAATTCAAGGTATTTGGATTTCCGCTATTTGGTAAATTATTGGGAAATGTTAATGCTTTTGGTACATGGTCTATTACAGATTTATTCTTTGTATTGGCTGTTATTGTATTCTTACTAGTATTTATTTATAGAGTAAAAATAGATGATGTATTTGATGGATTTGCTAATGGTGCTAAGAAGGCATTTGGTCCAGCTATTATTACAATTTTAGTTTATACATGTTTAGTAACAGTTACATATCATCCATATCAATTAGTGATTTATAAAGCTGTTTTAGGTATTACAAAAGGTTTTAATGTGTTTACAACTAGTGTTGTTGCACTTCTTGCAAGTTTATTTAATTCTGATCCGTCTTATAGTTTCCAAAGTATTTTGCCATACTTTGTTAGTGTTGTAAAAGGTCATCAGGATATTGTAGCAGTTATTTTTCAAGCTATGTATGGTTTAACAATGTTAGTTGCCCCTACTAGTTTGATTTTGATGGGAACATTATCTTATTTGGACGTTTCTTATAAGAATTGGTGGAAGGCAATTTGGAAGTTATTTGTAGAATTATTAGTTATATTGTTAATTATTTTTACAATTCTTGCAGTTGTTTAATGATAATAGTTTCATAATAAATAGTATTTGATAATTTTATTTATTTTGTTATTTGTTAGGAATTATTTTGGAGACTATGTCTCCTTTTTTTTGCATTTTTTGTCTTTTTTTTTGGTATGCAATTTCTTGCTTATAATAATGAAATAGCCATAAAATTATTAGTATAGGGAGATGATTTTATGTTTTCTAAATTTTCGGAAGAAGCACAAAAAGTATTATTAATGACTAAGAAGGAAATGATTTCTTTGAAACATCCATATGTTGGTAGTGAACATTTACTATTAGCTATTTTACATAATAAAGAATTAGAGGTTACTAAGTTACTTGAAAAGTATCAATTAACTTATGAAAAGTGTAGGCAGGAGATTGTTAGAGTTATTGGTGTTGGTAAAAGTACTAATGATTGGTTTTTGTATACTCCTTTATTGAAAAGAATTATTGAGAATGCTATTTTAGATAGTAAAGATGAAGATGCTATGATTACAGTTGAGAGTTTGTTTGTATCTTTGTTAGCAGAAGGTGATGGTGTTGCTAATAGGATATTATTAGGAATGAATATCGATATAGATTATTTGTATGAAAAGTTTTCAAGCAAATTTGTATTTAAGAATGCTAAAGGTGATAAAAAGTTATTTATTGAGGAATATGCTGTTGATTTTAATAAAAAATATAAAACAGAAGGTTTTGATCCTGTTGTTGGTCGTGATGAACAAGTTAATAGAGTTATGGAGATATTGCTTAGAAGAACTAAAAATAATCCTTTACTTATTGGTGAGGCAGGTGTTGGTAAAACAGCTATAGTTGAGGAGTTAGTTCGGCGTATTGAGATAGGTAGTGTACCTAAGAAGTTACTTAATAAAAGAATCTTAAGTGTTTCGATGGCTTCTTTAGTAGCTGGAACTAAGTATCGAGGAGAATTTGAGGAACGAATAAATAGAATAATTAGCGAGTTGGAGCAAGAGGAAGATATTATTTTATTTATAGATGAGATTCATACTTTAGTAGGTGCAGGTGGTGCAGAAGGGGCAATTGATGCATCTAATATTTTAAAGCCTTATTTAGCAAGAGGAGCGATTCGGATGATTGGGGCTACTACAAGGCAAGAATATAGTAAATTTTTAGAAGGCGATAAAGCGTTAGATCGTAGATTTCAAAAAGTGTATGTAAATGAGCCTACATTGGAAGAAACAAGAAATATATTATTGCATTTTAAAAAGATATATGAGGAATATCATGGTGTTAGAGTAAGTGAGAAGCTTATTGATGAAATAATTTATTTAACCGATAAATATGTTCATATAGGAAAGTTTCCTGATAAGGCTATTGATCTTTTTGATGAGGCTTGTGCTAAGGCTTCGGTTATAGATGATAGTTATGATAAAAAGATAAAGGAGTATACTTTGAATATAAAGAATATAAAAAGTGAAAAAAATAAGGCTATAATTAATCATGATTATAAAAAGGCTTCTTTACTTAGAGAAAAAGAAATGAAATTGAAAAGCGAATATGATGGTTTACTTTTTGAAGATAAGAGGCCTCAAAAAAAGGTAGTCTCTTTAGATATTTTATATCAGGTTGTTTATGCTAAGACTAAGATACCTGTTGCTAGTATTAAAAAGATGAATGATAAAAAAATCGTAAAGCAATTACAGAAGATGGTTATTGGGCAAGATATGGCTATTTCACAAATTGTAGATGTAATTGCATCACATAAAAATAGTCCAAGAAAGACTCCAGTATCTTTATTATTAGTTGGAAAAAGTGGTATAGGAAAAACCTTTTTGGTAAAAAAGTATGCTGAATTATTATATAATAAAGAAGCATTTATTAAAGTGGATATGAGTGAGTATAAAGAAAGCTTCAGTAGTAGTAAAATTATAGGAGCACCTCCTGGATATGTTGGATATAATGATCAGGGAACTTTATTAGATAAAGTAAGACAAAATCCATATTCTATTTTATTACTTGATGAGATTGAAAAGGCTAGTTCACATGTATTAAAATTATTTTTACAAGTATTTGATGAGGGATATATGACAAGTTCAACAGGTGAGGTAGTTGATTTTAGCCATACTATTATTTTTATGACTTCTAATTTGGGATGTGATAAAAAGGGAATTGGATTTTCTAAAAGAAATAATGATTTAGTTATGGAAAAAATTAAGAGTTTTTTGGGTGTTGAGTTGTTAAATAGAATTGATAAAGTAGTTTTCTTTAAAGAAATTGGTGAGGTAGAAATTGAAAAAATTATACGTGAAAAATTAACAAATATTGTGGAAAAGAATAATAACAAAAATATTTTATCCACAGAAATTGTTAATAAAATAAAGAAAGAATGTAACTACTTGGAATTTGGAGCAAGAAAGGTTGATAAAATTATAGATAGTATTTGTTTAGAATATGATTGTTTTAATAGATAGGTGCTTTGTTAAGATTTATTGTTGATAGATTAAAGCTTTTTTATATGACATGCTGTGTTAGTTGATTTTTTGTTTATAAATTCTTTAAAATATTAATATTCTTAAATTAATACTATTTAATATTATTCTTTTATTTATAAAATTTAAGTCTTTGATCTCTTAGGTGCTAATTCCCTGAGGTTTGCTTCGAGGTAGTTTATTTAGTACATAATGTAAAGATAATAAATTTATAAAGTTTATGTTTGAATTATTATTCTGTTCAATTCTAAAAATTGTAAATTAAATCTATACTTTATAAATCGAAAGTTGTGTTTAGAAAAATTTAGATGTTATTATTTTCTAAAATATATATTAGTGTTTTCTAAAATATATATTAGTGTGGTATTCTAGTTTTTATAGTAATATGCTATACTAAAAGAAGTAATTTATTTTAAAAGAAAAGGTTTATATTTTATAGAAAAATATTGTAATTAAGATATGTTTTAGATGGATTACTTGTATTAAGTGAGGTGAATAGTAGTTGTGATATCTAATGTAGTGATGAGACTTTATAATACTTTAACTAGAAAGATTGAGGACTTTGTTCCATATGAGGATGGTAAGGTTAAAATGTATACTTGTGGTCCAACTGTATATCATTATGCTCATATAGGTAATATTCGTAATTATATAGGTCATGATGTTTTGGAAAAAACATTAAGATATATTGGTTATGATGTTCTTAGAGCTATGAATATTACAGATGTTGGTCATTTAACAAGTGATTCAGATTTTGGTGAAGATAAAATGGAAGTTGCTAAAAAAAGGGAGAATAAGTCAGCTTTAGAGATTGCGGATTTTTATACTGATGTTTTTTTTGATGATTTAGCTAAAGTTAATTGTTGTCGGCCAGAAATTGTTTCTAAAGCTACTGATAATATTGATCAATATATTATAATTATAAAGAAGTTAATTAAGGATGGTTATGCTTATTTATCTGGGGGAAATGTTTATTTTGATACAGCTAAACTCGATAATTATTATGCTTTAACTAATCATAAAGAAGAGGAACTATTTGTGGGTGTACGTGATAGTGTTGAAGTTGATGACAATAAGAAAAATCAAGCTGATTTTGTTTTATGGTTTACTACAAGTAAGTATGAAAATCATGAATTGCTTTGGGATTCGCCATGGGGATTAGGATATCCTGGTTGGCATATTGAATGTAGTGGTATTTCCATAAAATATTTGGGTCAATATCTTGATATACATGGTGGAGGAGTAGACAATGTTTTTCCTCATCATACAAATGAGATTGCACAAAGTGAGGCATACTTAGGTCATCAATGGTGTCGATATTGGTTTCATAATGAGCATTTGTTAGATGATGATGGTAAGATGAGTAAATCTAAAGGTGAATTTCTTACTGTATCATTGCTTGAGGATAAGGGGTATGATCCTTTGGCATTTAGATTTATGTGTCTTAATTCACATTATCGTAAACAATTAGTTTTTTCATATGATGCTATTAATCAGGCAGGGATTACTTTGAAGAAGATTCGTCAAAAGATTTGTAATATAGAAGATAACGGAGAGATTGATAGTGGGTTATATAATTTTTATAATGATAGATTTATTCAGTCTCTTGCAGATGATTTGAATACAGCTAATGCTCTTTCTGTTCTTTATAAGGTGATAAAAGATGTAAATTTAAGTGGTAAAGCTAAAATAAAATTGCTTGGTGAATTTGATAGAGTTTTATCTTTGGACTTATTTCGGAAGGAAAAGTTATTGATAGATGAGAAGGAGATTTTGATGAAGATAGAGGAGAGAGGCTTGGCTAAGAAGAATAAGGATTTTTCTAAGGCTGATGCTATAAGGGATGAGCTTCTTAGTAAGGGTATACGTTTGATAGATACAAGAGAATCGGGTACTACTTATGAAATAGTTTAATAATATTAGTAATATTGTTTTGTTGTGAGTTATTATGAAAATTATTAATTTAATCGCTCAATCCTAGATTGTAGGGGGTAATTCTTAAAATAAAGGATGTTGACATAATTAAAAATATAAACTCCTTATATTCATCCCTTATAAACTAGGACTGAGCTAATTTAATTAAAAAGTTACTTGTTTGAATTAGGAGTAATTTTTTTGTTTTAATCGTTTTAATATTGTATAATTGGTTTATTAGATGAAATATTATGAAGGGAGAATGTTGATTTTAGTATTGGAAATTAATACTAAATAAGATTGGTGAAGTTTAGTATGCAAGTAAAAGAGATAAATGTGTTGGTTCTTGCCTATTTAGGTGATACAATTTATGAAAATTATGTGAGAAAACATTTGATATATAAAGGAATTGCTAATGTTAATGATTTACAGACGGCGGCTGTTAGTTATGTTAGTGCAAAAAGTCAAGCTGCTTTTTTAGATAAGATGTTTAAGTGTGATTTTTTGACAGATGAAGAGATTACTATTATTAAAAGAGCAAGAAATTATAAGAGTCTTTCTCATCCAAAAAATTGTGATGTTGTTACTTATAAGTATGCTACTGGTCTTGAGTCATTAATTGGTTATTTAGATTTAGATAATAGAAAAGAAAGAATAGATGAAATTATGAAATTTATTTTAGGTGATATTGTATGTTGATTTATGGAAGAAATGTGGCGAAGGAAGTTTTAAGAAAAAATAAAAAGGTATTAAAAATATTTTTGCAGCAGGGTTTTCATGATAAAGAGATTATTTCACTTATTGAAAAAAGAAATTTGAGAGTAGAATTTAAGTCAAATGTAGAAATTGATCGTTTGGTTGATGGAGTACATCAAGGTATAATAATTTCTGTTCCGGATTATAGATATGCTAGTCTTGAGGAAGTATTAAGGGATAATCCTTCTTTTCTAGTTTTATTAGATCATTTGGAAGATCCGCATAATTTAGGTGCTATTATTAGAACATGTGAGGCTGCCTCTGTTGATGCTATTGTTATGCCACAAAAAAGACAGGTACAAGTTAACGCTACTGTTATGAAGACTAGTGTTGGTACATTAGAGCGAGTAAGAATTGCATCAGTATCAAATTTAGTTTCTACGATGAAAGAGTTAAAAAAGCAGGGTTTTTGGATTGTAGGTACAGCTTTAGAGCAAAGTGTAGATTATCGTGAGATAGACTATTCTGGTAAAATAGCTTTGATTATTGGGAATGAGGGTAATGGTATGTCACATTTAGTAACTAAAGAGTGTGATTATATAGCAAAAATACCAATGTATGGAGAAACTAATAGTTTAAATGCATCAGTAGCGGCAGGAATTATGATTTATGAGGTTGTCCGGAATAGAAAGTAGGGGCAAATGGAATATAAAAATGTAAATGATTATGAAGTTATGTATATGATAAGGGAAAGCGATGAGGAAGCTAGAAATTTGATGTTTCAAAAGTATCATCCTTTTATTAAAAAATTGGCGTATAAATATTATGATTTTGCTAAAAAGTGTGGTTCTGAATTAGAGGATTTGATACAAGAGGGAATGATTGCGCTTAATAAGGCTATAGATTCTTATCAAGAGAGTAGTGGAGTTTTATTTTATACTTATGTATCATTATGTATTGAAAGGCATTTAATTACATATTGTAGAAATATTAGTAGTTATCGTCATGCATCTTTAAATAATAATATAGGTGATGAGGTATTGTTTAATATAAGTGATAATAAGAATGTGATTGATGATTTTTTTTCTGAGAAGTTAGAGGAAGAGAGGTTTATTTATTATAAAAACTTGTTGAATTTTAAATTTAGTATAGTATTTGAGCTTAGATATAATGGTTTTAGTTATAAAGAAATTGGTAGTTTACTTGATTTACCTATTAGTACAATAGATGGTCGTTTGTGTAAAATTAGAAAGTTTTTACAGGAGAGAGTAGAAAAGTTTATTTAAAGATTTGTTTTTTTTGTTTATTTGGTTTAAAATAATAATAAGGAGAATTGTTATGTCTATGATTAATTTTAGTAATAATATTAGTAATAAAAAAAATCAATCTAATGATGCTATTTCTTTAAAAGCATGGGTTGATTCTTTTCATAATGATTCTGAACTTAGAGAAATTTTTATTAATTTAGATAGAGCTATGAAATATGTACATGAACATGGATATTGTATAAAAACATTTGATCCTAGAGAAATTGAAATATTGAATAATTCTCTTAATCAGATTAAATTTAATACTTTGTTAGAGATCCCTGATGATAATTTTTCTAAAAGTGAGTTTGTTAGGGAGGATATATATAATTCTTCTTTTATTCAAATTGGTATTTATACTAATTGTTTGGAGTATCTAAAACCTGATTTTTTGAGGGATAATTTTGATAGTTTTGCAACTTTTTTGCCTGAGGATGATGTTTCATATTATAAGGGGATAGTTGAGCGGGGGGCATCTGTTTATTTTTCAGATTATGTTTTAGAAAAAAAGAAAAGAGATTTAGCTTCTTTAGAAAATGAGATAGGTGGTGAGGCTTCTGGTTATGATAAACAATTAGTTAAAAGTAATGGTCAGAGTATCTTAGATGATTCACATATAAATGATGCTATTAATTCTAATATTTACAAACAGATTAGTAATAATGCAGATGCGGCATTTATTAATTTATTAGTTTATCCTACTATTCTTTTAGTTATAAGTGTTTTACTTGCTCTGTTCTTTTTGATAGTAAGTTTTCTTTAAGTTGTAAATTTTGTTTATTATTAAGATAAGAATATGCAGATTATTATTAATATAGTTGATTTTTATTGTTTGTTAGATTGTTATGAATAAAAAAGATGGATTGTGTTAAATTAATTTATTATGTTAGTTAAAAGATAAATGTTGTATTTTAATTTTATTAATCTTTAAAGTAATATAGATTTGAAGTTCATATTTTTTAATGATATCTTAAATTATTATAATTTTGCAATGATTTATATTTTTGAGTTTAGGTAAAATTCAGAAAAAAAAGAAAAAGTGAATTTGCTTTATCCAC